>JABFSO010000089.1 GCA_013140555.1 Cyclobacteriaceae bacterium | reverse complement strand
GAATAAGTGGGATGATCCATACCATAAAATCAATATTGGTGGTCTTACCTGCGACAGTCAGGATTATTATAACTCGGAGGCACACACCGGGGAAGTATTTTTGCCGATGATTAATGACGAAGAACCCCTTTACATAGGTTTCTTCCACACCGGTGCTTATCAGGAATCGTTGGGCGGTTATGGAGGTATTCAACATTGTTTGATTCCAGCACCGAAACACGTGCTCATTGATCGCAACGAAGATGGAGAAATCTCCACCGAACTTTTCGCCAGCGAACAAACCAGTGAGAGCATGATGAAAATTTTAGGCTACGAGGAAGCGCACGCGCCCAAACGTCAAAAGCCTACTAAACTGAAAGTAAGCGGATCGCTTTGATCCAATTGAATTAAAACAAAAAAGCCTTCCGAGAAATCAGAAGGCTTTTTTTATTGCTGAAATGGATCAGAACATGCCTTGCGTTAACTTGTAATCCGTTGGAATTGAAAAGTCAGATGCTTTAAGTGTTTCGCGCTTGATTTCTGTCACCTCAATTATCACCTTCGCTTCCGGTGTGCTCATTTCCATTTTCAAAGGCACTCCTTCAATGCCTTCATAAATCATCGGCTCACCGCGCCCCATACGCTGCTTCATTAAGCTTTTCATGTCAAAATCCTTTATCTCTGTAGTAGTCCAATAAATTTGATTGACAGTCTTGCCTTTTTCAGTAACAGAAGCAATGTATTTCGTACAAGTGTATTTCAAAATGGTAGCCTTTTCATTTGTCTTGGTCACCTTCACCTCTGGCTTGACTTGTTGCGGCATGTTGGGAGGACCGCCAGCACCCATTTCAGAGTAAGTCTTGCCTTTGCGATCGAGACGAAACATTTTATCTTTCTCCTTTAAGTAAAGCATTTCCATTGGCATGGGGCCACCTTCCACTACTGTAAGTGCGTTGCCGCCTTTCGTCTTGAATATCATTCCGGTAGGCATCATCGAAGCCATGCCACCACCTGCGCCTCCACCCTGCGCCATTTTCAGAGCGTTTTCAATCTGTGCTTTCATTTGCGGATTCGCTTCCATCATCGCTTTCATCTGAGGATCATTCATCTTCTCTTGCATCTCCTTCATTTTAGCCTGCGTTGCAGGATCGTTCAATTGTTGCATGCCCTTCTCTACTTGCTCTTTCATTTTGGGGTCAGTAATTTCTGCCTTCATCGAAAACTTTACGGTGCCTTCAAAGGTCTGGCTCATACAAGCCAAAGTCATTAGCATAAAAAGAAAAATGATTGATTTTTTCATACAGGGGTTATTTAGTGTTTTGTAATGTTGTTTATAATCAAAGATGATGCCTCTTTTAAGCTTTCACATGTAAATTCTGCTTTATTCTCGGGTTCGATCTCATCCCCAATCTGAATTGTGCGAATTCCCAACTGGCGGGCAGGGATTATATCTCTGCCTCTATCCCCCACCATCCATGATTGAGCAAAGTCGATGTCGAATTTTGCCCGAGCTTTTTCAAACATCAACGTGCCCGGTTTCCGCGTAAGCGAATGAGTAGCCGATGGATGATATGGGCTATAGTAAAAATTATCGATCACACCACCACATTGCTCTTGCATATACGCATGACAAGCGGCCACATCGGCATGGGTGTAAATTCCTTGTGCTATTCCCGACTGGTTGGTAACTACGATCAATTTGTAACCAGCTTGGTGTAACGACTGAAGTGCATCTATCACGCCTGGTAATATTTCAAAATCCGAAACACGATAGGTGTAGTTAGGATTGTCCTTGTTGAGCACACCATCCCGATCTAAAAAAACTGCTTTCGTTTTATTCACGTAATGAATGAGTTTGAAGTTTGCTAAATAAAAGGTCGTATGTAATCTTTAACCAAATGAAAATGCAGGGCGCTGCCTTTATAGCAAACGGATCAAAATATTCGCGCTGAATAAACTTTGGAAAAATATCGGTTGGCGATAAACTAGTGAATACGAATGCAAGTAGGATCAATGCGAAATTAAGATTGGTGCGCAAAGAAGAAAAATACCACATAGCCACCCCGGCCATGGCAATGATGAAAGAAGGCGACTCTGCCTTGTGATTAAAAATAACCGTCCAGATCAAAATAGAGGCCAGCACGCTGATGCGAAAATTAAATTCAGCATAGTGCTTCCATCGAATGAGGGGCAACAACAACAACACTAACCCTAGCAACACCACGATATTTTTGTCACCCGTAAATCCAAACCAGGAAGTAAGCCAACCCATCACTGAAAGCCCATAAGAAATAGTATGATCGCTCACCAGTAAGTTCCACCAACTTTGATACAGAAAAACAAGTTGATCCCACGGAACAACTACCAATGGAATAAAAGTAAAAAACGCGAAGCAGAGGATCGTGTAAAGAATTGTTTTGATTTTATTCGGATAAAAAATAGCAATGGCAAATGCAAGCAAGCCAAAGATTTTGACGAAAACAGTAAACGTGATACACAAGCACGCCAGAAAAACCTGATCGCGCTCAAACAAGCAAAACGCCAAAATCAATAAGCCAACCATCAGCGCATTGCTTTGTGAATTTTGAATCGAAGTAACCATTTCAACCAATACCAATAGCAAAGCTGCTACGCGTGCCTTCAGTGGCAGGTGGGGCAACTGACTAATCCCTGCAAAGAGAACTAGCGCATTAATTAGGTTCCATAAGGTGAGCCCGATGGCATCCGGCAAATAACCGAGCAACCCCCACGATAACGCACAGGCAGGACTATACTTAAACAAATCCCACTGTTCATTCAGATAAAATGAATAGAGATCCATCTGCTGAATCAAATGGAAATACGATTGCTTAAAAATGATATAGTTGTTGTATTCGGTATACACATTTCCACCAGGCTCCATCACTTTGCCCGGCAAGAGCAACTGTTGTATGCTGATCGCAATAGTAACCACCACATAAATTATGAAGGCAGGACGCGTGGAGGAAAAGATACCTGCCAGAATTCGGTTGATTGCTTTCACTGCAGCCAGATTATTATGTTCGAAAATTACTACAAATGGCCGACATCACTGTAGTTTCCTTCTTACTTTCGTTGGATCGGATTGTAATCGAACCTATAAATTGATACTTTTAAAAAAAAATCCTTTGTGAGCAACGCACTCGTCATCATACCCACCTACAATGAAATAGAAAATATCCAATCTATCATTAAGGAAGTGTTTGCGCAGCCTAAAGATTTTCATTTACTCATTGTAGATGACAACTCGCCCGATGGCACAGCCGAAGAAGTAAAAGCCTTGCAAGCCAAATTCAATACGCCCACCGAAACCAAACTGCATCTTTTGCAACGTGAGGGTAAGCTTGGTCTTGGCACGGCTTACATTGCAGGCTTTAAGTTTGGCTTACAGAAAGCCTACAAGTATCTGCTCGAAATGGATGCGGATTTTTCGCATAACCCGAAAGACCTAGTACGATTGTACCTGGCGTGCGAAGAAGCCGGCCACGACCTGGCCATCGGCTCTCGTTATTCCAATGGCGTAAATGTTGTAAACTGGCCCATGAGCCGGGTACTCATGTCATACTTCGCCAGCAAATATGTGCGCTTCGTCACGGGCATCCCTATCCACGATACCACCGCTGGCTTTGTTTGCTTTCGCCATACCGTGCTCGAAAAAATTCCACTCGATCAGATCAATCTGGTTGGTTATGCCTTTCAGATCGAAATGAAATTTCTCACCTGGAAATATGGCTTTAAACTGACTGAGGTACCCATTATTTTTACCGACCGCACCTTGGGGCAATCCAAGATGTCGGCCAGCATTTTTAAAGAAGCCATCATGGGTGTGCTAATGATGAAAGTAAGAAGCTGGTTTAAGAGTTTTAAGTAGTCCTAAGCAAAAAACGTGGCTAAAAATTCTTTTAGCGGCTCTAAAGAAGGACTATTCAGATTCCAAATACTCGTATTCAGATAGCTTCTTTCGGTAGCCTTAGCGTTACCGGACTCTTCAAATGATCCATGATAAATCACTAATTTCTCTTTCTCAGTGATTACTCTTGGATTTTGAAGATTTATTGCGTCTCTGCACTTAGCGTAATCATCAATACAAGCGAAAAGCCTCTCATTGCCATCAGCCACGCTACTTTTTAACAATGACTCTAAATTACCACCCGAACCGTTATTTGGAAATAAAAAAATATGATCAAACCTAAGATTAAGCTTGGTGGCCGTGGATTTGATCGTTCTGATAGTAGAGGCAAAGTCATTGTCGTCTGCATCAAATAGAAGGACTGTAGTATTATTTTCTGAAGTAGTTTGAATTTTAACGGTAGACAGATGTAGTGTCTCACTCTTACCGCCTACCTCAATGAAGATATTTCTATCAATCTTTCTTTTGTAATGGTGGAAAATAAAGTCTTGTAAAAACCGAGTATCCTCCTTACCCTCAACGATCAATGAAAAATTCTCCATCTGCTATGCGCGTATTTCATTTCCAAGGTTGATGGCATGTTCAAATTGCTCAAAATTATAAGTATGTGCTGTCACCTGCTTTGTCTTTGAGTTTTCAATGAGGGTGATACATCTAGTATCGGATTGAAGGTCAATTAGCTCATCCTCGAGTACTTCCTTGAAATAATTAATGCACTCCTCGTTGTGAGTAGTCATGAATAATTGAACATCATTCTCCTTGGCCGTCTGTAAAATCACCTTCCAAAATTGTTTGAAGCGGTTAAAGTAGATTCCAGTGTCTACTTCATCTATCATCAATCGATTACCCTTATTAAGGATAATCTCAGCGAGCAAACGAAACAACTTTATTGTGCCGTCACCAAACATAGCTAGAGGTAATGAAGACTCATTATTCTTTTGGTATACAATTAAATGCGGGCCAGAATCTGCATATGGACTTGATAATTCAATCTCTTCTAAGTCCGGAACTATAGTATTCAAACTTTTGATAAAACTCTTTTTTAAAGACTTACTATTCTGAAGGCGTGAATAAAAATTCGTAAGATCGGAATCGTGACCTTTATAAAAGGGAATAAATGGAATATTTACCGATGGGTTGAAACCAAAGTTCTCATAAAGGTTGATAACTAAATTAGGATTAACAAAACCATTAAAGACTAGTTGCTGACCATTCTTAAATTCGACTAAAAACTCTTTGACACTTGAGTCATTATAGATCAATTTAAAATTGAATGAGTACAATGATTTATTGACACTTAAATCCCTATTGGCAAAAAGAGATAAATCACGATAATTTAAGCGATCTTTAATATTTCTAAAGTCCAAAGCTGCAAAAAGCTTTGTAGTATAATTGTAAGGGTCTTCATCCACAAGCAACGCCTCCAACACGCTCGTCTTCCCCACATTGTTATCCCCAACAATCAAGTTGAACTGCCCCAAGTCCTTCATTTCAAAGGACTCAAAGCGCTTAAAGTTCTCTACTCTAAAATATGTCAGGTGCTTACTAGTATCTCCCATTTTATAAAATTACAAAAAAAAGAATTATTCAAACCCCTCATCCTTTGGCTCCCACAATTCAATCTTGTTTCCATCGGGATCCATAATCCAGCCGAATTTTCCGTACGGATATTCCTGCATTTCGCCTACAATTTCTACGCCTTCTTCTTTCAACACTTTCAGCAATTCTACCAAGTTCTGCACGCGGTAATTAAACATGTATGGCTTTTCGCTTGGCTGAAAGTATTTCGTGTCTGCAGCAAACGGGCTCCATTGCGTCAAAGCCGGGGACTTCGCATCGGGTTTATCTGCTTCCAGCCATTGAAAGCTGGCGCCATAATCGTCTACCGGCAAGCCCAGATGCTTGCCATACCATTCTCTTGTTTTCTTCGGGTCGGCAGTCTTAAAAAAAACTCCGCCTAGTCCTGTTACTCGTTTCATGTTAGTATGATTTTATGTTGATGTATCAATTCAATTACCGGTGCTGATCAATAAGAATAACATTTCCATCCGGATCTGTTACCATTAAGCTTGCAGGCCCGTTGCTGCTTTCATTTGCTTCCGTCAACAATTGTCTTCCATGACTTTTTAACTGACGTTGTATTTTCCGCACATCATCAAACGGTTCTACATTCTTGGCATTTACATCCCACCCCGGATTGAAAGTTAACATATTACCTTTAAAATATCCTTGAAACAAACCTATCAGCGTAGTCTCGTTCTTCATGATGAGATACCTCTTTTCCATCGCTCCTCCGGAAACGACAAACCCAAGTTCTTCATAAAACTCTTTCGAAGCTTTTAAATCTTTTACACTCAAGCTCATGGAGAAAGCTCCGAGTTTCAGTTTCTCTTCGGCTTGTTGTTTTGCCACAATGGGATTCGTGTACACCCCAATTGCAAATGAGAGGACAAGGCTCAAAGCCAACAAAAATCTTTTTTTCATATATTTTAAATTAAGTTATTGTATTGAATAGTTACCAACTCCAATCACTTCGGCTTACTCTTTTCGTATATAGCAATCCACTCCTGCGGTGTCATCTTCGCAGCCAACTCGCCAATCAAATCAAGCGGCACGTCTTCTGGTTTCTTAAACCGAATACACGATTTACCCATGTCCAACTTCTTCTTTGAGTACACTCGCCACTCATCGGTAAACCAATCCAGTATTTTTTTATTGGCATACAAACCCATGTGATACAACGCAATAAAATTCTTTTGCGAAGCCACGTTCATAAACGGCAGCGGCAACTCCGGAGTACAGTGGTATCCATCCGAATAAAGGGAGTGCGGTACCACATACCCAATCATGCCATAGCTCATGCGCGCTTCAAATCCTTTCGGCAAATTTTTGGTAATCACCTTGTGCATGTCGCTAATGATTTTCTTCCGATCAGCAGGCAGCTCGCTTAGATAATCGGCAATGGTAGTAGCTTTCGATTGCATCGCTAAGCGGATTTAGAGTTTACATTTTCCTGCGCGTCCAAAAAACCCTTCCTGCGCAGCAAGCCCGCAGTAATCAACGAAATAATTACTCCCACAGGAAAAATTTCAATCAGCGTTACACCAAATCGAATCGGAAAATTGGTTTTATAAACCTGATACTGCTCATCCATTTCTTTCAACTCGGCTTCTGTTGCTCCCTTTTCTTTTAGCTTCGTCACATATTCCTGAGCCATCTTATTCACATAATCGGGCGACATCCGGTGAAACGAAATCTCCCAAGCCAGCGCATACATCACCGATGCAACCAGCGTAATCAATATGCCCACCAAAAAACCCTTACCGAAACTAATCGTCCCCTGCGCATATTGGTCGCGAAACGACTTCACGCCAACAAAAATCAGCGACAGCGCCACCACCATCGTGGTGTAACCAACAAACTCGCCATTCTTAATATCAAGCGTGCCCTGTTCATAC
>JABFSO010000357.1 GCA_013140555.1 Cyclobacteriaceae bacterium | reverse complement strand
GGGTAGCCTTGTCATAATTGTGAAAGGTGTCCACAATTTCTTCGGCAAAACGCACAAACCCATAGATGGAATAGATCGGGTCGCGCATATCTTTATCGAGGCATTGAATGCCCAACGAAAAAGAAGTGCTGTAAGCGCGTGTGGTCATGCGGCTACAGCGGATACTTACCTGATCAAAAAGTTCTTTACTCATGCAACATTCCCTTTTGGTGCAACTTGGTGTTTCAAGCGCGATCTCTTTTTATTAATTCGCCAGCTACCACTTGCCCGGAAATCAACGAGGGTGGCACCCCCGGCCCGGGCACGGTCAATTGACCCGTATAAAACAGATTTGTTAGTGTTTTGTTTAAGATCGAAGGTTTTAAATTGGCTGTTTGCATAATCGTGTTCGCTAGGCCGTATGCATTTCCTTTAAAAGCGTGATAGTCGCTAATAAAATCACTATGCGCGTAACTTCTCTTATAAATTATATTATCTCTCCATGAATCTCCCGTTAATTTTTCAATCCGATCCATCATCAGATTAAAATACTTTTCGCGCACGGTCTCATCATCCTTCAGGCCAGGCGCCACCGGCAATAGAAGAAAAATATTTTCGCATCCTTCGGGCGCTACCTGATTATCGGTTTTGGATGGAACCGAAACGTAAAATAATGGGTCGGTAGGCCACTGCGGACTTTCATAAATCTCTTTGGCATGCTTGCCGAAATCGCGATCGAAGAAAAGATTGTGGTGCAATAATCCTTTTACGCGTTTGTTCACACCCAAATAGTAAATCAAACTGGAAGGAGCCATCACGCGCTTTTGCCAATAGTCTTCGGAGTAGCGTCTGTATTCTGCCGGTAACAATTCCTGCTCTACATGATGGTAATCGGCACCCGCTACTAAATAATCCAGCGCATATTCTGTGCCGTTGGTTTGAATGCCGCTGACTTTCTTATTTCGAACGATTATCTTTTCTACCGCACTGTTGTATTCAAATTTTACACCAAGTTCTTTGGCCACAGTTACCATGCCTTCAACAATTTTGTGCATGCCACCCATGGGGTACCAGGTGCCGAGTGAAACATCCGCATAATTCATCAACGTGTAGAGCGCGGGTGTTTTATCGGCTGGCGCACCTAGAAACAACACCGGAAACTCCAGCAACTGAATGAGTCTCGGATCTTTGAAATGTTTTTTAACGTAAGCGGATACCGATTCAAAAACGTGAAGTTTAAAAACGCCTTTCGCTAATTCCAAATCCAACAATTCGCTGATAGAAATACCCGGTTTATAAACGAGTTTGTTAATTCCTACATCATACTTGTATTTTCCTTCGGCCAGAAATTGTTTGAGTTGCGCGCCACTTCCTTTTTCAATTGTTTCAAAGTAGGTACACAAACGATCTTCGCCTGCAGGTACATCCCACACATCTTCTTTACCAAAAAATACGCGATACGAAGGATCCAATCGGTGCAAGTCAAAAAAATCAGATGGCTTTTTACCAAAAAGGGCAAAGTATTTTTCAAACACATCGGGCATCCAATACCAACTGGGGCCCATGTCAAAAAGAAAACCGTCTGTTTCAAATTTGCGAGCCCGACCTCCGGCCGATTCATTCTTTTCAAAAATAGTGACATCGTAATTTTTTTGGGCCAGACACGATGCGGCAGCTAACCCGGAAAAACCCGAACCGATTACTCCCACTTTTTTCATGAGGCGGCAATTAATTTAAATAGGAATGATTGATGGAAGGGGAGGTGTTTCATGAAGTGTAATGAATGATCAATTATACCTATAAAACACAAAAATCCTTTCAGTGTTTGAAAGGATTTTAGGCAATAAGTTAAACAAGCCGCTTATTGATAGCCGATGAGCTTCTTTTGTATCTCTTTGCGTGCATGAAAAATTCTGTTTTTCACGGTGCCAATCGGTAAATTCAGGTGTTCGGCTATTTCATGGTATTTGTAGCCGGTGGTGTGCATCTTGAAAGGAATCAACAGTTCATCTTTCACATCATTCACATTTCGCCACACTTCTTTAAACTCTACACTGCCTTCAGGGCGATTGAATGTATGCATATCCTCAACATTGAGATGATACAGTTCTTTTGTGTTGTCTGTAGAGGTGCGCTCGCGTTTGGATTTACGGTAATTGTTGATGTATGTGTTGCGCATAATCGTGAAGAGCCATCCTTTCAGATTGGTGTCTTCTCTGAATTTATTGCGGTAAGTGAGTGCCTTCAGAATGGTATCCTGAACAAGGTCAAGAGATTCTTCTCTATCGCGGGTGAATCGGTGCGTGAAACCGCGCAACGTGGGGCGAAGGCTGGCAATTTCTTTATCAAATTCTAAGGCAGTCATATGTTTAGTTTTTGATTTAAATCTTTAAACAAAGTACACCTATAATGACAAGAAATCAAAGAAAATGTTTAATTATTTGTTTAAAAAGTTAAACGAAATTAATTTACACTAACTGACTCAATTCGAGGGCATTGGCAAAAAGAATAAGGTTAGGCGGGGCTGTGATGGGTGTCTTCTTGAGCGCATAACCAGTGGCAAATATTTTGGCACTTTCACAATCTGCACAAAGTTTGTCGACAAATTTCTGCAATTCAGATGCACGGGGGTGCGTAGTGAAAGATGTAATAACAAGTTGTGGTTTATGGACTTCAAAAATAGAAGTCAAAGCAGAGTATGGCACCGTTTGACCTAAGTAATAGGTACGAATGCCTTTCTTTTTAACGATATAATAATAAAAGAGAAGAGATAATTCATGAAGCTCATTCTCAGGTAAAAATAAAATCGCCTTCGTAGATTCTTTTGGTGCAAGCGGCAATGCGTCAATCGCCACAATCATCTTTTGACGAATCAAATGCGTAATGAAATGCTCCTGCGCGGGAGTAATATTGTTGGTGAGCCACAGTACACCGATCTTCTCCAGAAAAGGATAGATGATTTCAAGAATCATCTTTTCGAAACCGAATTTGATCGTAAGATGCCCAAGCATTTTCTCAAACTGCTCTTCGTCCGTATCTACCAGCGCCACAATTAATTGCTCAATATAAATGTCGATAGAGTTCTCCTTTTCACTGAGATCAGCCACCTGTTGATTGATTTCGTTCAGGCTCAATTGAACAATGCGCGAGATTTTTACACCATTGTTATTAAGAACAGAAACATTAATGATTTTTTTCAAATCATCATCTGAATAATACCGAATATTGGTTTTGGTGCGCTGGGGCTCAATCAATTGATGCCTTTTTTCCCAAATGCGAATCGTGTGGGCTTTGATTCCCGAAAGTCGCTCAAGTTCTTTAATAGAATATTTGCCCATCTTTTTATAACAAACTTTAAACAAAAACACCGTAAATGGTAAATTGTTAAGCTTAAATTTCGAATAATGTTGGAGGAAGGCGTAGCGTGGTTTAAAAGTAAGGGATGGACGCCCTTTCCGTTTCAATTGGAAGCATGGCAATCCTATGGCCGTGGTGACAGCGGACTCGTAAATGCCCCCACCGGCAGCGGAAAAACCTATTCGTTGATTATTCCCATCGTTCTCGATTCCAAAAAAGATACAAACCCACGTTCGAAAGGTCCTTGTGCTATTTGGATTACGCCCATTCGTGCGCTGGGCAAAGAGATTGAATATGCTGCGCAAGATGCAGTTGAAGGATTAGGTGTTCGCTGGAAGGTAGGCTTGCGCTCGGGCGATACCACTACACGCGAACGTGCGAAACAACAGGAATCACCACCCGAAATTCTGATCACCACACCCGAAAGTCTACACCTGTTCCTTTCCCGTAAGGATTATAAAAACTACTTCAAAAATTTAAAGTGTATAGTGGTAGACGAATGGCATGAACTAATCGGTTCGAAACGTGGCGTGCTAATGGAGTTAGCCCTTTCGCGACTCAAGACCATTTCTCCCGAATTAAAAATCTGGGGCATTTCGGCTACCATCGGTAACATGGAGCAATCTTTGGATGTGTTGATGGGCGATCGAACCAATCGAACCGTTACCGTAGTAAAAGCTTCCATCGAAAAGAAAATTGAAATCATTTCGGTATTCCCCGAAACGGTAGAGCGAATGCCGTGGGCCGGTCATCTTGGAATTCACTTATTGGAAAAAACGATTCCGATCATAGAGAAAAGCAACAGCACTTTAATTTTTACCAACACACGCTCCTTTGCCGAAATCTGGTACCAGAAATTATTGGATGTGGCTCCGCAGTTGTCAGGCGTGCTGGCCATGCATCATGGTTCAATCAGTGCGAAAATTCGGACTTGGGTAGAAGATCAATTGCACGAAGGCAAACTAAAAGCGGTGGTCTGCACATCCAGTTTAGATTTGGGTGTCGACTTCCGTCCGGTTGAAACGATTATCCAAATAGGTAGCCCCAAAGGCGTGGCTCGCTTTTTACAACGTGCAGGCCGCAGCGGTCACCAGCCGGGTGCCGTAAGCCGTATTTATTTTTTACCGACTAATTCATTGGAATTGGCGGAAGCATCGGCTTTGCGCGAAGCGATGAATCGGAAAATTGTGGAAGACCGCATACCATACATCCGCTCGTTTGATGTGTTGATTCAATACCTGATCACTTTAGCAGTTTCGGATGGCTTTCGTTCAGAAGAAATTTTTGAGGAAGTTAAAGGCACCTTCTGTTTTTCTTCCATCACGGAAGATGAATGGCGCTGGTGTTTAAATTTCATCGCGACAGGCGGCTCGGCCCTCACCGCCTATGATGAATACCGGAAGGTGATAAACAATAATGGTTTCTATCTGGTAGAGAACAAACAGATTGCATACAAACATCGGTTGTCCATTGGCACCATAGTAGGTGACACACTCATGCACATCAAATATACCAGCGGCAAATACCTGGGCACGATTGAGGAATATTTTATCTCACGCTTGCATGTAGGCGATGTGTTTTGGTTTGCAGGAAAGAGTTTGGAATTGGTGCGGATCAAAGAAATGGAAGCGCACGTGCGGCCTTCCAAACGGAAGTCGGGCAAGGTGCCCAGTTGGCAAGGCGGACGGATGCCTCTCTCATCGCAATTGAGTGAAATGATCCGTATCAAAATGGATGAGGCCGCTCACCATGCCGAAACAGATGAAGAGATGAAATTTCTGCGACCACTGATGGATTTGCAAAAGCAGCGTTCACATTTGCCATTTAAAAATGAATTGCTGATCGAATACTTTCATAGCTCCGAAGGCTACCATGTGGTGATCTATCCATTCGAAGGCCGCAATGTACACGAAGGGCTTGGAGCACTGGTAGCTTATCGCCTGGCGAAAATCAAACCCATTACCTTTTCCATTGCCATGAATGATTATGGCTTTGAGTTATTGTCTGACCAGCCCATTCCCATAGAAGAGGCGGTAGAAACGAACGTGCTCGGCATCGAAAATTTATCAACCGATATTTTGGCGAGCATCAACTCTACCGAAATGGCCAGACGCAAGTTCAGGGATATTGCGGCTATTGCCGGATTGGTATTCAAAGGTTTGCCGGGACGGAAAATAAAAGAGAAACATCTGCAATCTTCATCGCAGTTGTTTTTTAATGTGTTCAACGAGTATGAGTCCGATAACCTGTTGTTGTTGCAAGCGTATGAGGAAGTGATGGATTTTCAGCTGGAGGAGGCTCGTATGCGCATGGCGCTGGAGCGAATCGAACATCAAAAAATTATCATTACACAACCAGAGAAGCCTACTCCATTTTCATTTCCTATTATTGTTGATCGCACCCGCGAAAAACTCACTTCCGAAAAATTGGAAGACCGAATTAAAAAGATGATGGTAGAATATGGAGAAGATGAATGAGGTAATCATAAATCGAATCTCTCACAGATACAAAAAGTTTGACTACGAACCTTCGTGTCTTCGTGGCGGATGTATATTAGAAAATAGCGCGGAAGATCAGGAACAAACCACCACCCATAATCATTACTACCGGCAAGGTTAAAAACCAAGCAAGAAGAATATTCCGAACGGTATCAGGTTGCAGGTTCTTTACACCTTTGTTAGCCACCATACTTCCGGCAATGCCTGATGACAAAACGTGGGTAGTACTCACAGGCCATCCAAAGCTGGTTGATAATCCAATGGTAATCGAAGCGACCATTTCGGCACTGGCTCCTTGTGCATAAGTAAGGTGCTCTTTGCCAATTTTCTCGCCCACAGTTTTTACGATACGTTTCCAACCGATCATCGTTCCTAAACCCAGTGATAGTGAAATCATCAAAATAACCCAAGTAGGTGAGTAGTCGGTTACTTTGCGTACCTCTTTCATGCTGCTGGTCAATGTTTTTTTGTCCGTTTCGCTCAAGCGAACTTCGTCTTTTTTCATCAAATCTTTGAGGTGACGATCGATCAACATGATGTCTTTGCGAACAACAAACTTATCGTCTTTCGGAATAGAGCCTGCGCTGTTTACCAAACGGAATTTAGTTTGTAGGTCATTCGTCATTACAATCACCTGACTCAATTTTGCGCGATCTCCTTTCGATAGGGTAGTTGAATCAATCGTGGTAACAACCTGTTCAATTTTTGTGATCGAAGCGGGTAGTTGCCGGGTATCTAAATTGTTGTTGATGGCGAAGTAGGCGGGTACTATTCCAATCAACACCAACATCACTAACCCAACTCCTTTTTGGCCATCATTTGATCCATGAAAGAAACTAACCAATGTGCAGGTTAAAAATAGAATGCCCCGAATCCAGAAAGGAGGAGGTGTATTTTTTTTAGGTTCTTTAAAGAGCGCATCGCCTGTTTCGGTCTTTTTGGTAGCCACCCGAATCAGATACATTAAAATAATGGTAACTGAAAAGCCAAATAGCGGAGAGACTAATAACGAAATGCCGATTTCCTGTGCTTTGCCCCAGTTTACGGCTTCACCAGTTGCTTCGGGTAGGAATGAATAAGCCAAGCCAACACCCAATATGGAGCCAATCAATGTGTGAGAGCTTGAGCAGGGAATACCCAAATACCACGTCAACAAATTCCAGAAGATAGCCGTGAGCAAGAGGGCGGCAATCATCGAAAGACTGTGCGCTATGTTTTGATCGACCAGTGTTTCAACAGGCAGCAGGTTAACTATACCCATGGCTACGGTTATTCCACCTGCAAAAACCCCCAAGAAATTCCATGTTCCCGACCAGATTACAGCTACCCAAGGCTTCAAAGTATGCGTATAAATAACAGTTGCTACGGCATTGGCAGTGTCATGAAAGCCATTCACAAATTCAAAAGCACAAACAGCAGCTAAACACAGAACCAGCAAAATGGCGTACGAGGTCTCTAATTCAAACATGGACTTTAGATATTGATTTCACTATTTTGAGGCCTCAAGTTGCCTCTTACTTTATTAATGTGCAACCAAAGGTAGAATCTCTTTTTTTACCCTATGT
>JABFSO010000173.1 GCA_013140555.1 Cyclobacteriaceae bacterium | reverse complement strand
GAGGTAGACCAGCAAGTGATTAACCTCACCCGATTTGAGTTTCAGTTTCCGGAGCGAAGGCAATTCTTTTTAGAGAACAGCGATCTTTTCTCCACTCCCGGTTATCCGGATACGCGCCCATTCTTTAGTCGAAGAATAGGTTTGGTCACGGATTCTACAGGAAGCGCAAAGCAAGTACCTATTTTGTATGGTGCACGCATCAGCGGAAAGATTGGAAAGAATTGGCGAATAGGCTTGCTGAATATGCGCACCGAAGAAAAGGCTTCGTTGGGATTACCTGATCAAATGTATTCGATGGCCATCGTTCAGCGGCAAATTTTTTCACGTTCGAATATTGATTTTTTTATTGTAGATAAGCAATCGCTGGGGTTGGGTAAGTTTCAATCCGGAAGATTTTATCAGAAGGACCTCATTAAAAAAGTAGGCAACGACACGGTGTTGAATTTGTACAATCGCGTATTTGGAGCCAACTTTAACTTGGTAACAAAAAGCAATAAATGGTTTGGCGATTTTTATTATCATCAATCCATCGATGATTTTCACTCCAGTAAAAACTATTCTACCGGTGCTTTTCTTGGCTATCGCGATCGGCATCTCGGTGTATTTTT
Source organism: Cyclobacteriaceae bacterium (assembly GCA_013140555.1). Taxonomy (GTDB): domain Bacteria; phylum Bacteroidota; class Bacteroidia; order Cytophagales; family Cyclobacteriaceae; genus ELB16-189. The sequence continues at coordinate 6,839 of JABFSO010000173.1, read as the reverse complement.
TGGCAATAATGTGGTGGGTAAAAACTATGTGGCTGAGACGGGTTATGTTCCGAAGCTGGATGTATATCCGGGCTATTGGAGTGGATTTGGACGGGTGGAGGGAACAGTTTATCCTAAAAGCAAAAAGATTGCTACCATGTCTTCAGGTATTGAAACCAACTACACCTCTATACCCGACTCTATTCGAACAGATTTAAGTTTGTCGATGGACTTTTCCATCAACTTTTTAAATACCTCCAACATCTCACTCTCACTTTCAAACATTTATCAGCGTTTAACAGAGAATTTTTCACCGTTGTCGCCTAAAGTGAGTACAGAGTTATTGGTGGGTGACCCATTTCACTGGAATGAGTTTCAGATCGAATACAACTCAAATACACGCAAAGTTTTTACCTACAACTTACAAGCTTCCGGTGGGCAATTTTATTCCGGCCAACGGCAAAGCTACAGTGGCACGCTTAGCTATCGGTATCAACCTTATGGAAGCCTTTCATTGACGGCCGATTACAACAGTTTGCAGATGGGAGAGAATTTTGGCAATGCCGAATTTTTATTGATCCGCCCGCGATTGGATTTTACACTTAGCACGAAGCTGTTTTTGACTACCGTGCTTCAAGCTAATTCGCGCTACGAAAGCTTGAATCTGAATACGCGACTGCAGTGGCGTTTCCGTCCCGCATCCGATTTGTTTATTGTCTACAGTTATGTGGACAGTAAGTTGCCAGTCACTTCCAAGTCGAGCGATCAGGCACTAGTTGTGAAGTTTACGTACTGGCTGAATCTGTGATTTGTTTTCTATTTTTCATATGATTGCCGCACCCAAACAGCCTATGAGCTTCAAAAATTAAGTATTGGAGATCAAACCTTATCCGTAAATTTGGGTTTTTAATACCAAAAAAGTATGGCATTCGGTTTATTCAAGAAAAGCGTGAAGAAGGAAGAAGCCCCCGCTGGGCCACATTATTATGATCTTCTAGTAAAAGAAATAATAGCAGAAACGAAAGATGCCATTTCAATAGCGTTTGAGCAGCCGTCTGCTGGCAAAATCAACTATAAATCGGGGCAATTTTTAACACTGATCGCCACGGTGCAGGGCAAAGAGGTGCGCAGAGCGTATTCGTTGTGCAGTTCACCTTTTGTTGATAAAGATTTGGTGGTAAGTGTGAAGCGCGTTGATAAGGGATTGATGTCAAATTGGCTTCCGGATCAATTGAAAGCCGGAACGAAGATGCGGGTGATGGAGCCGATGGGACAATTCACTACCGAATTCAAAAAAGAGAACAAGCGTCATCTGGTTTTATTTGCCGGAGGTTCAGGGATCACTCCAATGATGTCGATCATCAAATCGTTGTTGAACCAGGAGCCGGACAGCATCTGTTCGTTGATCTATTGCAACCGCGATATCGACAGCATTATTTTCAAAAATCACTTTGATCAACTTCAAACCGCCTACGAATGTCGCTTGCATGTCATTCACATATTGGACAATGCACCGATGAATTGGCAGGGCTACTCCGGTTTACTGAATAAAGAGATGCTGACGAAGTTGTTTGAACGTATTCCGAATTGGGGATTGGATAAGACTACCTATTTAATGTGCGGCCCGGAAGGTATGATGAAGAATGTGGAAGCTTTACTTGCAGAGCATTCTATTCCTGCCGATAAGGTGTTTAAAGAGAGTTTTGTTTCGGGTGTGTTGGATAAAGCGAAGAAAGAAGAAGCGACCGGAAATTCAGAGAAGAAAGCACGCGAAGTGACCATCCGCTACGATGGAAACGAATATAAAATCATGGTCGAGCACAACCGCACGATTTTAGAAACAGCCTTAGACAAAGGCATTGACTTGCCCTATTCTTGTCAAAGCGGATTGTGTACCGCTTGCCGCGGAAAAGCACTTTCCGGTCAGGTAAAATTAGATGAAGAAGAAGGACTATCGAAGAGCGAGCGAGCCGAAGGGTACGTGCTTACGTGTGTAGGTCACCCATTGACGGATGATGTTGTGATTGAGATTGGGTAATAAAAAAAGAGTCAGACGATTTATCTGACTCTTTTATCGATTTACTTCTTTTCTTTCGTGAACTCCATTCCTTCAAAATTGACTTTCTCAACTTGTCCGGAAGCGTTGAGTTGAAAGCTTGCCAGGGCGGTGCCGTACCAGTCATTGTCATACGGGCCACGGAAGGTGTCATAATTCCAATGCGATAAAGTGGCTCTCAATAGTTGATTAGCTACAACTTCTAATTTTCCATTCACCACTTTGATTTCCATTTCACCATATAGGTTGTCTTTATAAACACCTGCATATTCATCGAGCGATTTGCTGGGCGAAGTATTCAACACACGTTTGGCTTCGAAATCTTTTTCGGCCTTATCATTTCCGGCCTGAATGTTTTTATACAACGTTAAAAATTCTGCACTCCAGTCCCGATTGCCACCCAATGCAAACAGATCGAACGCTTTGTAAACCAGCGCATGGCGAACTTCAGCATGATCATAATTGCCAAAAACGTAGATACCCAACTTAGCTTCCGGCAATTGCGCATGAATGGCAATTTGCCCCGCTAAGCTACCAGTGTGAAAATTGATTTTCTTACCCTTGTAGTCGTGTTGAAACCATCCAAGTCCATAGGTAGTCCAGTTGGGTTTGGTCAATACCATGGTAGGGTAAAACTGATTGGCTGGTACTATTACTTGTGGTTTGAATAACTCATTCCAAGTTGAGGCTTTCAATAATCTTCCGCCTTCGTATTTGCTGCTATCCAGCATGCACATCATCCATTTGCTCATGTCTTCAATCGAAGCATTCACGCTTCCTGCAGGTCCTATTTCATCTGCATTGGTCGGTGTAATTACTTTGATGGTTCCATTCACGAGGTAGTGTGGCTTCGCCATATTGCTGGTGGGCGCTGATTTTAAAAGAGCATAGGTGCGAGTCATTTTAAGTGGTGCAAACACGCGCGCCTGAATAAAATCTTCCCACTTTTGACTGGAAATTTTTTCGATTACTTTACCTGCCGCTAAGTAAAAAATGTTTTGGTATATAAAGCTGGAGCGCATGGAATAGCTGGGTTCCACTTCTTTCATTTTGCGTAATACTTCGTTGGCCGGAATGTCCATCACGCCCCACAAAAAATCGGTGTTGCCTACGCCACTGTTGTGCGTAAACAAATCGCGAATTTTTAATTCGCGGGTAACATACGGATCGTACAATTGGAATTCCGGCAAGTATTGAATAACCGCATCATCCCATTTTACTTTTCCTTCGTCTACTAAAATGCCCATACACACGGCTGTCATTGCTTTGGTGGTAGAGGCACACGCGAACAATGTTTGTGTGTCAACTTTATCATTGGCACCTAAGGCATTTTGGCCATATCCTTTCATGGAAATAACTTTTCCATCTTTCACGACCGCTACCGCCATGCCCGGCATTTGCCAGGCAAGCCGGGCTTTTTCTACGTAGGCTTCAAATTCTTTTACCTGCGATGTGCTTGTTTGTGCTAACACAAATTGACTCATCAGCACCGTAACGAGTAAGACAACTAGCTTTTTCATAATTTTAGTTTTGTGAATTAAAGAGGTGATAACCAATTCTGTGAATTTAAATAGGCAAGTACTTTCTCACGAAATGCTTCTCGTGGGAAAGGACGATTACAAACAATGACATACAATAATTTCTTTTCCGGTATGCTCACATAATCGGCATAGAAGCCACCTTGTGTGCCGGTGTGTGCAACAACTTGTAAGGAGTCGTATTTTTCAATGAACCAGCTATAGCCGATGAAAGCCGGAATCTCACTTTTCCAATTCGGGTAGTGAGTAGTGGTTCGCGATCTTTTCAAAACCTCTGGATTTAGAAATAAAGATTTGCGAATTGCTATTTCGTAGCTGGCAAGTTCTTCGGCTGAACTCCAAACACCACCATTGCCAGCTGCAGCGAACGTAGGTTCTTCGCCAAAGTCTTTTTCAATGTACTTTCCATTTATTTGGAGATAAGCGTGTGCCACTCCCTCTTGCGGGTACGGCCCATCGGTGATTTTGCTGTTTGGCATGGAAGAGGGTTTGAATATTTTCTCCACTACTACATCTTGCCACTTCTTACCGGTCACTTGTTCGATAATCAGCGCCAATCCGTTAAAGGCAGGGTTGGAATATTCAAAGCGTGAGCCCGGTTCAAACAGCAGCGAATCGCAGAGCAGGATTGGCGCGAAGTTCTCTTTGTCTTTGGCAGTCAATAAAGCTACGCTGTCTAAAAATTCTCTTCGGTTGTCCGGTAAACCCGAAGTGTGTGTAAGCAGATGATGGATTTTTACTTTTTGGGCGATCGATTTGTTTTTGAAAGTGGGAAAGTACTTGTAAAGAGAATCATTCAAAGACAGTTTTCCTTCTTCAGCCAACAGCAAAATGGTGTTGGAAACAAATGTCTTTGAAATAGAGCCTGTGTTGAAAAGCGTTTTGGTGGTGATAACCTCTCCGGTGCTTAAATCTGTAGTCCCTGTAGCTCTGGAAAAAACAATTTGTTCATCTTTTAAAATGATCATGGCTCCACCCGGTTCACTGAGTTTAAACTCTTTTGAGAAGAGCAGGTCAAGCTCCTGGAATGGGTCAGGTTGCTTCGGGGTACAACTAACAAAACACAGTGCTGTTACAATCGACCAGTAAAGTTTTTTCATGAGCCTGATTTTTTATTTCGAAGGAGTGATGCGATGGCGATGACTACCCACACCACATTAATGAATGTAAACGGATAAGCTTCTTTGTAAATACTGTTGGCGATGAGTAAGATTCCGCCAATCAAGTTCATTAACTGAAAGGCCAACGAGCTGGAAGTTATTTTTTGATAACTGTTGAGTCCGTATGCACCAATCACGAGTAGTGAACCAATCCAGCCAAGTGTAGTAAGAAGAATATCCATTAGGGCCGCAACTGAATTTTTAATACCTGCATGTCGTTGGTAACGAACAATGCTTTTTCGTCTGTGGACAAAGCGCAATTAGAAGTAGCCTCTTGTAATTTTATTTTACCCAGCAATTTGCCGTCTGCATTAAAAATCCACACCCCGCCCGGCCCGGTTCCAAAAATAGTTCCCTTGCTATCAATCTTCAATCCGTCAGGCAAACCTTTTTCTGTTTTTGCGTTGGCCGTGGCATCGTACAAAATTTTTCCTGATACGATTTGCATCGAATCGTTGAAGGTGTATTCATACCATCGTGCTTTCTCCGGATCGGAATTAGCCACGATCAATTTTTTTCCTCCAGGCATAAACGCCAGTCCGTTGGGACGTGTGAGTGAATCAATCAACAAAATGGTTTTACCATTGGTCGTAGCTCGATACACACCTTGAAAGGGAATTTCTTTTGACGAATCGGCCGTTCCTTGAGGCAGGCCATATGGTGGGTCGGTGAAATAATAATCGTAATTGTAAAACACTACATCGTTTGGACTGTTGAAGCGTTTGCCTTCGTAGCGATCGGCAATAGTGGTAAACTCTGGTGTGGGTTGCGCAGTTGAAGTGTTCATCAACGCAATTCTCCGGTCGCCATGTTGACACAGAATTAAGTCGCCTTCATCGTTGAGGGTGAGTCCGTTCGATCCTCCTTCGCCATCGCGTGGTGTGGTGCCGGTGTAGCCGGAAGGAGTGAGGTAGACTTCCGATCCTTTTTCGGCAGTCCATTTGTAGATGGTGTTTTTGGGAACATCCGAGAATAGCAACATCTTTTCGGATTCTACCCAAACAGGTCCTTCGCTCCATTCGTAGCCTGTGCCCAGAACTTGAATTTGTAATGTACTGGAAACAACGGAGTCCAGGCCTGCATCTGCCTTTTCAATGGCGACAGATAAGGAAACTTCTTTTTTTGAATTGCAACTGATCAGTAGCAACGCGAATGATAGAATAGAGATAAACTTCATAAGTAGAGATTAGCTAAATAATAAGATGAGTGCAATAGAACGCATCGGCCAAGGATTGCAGCGAAAATCCCATGCCCCCATTGCGCGCGCGTCATCGGGGCATGGATTGTAGCGTAAAGCCTGCAGGCCGCCAAAGAAAATACAATGTGTTGATTTCTTCACGCGTGTGGTTTTATGAATTGATAAATTTAAAGTTTATTTGGATATAAATTGAAGCAAGTATGAATAATGTGATGGATGTGCCGAAGCGCCCTGTGCGCCATTTTTTGCCGGAGAGTTTTGTGGTGACAACGTGGGAAGAACTGAAGCCTTATTTAGATCAGTTATTGGATCAGGAAATTGACAATGCGGCTTCATTAAAGATGTGGTTGAGACATCGCAGCGAGTTGGAGTCGGTGTTGAGTGAAGATATGGGTTGGCGCTACATTCGCATGACTTGCTTTACGGATAATGAAGAGTACAGCAAGAGCTACCAGGATTTTGTGCAAAACATTCAGCCGCAAGCAGCGCCTTATTCGGATATGCTGAATAAGAAAGTGTTGGAGTCTCCGCATCTTAAAAGTCTGGAGCACGAGGCCGGTTATGACATGATGATTCGCAACCTCAAGAAGGAAGTCGAGTTGTTTCGCGAGTCGAACATTCCATTGATGACGGAAATTACCACGGATACGCAAAAGTATGCATCCATATCCGGAGCGATGATGATTGAAATGGATGGACAAGAGATAACGCTTCAACAAGCGGGTGTGATCTTGCAATCGACTGATCGTGCGAAGCGCGAAGCGGTGTATCATAAAATTGCAACACGCAGATTGCAAGACAAGGCTGCGTTGGATGAGTTGTTTACCAAGTTGATCGGCCTTCGTCATCAGGTAGCGTTGAATGCAGACTTTGTGAACTTCCGTGATTATATGTTCAACGCGTACGGC
>JABFSO010000486.1 GCA_013140555.1 Cyclobacteriaceae bacterium | reverse complement strand
GTATTTATTTTATCCCCTCCTTTTCGTTGCCTCGTTGGCTTGTGGCCAAACGCTGGACATCGAGAAAACCTATGATGTTTCGAAAGAAGCGATGAAAGGAATCATTCACTTAGTTAACACAGACCTCGAGAAACGACAGATCGATGTGGTTTATCGGGTGCGTGCTAAGAAGAACCAATCTAAATTTATCACCTATTCTTTTGATATGAATTTCAACTTCCTCAACCAATCGGAGGAGATCGTTGATATGGAGAAAGAATTACCAGCAAAATATCGCCCTAAAAAATACAGAGGCGAGGATTATTCCATAGAAGGATTGGCGGTAGAACCCAATATGATGGGCACGCTTGTTTTAAAACGAAAAGTTACAAACTTCAATTGGAGTTGGTTTCGGGGTGGTTACACCGTTACCACCAATGTGGCCGAAAAGTTGAAGGCGAAAACAGATGATAATAAAAAACTTTTCTACCACGATCATATCGAAGACAATACGACCGGCACAGCGATGGTGCTGGCAGGTGAAAAAGGAAGCGCTAAAAATGGCCCGTTCAACCACATGATGAACTTCCACTTTTTAAAATACGATGTGAATTTGACTACACTGGCAGATGTAACACTTAATTTTGAAACACCCCAATCGGTAGTAGCAACCTATGGCTATCCAAATACGGAAGATGATCCAAAGAGTGACATGATTGTGATTTTTGCACCTACGAAAGTTAAAAACTACGTAGGCCCCAAGATTTGGAACAAAAGCCAAACTGAATATACCTATGTGCGAGTTTCTTATGAAGGAAAATTATTGGATAAGATAAGCTTTACATCACCCAACAGCATCTGGCGTGTAGATGATTTCGTGTTACGCGCAGATGGAGCGGTTTACTTTTATGGCCCTTCTAATGACGAACAAGACGAGTACTTTATAAGTAGACTGGAGTCACATGCGGAGAAGAAGAAGTGGCCTCGTTTTCAGTTGGCTAAAATCGATAAGGGCCGCGTTGAATTTGTTACCACTACTTCGATGGATGATTTTGAAGCCAAACTAAAACCTCAACCGAATGGAAAAAAAGGCGACTCGTATAACGGACGCAGAGTTGAATTCAACGAAACTGTTATCGGCCCGAATGGTGATTTTATCCTAGCCGGCCAAAACTATGGCATGATGCGAAATGGAAAGGGACAAGTTATCGGACGAGCCTACGAAGATTTGGTTATGTTTCACTTTGATTCAAAAGGAAATCTGGTTTCCCAATATACGGTGAATAAGAAATTCAGAGGAACCTCAGCCGATGGTCAGTTCTTCGAATTCTCACCGGATGGAAAGACATTATTCTGGACATACTTTGATGTGGTTGGAACCAAAGCGGTAAGGGAGTTATCTTTTATGGTAGAGAAACCGTTGGGCGTACCCAAACTCGCTACCATCAATCTAGCTACCGGAGCATTCGATAAATATACCGAATACGGTAATGGTGAAAACTACGTGCACTATGGTGGAATCACCAACTACTTCAGATACAAAGATGCGAATAAGGTAGCCTACTTTGGCGAGAACAAGAAAGGAAGCTCCTTGTGGTTTGCCCGAATCAACATTGACAAATAGAATTTTCAAACCGAAAGTGGGGCGGCTTATCACCGCTCCATTTTTTTGTTTAACTGAAATTGAATACCCAGCTATGAAGAAGTGGTTTGTCATTATTTTGTCATTTGTTGTGTCGCTAGCGCAAAGTCAATCGATTCAATACCTGGCCGATGGGTTTGACGATAATCGCAATAAGTGGTTTGAAGAAGTAACAGCCGCTTATGGTTTTAAAATTCAGGAAGGGCATTTGGTGATCGATGCCAACACTACTTCGGTACACACCTTTCAAAATGTAGGCATCACGAAGGACGATGACTTTGGTATGCATGCACGGATGATTTTTTTCAATGGCACCAGCGAAGGCTGGATGGGCGTCCGCTTCGGCATGAGTGAAGACGCAAAGAAGTATCTCACGTTTTCTTACAACAATGCGCAAGGTTTTTTGATTACGGCCAACTTCGGAAAAAAGCACGAAGTGCTGCGGCAATCGAAGTCAACGGTCATCAAGCCTTATGATTACAACACATTGACAATAATCAAGCGCTCGGGTGAATATCAATTTTTGATTAATGATAAGCAGGTCTTTCGTGATGCGATCAAGCCATTCTTTGGCCCTATGATCGCATTGTATGTAAGTCAGAACATGAGTTTGCGGGTGGACGAAGTGCAGGTATTCGATCCGAAGAAAGGAAAGCAGCGCATCATTGCAAGTCAGGCCGCGATGGCCAAAGTGGAAGAGCAGGATGTGAAGAACATTATTCTTACGGAAGAATTACCACCCGACTTTCAGCAATTTTATAATCAGTTCGAGAAATTCGCCTTCCCCTACGACTACAGTACAGTTATTAATCAGGCAAAAGATGTTACCCAACTTCCCTTCGTGCAGAAGCACTTTTATCAATACGAGATCAGCACCACTCGCGACCACTACACTTTTGGATTGGCTATCCTTTCGGTTTGTCAGAGCGGTTATACTTTTTTGGTGGGGCATAAATACACCACCGGCATCCAACGTGTATTTAGAATAAGTATTGAAGCGTTTGATAAGAAGGGAAATAAACTGGGAAGCAAGACGGTGGGCTCTACGGTAGAAGAAAACGACAAGTATTATCAAACTTTACACTTTCGCGTTTCGCAAAAGTCCGCCTCTGTCAATTTTGATGTAGAAGAAACATACTTTAACGGTAATGTCCGAAAAAGCCTCGTTAGTTTCAATGGAGATTTGTGCAACCTCAATTCCTATTAATGATGCGATCGATCATCATCTTCCTTTTTCTGTTAATCAATTTTTCTTTGTCGGCTCAGGATTATTATACCGAATTAGAAAAAAAGATGCTCTCCCTTTATCAGGAAAAAAAGTACAGCGAATCGCTGCAGCTGTCTACTCAATACTTACGGATATTTCCGGATAACCTGACAGCCAATGGAAATCAAGCAGCGTGTTTGCTCTTTCTGAATCGCCCAACAGAGGCATTGACTTACATCGATCGTGTATTGCTCATGGATCCTACGTCTGCAGCTTCCATAACTGCTAAGGCATATGTGCTCGCACAGCAAGGCAATGTGACAGAAGCAAAAAAATTATTGACGGAAGCCATTCGACTTTCTCCGGAGAATGAAGATTCGCAAGTGGCGATAGAGGAGATGAAAGAGTTTGGAAAAGTGTTTAACAAACAGGAAGTGTTTCAAAATCTGGCGCAATGGTTAAAGCAAACCGAACCTTCCATACACGAACGCGACTGGTCGCTTGATAAATTAATTGCACTCTATAACCAATATCCGGAAAATCCTGCTGAGTTAATGAAGCAGTGTCGCGAAAAGGTGGCACTCTTCAATCAACAGAATAAACCCGTGATGGCCTTGCTGGCATTTAGTTATGCAGCGCGTTGGCTGAATAACTGGGGCTACAAAAGTGAGGCACTGGAGATCGCCACCGAAGGATATGTGCAGTTGAAATCAAAAGGATATGGCGACAACCATTATCTGGCAACGTTTTTCATTGATCAACTCATGGCCTATCATATCGATAAAGGCGATCCGGAAAAAGCCATTCAGTTTAGTGAAGATTTTTATGAACACATGGGCAAATCGACTCTTGTTCCGGTGGATATCGATGGACTGACGAATCTTTCTGTGGCATATAGCACGATGCGCAGTGGAGACACAAAAAAGAATCAATCAACAGCTAATCAATTGGCCATTCAAGCGTATGACCTCGCGTTAAAAAATCAATACATCAACGGAGTAGTAGTTGCGGCCAATTCCATCGTGTTGTCTGGCTACAATACCGACTACAGCACCTCAGCCATCCGCTATGGCGAATATGGTTTTAAAGTAGCCGAGGAAAATCATTTGATCATGAAGCGATCCATCATTTCTAATCTGGCGCTATTGTACTGGGGCACCGGTCGCGATGGACAGCAGAAGTGTCGCAATTTGTATCGTTTTCAAATCGAGCAAGCCAAGAAAGAAAACCGATTGAGTGACGCTTCACTCTACCTGAACAATTTGGCAACGATGTACTATCAGCAACAAGATATCGAGCAAGCCATTCAGTTATTTGAGGAAGCTGCCTTGTTAGCCAGTGAGGGCGTGGTGTACAGCAACCCACAAGATCGGTTGTCGCATTACCAAAGCCAGATGAGTGCCAATCAATGGTTGGTAATGTGTTATGCCCAAACGGGCAACACCGAAAAAGCTTTTGAGGCGATGGAGCGCAGCCGAGCGCGCGTGCTCAGCGAGCGATTGGCGCAGAAGGCAATTGCACCTCCTACGATTGCTGAATTTCAAAACCTGTTGAAGCCCGATGAAGCTTGTTTGATGTATCATGTTTTTTCAGGCTATGAAGTGGTGATTTTAACTGTAACGAAAAAGTATGCGCATGTTTATTATCATGCAGATCCTCGCTTTGTAGGTGATATTCGCGACCGATACTTTAAACGATCGAAACAAGAGCAAGCCACCGAACACACTTTAGAAGAACCGGCTCGTGGTTTTGAGTGGATCAGTCAGGATCACCAGCGCACACAAGTAAACCGTGGCTATGACCGCGATGCCATTGCGCCACGGAACGATTTTGATCGCGTGGTGAAACTCACACGTCAATATTCCGAGGATCCAAACTTAGGCGTTGAGGTGCTGATGGATTTTTTGACACGCTATCAACGCTTCCTCATCACGCCCATCAACAATCGCTTAGGTGGCATTAAGACATTAATCATTTCGCCCAATGATGTATTAAGTTTTATTCCGTTTGAAGCATTGAAAACATTTGACGGAAAATACCTGGTGGAGAAATACAACATACGCTATCTGCATTCAGCCAGCGTGATGCAGCAATTGGCGGAGCGCAAATATGAATCATCGCGCAAACCGCTATTGGCAATGGGCGGTGCTATTTATGAAGAGTTGGCAACCGACCGAAAAGTATTGTCAACAGAGGCCGATCTCACACTCTTGCAAGCGGAAGTGGCAGAGAACCTGCGCGATAATAAATCGGTACGTAATGCGTATGCCAGTTTGTTTGGCACTAGAGCCATGAATGCTTTACCCGGCACCGTAGAAGAAGTGAAAAGCATCAGTAAAAATTTATCCGAGGCCGATGTTTTTTTAGGAAAGGATATGACAGAGAATCGCGTCAAAGCTATGTCGAAGAGCGGTGAATTAGCCAATTACAAAGTGCTGCATCTCGCAACGCACGGCTTCGTAGTTTCACAGATACCTGATCTCTCAGGCGTGGCGATGAGTATTTTTACGCAAGAGCAGGGAGGCGAAGATGGTTTTCTGAATACAATGGAAATTTCAAATCTAAAATTGAAGTGCGATTTGACGGTGTTATCAGCTTGTCAAACAGCGCTGGGAAAATTGTATGTAGGTGAAGGTGTTACAGGATTAACACAATCCTTGTTGATAGCCGGCAGCAATGCAGCGCTGGTGTCGCTGTGGCCGGTGAATGACACCAGCACGATGTTGTTCATGAGCAACTTTTACAAGGAAGTAGCAAAAGGAAAATCGTACCCACAAATTGTAAATGAGCTGAAGAGGAAATTTATAAAAGGGGATTTTGGGAAAGAATTTCAGCACCCGCACTTCTGGGCACCCTTTATTTATTATGGGAATTAACTCTTAATTAGTTTAAAATGTAGAACTCGCATAGGCTACACTCTACCTACTTCTAGGTAGTATAAATTACCAATTTTCACTTATTGAATTTGGTTTGCTTAGGTGATTGCTTTGTATAGTAAAAGGGACTATTCACAAGCTGTAAGAAAACTTAATTAATTATGAGATCAATACTATTCATCATTTCACTTTTAATATTTGGGGTAGCAAATGGTCAGTCGTTCTTGGATATGAAAGACAAGAAGGGTCGCTCGCTCTATGAAGATAATTGGTTTAACCTGATGATACGATATACCCATGTGACAGGCAAAGGCAATGAAAGCTTTGGCGGTTTTACGGGAAATGTTTCTATACGGAGCGCCAAAGTTGGCAAAGGCGAGATTAGTGTGAACTACGAGAATGTTACTGTGGGTGATTTTTTTTGGAAGCTTGCGAATCTAAAACAAAGCCAGAAGTTGAACCAAGCATTTGGTGCTGGCTTTTTAGGTTGGGTTCAAGGATATTATAATGTCGTAGCCACTGATAAATTAATTATTGCACCTGGTGCGAGTTTCGGTGACTATATTTTTGGAAACGAAATAGCTACTACAATAGCCCCCAATACACTTTCAAATGAACCATTCGGCTACTATTTTGCTGTAGGGCCATCAATTAAAGCAAGTTATTTAATTAACAATGATTTTTGGGTCGATGGGATTTTAACCGCTGATATACCGTTTGCAAAATTAAACAAAGGTACAGGTGCCAATTATGCACATCAAGAAGGCTATCCCAATCCTTGGTTTATCAATGTTACCGGTACGCTTTACCACAAGTCAAAATTATTTTTGAGCGTCCGAGTTAATCAAGCGATTGATCGCGGAGCCAATAATGGTAGTGCATCTCGTTTAGATGTTTCCCTTGGTTATCAGTTGTTGCATTGATAAAGATTGATAATGGCTATCTAAAGGTCAAAGTTCAGTGTCGTTAAAAGACGTTAAAGTAGGTGAAGAGTGATCATAACTAATTCTCCCAATCGAAATAATCATCTTTCTCTAACTCAATTTCTTTTTTCTTCTTTTTGCCTTTTAGTTGGAACGCTTCTTTCAGCTCTTTGACTTCCTTTTTTAGGTCGCTGACAATTTTCTTTTTCACCGCTTCTTTGTCGTAGCTGATTTTGTATTGGTCGGTAGTGCCGGTGATTTTTAAGAATACTTGTGTTTTGCCTTGACGGGTTTCTTCAATTGCACCAAAAGCTTCATCGGGATCGATTTTCTTTTTGTTGCGTAGCGGTGCCACTACCCGATAGTTGATTTGTTGATCGAAAGTGTGCGTACCACTCAATTGAAGAGTGGTCACATTGCTTTTGATCTCCATCTGTGGAATGTAGATGGTTTCGTTTTCGATATGGATGTCATTTTTCAAATCGGCAAACCGCAATTTGCTCAAGCCTTCATCATCCAGATATTTGTTTAATCCTTGCAGGGGCTCAAAATTGTTCAGTTCTCCTTTTTTAATTGTAGTGCTAATGTCAGCTATCAGTGTTTTCGAAATTAACTTCAGGTTTTCGGTTAGCGTCATTTCCATATTCACATCGGCAAACACCTGACCCTTGAGATGTTTGTCTTCAATAAACTTTTGGTAAAAGTTTTCAAACACATAAAAAACACTGTCAATGTAAATGCCATCCAACCTCACCGCACTGGTAATGTCGATGGCGTTTGCCTTCTTGGCATCTACAATGGCATTCAAATCCAGTTTACCGCCCATTGTTTTCATAGCGATGTTTCTGGAAATAGCTACCTGATTTTTTACTAACAAGTCGCCCTTCACTGCAGTGGGATGGAAACGTTTGTAGCGAAGTTGCTGCACATCGCAATTGAAGTTCAGATAAATAAGCGGTGAGATACTGAACTTAAAATCGTTGGACTGCGCCTTGCCAAAACCAATTTCAAACAGTTGATCTACATCCAGAAATTTCGATTTCAAATCAGCTTCAATACCAATAGGCTGCTTTTCAAACAACAAAAAGGTGATTACATTTTTGAAAAAACCGTTCAACGCAAAATCACTGTTACCCAATTGTCCTGTCAGGTTGCTCATGGCCAGGTCGTTGTTGTTGAATTGAAGATTGCCGTTCAGGTCATTGATTTTCACTTTCGCTTCGCCCCATTCGAAAGAAATGTCCGTGAGGTCAATCGCGCCTGCCGTTTTCACTTGTTGAGCCGTACTTTTCTTTTTAAGCAGATCCAACTCACCCACTACCGAAAAATCGGCTACTACATTCCCTCGCAGTTTAGACACATGTGGGATCGAATAAAAATTTTGAATGGAGGCTGCATCCAGTTCACCTTTAAAAGTAAAATCAACTACTGGGTGTTCGAGATTTTCAATTTTCAGATTTGAGGCGAATGACTTCCCGTTGAGCTCACCCGTCAATTCATTTAGCTCAAGTGTTGCTTTGTCGAATTTGGTAAACGAAGGTGTGCGGAAGGAACCTTTCAGATTCGCTTGTGTAATTTTCGATTGGTAGTCGGGGTGAGTGAATGTTGCATCTGTACATCCGAAGCGTACATGCAGAGCAGGATCTTTGTGTTTGCTAATCTCGCCTTTCAGGTTCAGATCGAAGAACACATCACCCTTGCTTTGGTATTTGCTCAAATTATCCGATACATCATCAGGCAACAGCGCCAGAATAGTTTGTATGTTAGCTTCTTCGCCTTTTACTTGTAAATCAATCAGATTCTTTTTCTTGAAGCCATAATTTCCCAACAGCGAAAACCGTGATTGATTAACATCGAGACGCGCTTTTCCAATGGTGATCGTTTTCTTTTCATCATCATAGTCCACCTGCGCGTCCACCAAAAACTTTCGATTTTTAAGAAATGCTTTTTTTCGAATCCCGATTTGCCCACACAGCACATCACCTTTTGCATCAATTTTATACACATCACCACGAATGGCAATAGACGACACAAGGCTTTCACTGGCAAACACATGCTCTTGAATGGCCACAGCATCGGTGTACGCCACGGCTGTGTTGATCAGTTTCACATCTTTCAAGTCAAATGAAATCGTGCTGGAACCCGAAGAAGAATCGGGTTTAAGAATGGTGAAGTTGTTTTCACCTTTTTCATTGATTTTTAAGCTGGTCTCGCTGTTTAAAATGGTGAGACCTTGAATGGCGTAATTGCCTTTCCAGGCTTCGAGTGCGTTCAACGAGAAAGAGATGCGGTCTGCTGTTAAAAGCGGGTACTCGCCCGGATGGCTGTCTTCTACATAGACATTGTTGAATACGATGGACAGGTTCGGGAAATCCTGCCACGTGGCAATTTCGATCTGGCCAATTTTGATGGGCGTATTGATGTGCTTGTTCGCCTCCGCCACAAACTGCTGAATGATCCGGTCTTTGAAGAGGAAGATGGAGATGAGGCCTCCGACTACGATGATCATGATTGTCGTCAGAACAATCAGGGCTACTTTTTTGAGTCTTTTCAATCGCACAGGTCTTGAGTGTACAAAGATAGGTTACTAAAACTAAATTTTCAGATGAAAGGTTAGCTCTATGTAATTGAATAACTACCAGCTTGTTACCTTTCTTGTGTAGGGCATAAAAAATGTAATGATTTAAAAATATTTTTTGCACAAATAGAAATCTCTTTTACCTTTGCATTCCTTAAAAAAGGGAGCTTAGCTCAGCTGGTTCAGAGCATCTGCCTTACAAGCAGAGGGTCGGGGGTTCGAACCCCTCAGCTCCCACTATAAAAATCAGAGCCGTTACCAAAAGTGACGGCTTTTTTATTTTTATAACTTTGATCATAATATCTGTTTAGAACAAGAATGTCACTTGATCAATTCGTTCACCCTCTACCTTTAAAATCAGTATTTTTTCTGTGAAAATGAAGTTGCCAATTAGCATATGACATTTGAATATTAAATTAAACAAAGTAAGCTAATGTATGGGCTGCTCAGGCGTGTAAAGAAGATAGAACAATTAGAGATATGAAATACAATTTATTTGTAGATGAAAGCTGTCACTTGGAACATGATAAAATTCCTATAATGTGCATTGGGTATATCAAAGTGCCTAAGCTCGTTTATGCGGAATTGCGCGAAGCCTTGTTAAAAGTTAAGTTCCAATTTCAAACGCCAGCAGAAATAAAGTGGAGTAAGTTATCTCGTTCTCGTTTACCACTATACAAGTGCTTAGTTGATTTTTTCTTTGATAATCCGTTAGAATTCCGATGCGTCTTGGTTAAGTATAAAGACAGACTTTCACATAAGGATTTTAATCAAGGCTCTCATGATAATTTTTATTATAAAATGATGTATTACTTGCTGCGTCCAAACCCCTCTGGGTCTCAGTATCGAGTTTTCATTGATATCAAGGATACTAGGGGGAAAGATCGCTTATTAAAAATAGACGAAGTTTTTAAGAATCATCATCATGGCGATTCCCCTTTTATTCATTACCAAAATTTAAGATCTCACGAAAGTGTATTCTTTCAACTTGCAGATTTATTCATTGGCTCAGTCGCGTATAAAAACAGAAGAGTAAGTGGTGAATTGATAGAGAATAAATTGAAAGATGAATTTGTCGATTACCTCGAACAAAAATCAGGGTTTGTACTTAATGAAGGCACGCCCATATGGGAGTCAAAGTTTAATATTTTTGATTTTCAACCCAAATCTATCGTAAAATGAGTTTGATTGATTTGGTGCCATTTTTTGATGACAATGAACTTGAGCCTGGATTCAATACAGAACAAATTGATCAGTTTTTTGAAACGTTCAAAACGGATTTTATAAGTAATCCTTTAATGGTTAATGGAAAAAAGATCAAGTTTATTGGAAAAGTATCGAAGATAAAGGAGTACAGTAAGTACCCTGAAACATTTATTCATATCATTACTCGTTCACTCACCAATGAGAGGATTTATGATAGCCGCAGAGCAAATCGTATTCATTGGATAAAACCTATTCTGCTATCACATCCATGCAATGATGTCAAGTTTTATCGATGGAAGGATGATGATCGCATTTGTAAAGATCATTACTGGTTCTTTGCTAAAGATTTTATGGTTGTACTAAAAGATGTCAGTCAAGATTTACAAATCGTCACAGCCTTTTGTGTTGATAAAAGCCAAAAAGCTACTTTTTATGAAAGGTTCAGGGATTTCCAACAAGGAAATGGGAACTGCTAAAATGAAAACCGCACCCTGTTGGTGCGGAGCGCAATGTACGGCCTTGCGAAGCCAATGCCTTCACCCTTTGGGCGATGCTACTGCAAAGATAAAGCAATTACTAAAATATTACTAAATATTTACTAAAATAACTTGATGACCTCCAGCGGGTCAACTTCAGGGATATGAATGTGTTTATCCTCATAATCCTTAATCAATACCAAAAGCATGGCTAACTCATTTGACTCAGGTGTTCCTTCTTTGGCGTGAAATATGGCTAAGGTGCGCTTAACTGCTTTTTGATAAGTCGCTTCCGTCTTCAATACGCTCCAATTCATTTTACTCTATAGTTTAAAATGCTTACGTCAAACTCAATCGTATCAGGCTTTATTTTATCGTATTCCTTAATAAGTTTTCATTTTGAAAACTTAAATAAAGCAATCATTTTCCCCAATAATCATACTGCATATACTTCGCGGCTTCTTTGGCTACTTCCGCTCCTTGTAGGCGGCTCACCACATAATACGACATGTCGATGCCCGCAGAAACACCGGCTGATAAAATGATTTTTCCGTTGTCGACCCATCGTTTTTCTCCGGATACTTTCGTAGTAGGCGCCATCTTTTGCAATGCCTCTACGGCCATAAAGTGTGTGGTCGCTTCTTGGTTTTCAAGAAGTCCGGCTTTCGCTAAAATCAGTGCCCCCGTGCAAACCGACAGCACCAACTCGGCTTGATCAAAATGCTCCAGAATCCACTTTCGCATCACCGGGTTGTCCATCTCCTTACGGGAACCGAACGGTTTCCCTTCCGCATCGTAACCTCCGCCTCCGGGAATCAAAAAAATATCAGGTGTGGGGCAGTTGGCAAAAGTGTAAGTGGGAGTGATCACCAGATTATTCCGCGCACTCACCGTGCCATGCTCAGCTACGGTAAACACCTCGTAAGGCGCTCCAATTTGTCGCTTGCCGGTGATGGAGAACACTTCAAACGGACCGGCAAAGTCCAGCACCTCAACCTGATCAAACAAAACAATGGCAATCTTTTTCACCTCTCTAAACTTTTTTGTGTTAAAAACGCTTTCAGTAACTAGCAATCAAATCTAGAATCAATTTTAATATGAACTACAAATTATTTGGTCAAAGTGGACTACGTGTGTCAGAACTGTGTTTGGGCACCATGGGATTTGGTACTGAGTGGAAGTGGGGTGCCGACAAAGAATTGAGCAAAGCTATCTTTGATGCGTATGCCAATGCAGGCGGCAATTTTTTGGATACCGCTAATCGTTATACCGAAGGCACTTCAGAAAAATTTCTAGGTGATTTTATTGCCAAAGACCGCGACCATTTTGTAGTGGCTACTAAATATTCATTACGCGACAGATCAGGCGATTTGAATTTTGCCGGCAATCACCGGAAGAATTTAATGCGCAGTGTAAAAGAGAGTCTCTGGCGCCTCAACACCGATTACATCGATGTACTTTGGATGCATGCGTGGGACAGTTGGACACCAACTGAGGAAGTGATGAAAGGTTTGGAAGACTTGATCTCACGTGGATTAGTTCATTACATCGGCATTAGCGACACGCCCGCATGGGTGGTGAGTCAAGCAAATACAATGGCGCAGTTGCGTGGCTGGAATCAGTTCATTGGTTTGCAGATTGAATATAGTTTGATTCAGCGAACGGTGGAGGCGGAACTTATGCCCATGGCGAAAGCATTTGGCATGACCGTGACACCATGGGCTCCGCTGGCGGGTGGTGCACTTACCGGCAAATATCTGAAAGGTGATAAAGGACGACTTCCGGAAGCGAGCGCGCGATTAGGAGAACGTGCGGTTGCCATTACGAAGAAAGTGGTAGAAGTGGCCGATCGCCTCGGAGTTTCAGCTTCGCAAGTGGCCATCAACTGGACACGACAAAATAAATCGCAGAGTGTGATTCCAATTGTAGGAGCAACCAAAGTAGCGCAGCTAGAAGATGTGTTGGGTTGTTTAACATTTGAATTGCCTGCCGATGCCATCAACGAGTTGAATGAAGTATCAAAAATCGAATTACCTTTTCCGCAGAAGTTTTTTAACGAGGCCGGGGTAATCGATGTGCTCTATGGGGGTATGAAAGATAAAATGATGGATAGCAGGTATTAGTAGACTAGCACTTAATCGATGCTATCTCGGTAGGAGCGCATCATCTCGCCATAAGTTTGCTTTTTGCTAAAGGCATTGATCGATACGACAATACGTTTTGCTTTGGTAGCGGAAGTTTTTGCACTTTCAATCCATTTGGAATAGTAGCTCTGATGCGAGGGTGGCAATGATTTGAAAAATTTCAGTGACTCCGGATCTTCTTGGAGGCACGTCATTAAATCAGCTGATAACGGCAGCTTACGCTCATCTAACTCCAGTTGAATCGTTAACTTATCACCATGCTTTTTTCCCAATGCCTTGCGATGGGTAGCGTTTATGGGCAAGATAAACTGACCATCACCCATGGGTAGAATAGCAGTCTTTTGAATGGCTATTGCGTCCAACTTTCCCTTGACGCGAAAAGACACTTTGCTATCCTTCAGCTTCTTGGCATGTGCAGAGCTGATCTCAATGTATTGCCAGCCGGTTTTTTCTCCTTTTTTATCGAACCGCTGGATGGTGGTGGTAAATTTGATCATTTTGTTCTTCAACGTTCAAATTAGAAAATCCAACATAAAAAATAAAACGCCTTTCTTTACGTCTTGATAACTACGAATGAAAATTCTTAAAAAGATACTCATGATTATTCTCTTAGTGATTCTGGTAGCCGCAGTCGGTATTTATTTGTTTATGCAAACAGCCGTTTTTGGCGCTCATCCTTCCGGTGATCGGCAAGCTCGCATTGAAAAATCGCCCAACTATAAAAACGGAGCTTTTCAAAATCTTACTCCTACACCTGTGCAATCCGAAAACTTTTCAGCTTGGAAAGTGATGTGGAAATATTTCAACACGCCTAAATCTTCGGAGCCATCGCAACCGCTTCCTTCCGTTCGCACCGATCTTAAAAACATTCAGTCCGACAAACCTGTGGTTGTGTGGTTTGGGCACTCTTCGTATTTCATTCAAATCAACGGCAAAAAAATTCTGGTCGATCCGGTATTTAGTGGAAACGCCTCTCCGGTTTCTTTTTTAACGTCCAACTTTCAAGGTTCGAATGTCTATGGAGTCAACGACTTTCCGGATCTAGATATGGTACTGATTACGCACGATCATTACGATCATCTGGACTACAAAACAATTTTGGAATTGAAAGACAAAACGAAATTGTTCTGCACTTCACTAGGTGTGGGTGCGCATCTCGAACACTGGGGCATCGCACCGGATAAAATCGTTGAGTTGGACTGGTGGGAAAGCAAAACCATTTTTGAGTCGATGGAGTTGACGGCCACTCCCGCTCGTCACTTTTCAGGTCGCAGCTTTGCCCGTTACAAGTCACTATGGTCTTCGTTTGTTTTGAAAACGCCAACGCACAATCTTTTTTTAGGTGGCGATTCCGGGTATGAAACGCACTTTAAAACCATCGGAGAAAAGTTTGGACCATTCGATATCGCTTTGCTGGAATGTGGGCAGTACAACGAGAATTGGCCCTACATTCACATGATGCCCGAGCAAACGGTGCAGGCCAGCATCGATTTGAAAGCGGAAGTTTTAATGCCCGTGCATTGGGCGAAATTCAAACTATCCTTACATCCATGGAAGGAACCCATTGAGCGCGCTACGAAAGCCGCGTATGCAAAGGGAGTAACCTATACTACGCCACTCATCGGTCAGCCCGTGATTGTGGGTGAAAGCTATCCGCGTGAAGCGTGGTGGACGAAAGTTGACTAAAGCGCACCGGCAAAGGTTGTATCGACAATAATAGTCGCTACCTTTGCACCATGCCTCTCGAAGAAGATATTCAGCAAACCAAGTTTCAAAACGAACACCAGAAAATGGCCATCAACATTATGTACACCAGCAGTTGGTTGCATAGTGGCAACATCACCCGCATGAAGCCGCATGGTATCACGCCCGAGCAATACAACGTGCTGCGTATTTTACGTGGCTCTCATCCCCAGAAATTGATGCTTTCAGAAATAGCTAAGCGGATGATCGATAAAAGCAGCAACTGCACCCGTCTGGTTGAAAAATTACGCTTGAAAGCAATGGTTAACCGCGAGATTTGCGAAGGCAATCGCAGACAGGTAGACATCAGTATTACAGCAAAGGGCTTATCCATACTAAAGAAAATAGACGATGAAGCGGAACTATGGATTACCTCCCTCAAAAACGTAAGTACCACCGAGGCAAAAGAACTCAATCGTCTTTTAGATAAATTACGAGGCTGAGAGCAAAGAATCAATTTTGATTTTTCTTTTTTCAAATTCTCGTTAGTTTTACTGCATGCAAGATTTTTTGGCGGCAGCCGCGCAGTTTATCAATACTACCGGCAGCCATTTGTTTTTAACCGGAAAAGCAGGAACAGGCAAAACGACATTCTTAAAAAATCTTCCCCAGCTTACACATAAGAATTACATCGTAGTCGCACCTACCGGCATCGCGGCATTGAATGCAGGCGGAGTGACGATTCATTCGCAGTTTTTGTTGCCGCCTTTCACGTTTCTGCCCGACCGAAATTTGAGTGATAACTTCGCTGAAGGCGGTCGGTTCATCAACCAGAATACCCTGGCTCACAAACATCCGCTCAACAGTGCCCGCAAGCAGGTGCTTCGCTCCATCGACTTACTGGTGATTGATGAAGTCAGTATGTTGCGTGCTGATTTGCTCGATGCCATCGACTACCGTATGCGTGCAGCGCGTGGTAATTACCGCGAAAGTTTTGGCGGTGTGCAGGTGCTTTTCATTGGCGATTTGTATCAATTGCCACCGGTAGTAAGAAACGAAGACTGGGAAACACTGCGTAAGTATTACAATACACCTTGGTTTTACGAAGCAGTGGCACTACAAGGCCAGCGGCTGGTATACATTGAATTAGAGAAGATTTTTCGTCAACATGATTCTACGTTCATTGGTATTTTAAATAATCTGCGCAACAACGTAGCTTCTCCGGAAGATATTGAAGCACTGAATCGCCACTATCGGTCGGAAGAAGAAATTCGCGCACTCAAAGAAGTGATCACACTCACTACGCACAACTACAAAGCCGATGAATTGAATCGGCAGGAGTTGAAGGCTTTAGCCGGGGAATCGCATTTTTTTGAAGCTCACCTGGATGGAGAATTTCCGGAAAGCATGTATCCAGTGGCTCCTAGCATAGAATTGAAAGTAGGCGCACAGATTATGTTCGTGCGCAACGACAACGAGAGCAAAGCGTACTTCAACGGCAAATTAGCAACCGTAAAAGAAATAAAAGACGAGAGCGTGTGGGTGACGATGGCCGATACCAACACTCGTTATCAACTCAGGCGCATTCTCTGGGAGAACAAGCGCTATGCGGTCAAAGAAGGCAGCGATCTGGAAGATGAAGTGATTGGTTCCTTCGAGCAGTTTCCGATCAAGTTGGCGTGGGCCATTACCGTTCATAAAAGTCAGGGATTAACATTTGATCGCGCAATCATCGATGTGGGTCAAGCTTTCGCAGATGGTCAGGTCTACGTGGCACTTTCGCGGTTGCGTACACTCGAGGGACTGATCTTACGAACACCTATTCATTCAGCAGCGATTAGCACCGATCAGCAGATTGTCGCTTTTGCACGCGAACATCATAAGCCGAATGAGTTGCCCGAGATGATGAAAAGGCGACAGCAGGAGTTTGTTCATTATTTGCTGGAACAAACTTTCAATTTCACAGCGGCCATTAAAGACATTCAATACCTGCAAAAGAACGAATCGAGTGATACGTTTTCAGAGGAAAGTATGAAACCTGTATTGCAGCAACTAGTCGAGTCGCTGGAAGCGGAGCAAACCAATACGGAGCGTTTTCGCAAGCAGTTGATAGATTTGTTGCTGGCTCAAAATTATTCCTTCTTACGCGAGCGCCTCACGAAAGGAAGCGAGTACTACAAGATATTCATGACGGGCATTTTAAAAAAACTGCTTCATCACATCGAAGTCACTCGTCAGCAAAAGCGCACCAAAACGTATTTGAATCAATTGCTGGAGATCGATCAGATGCTCAGTAAGAAATTAGCTCAAATTGAGAAAGCTATTTATCTGACCGATGCCATCCTCAGTGGTGAAGAAAAAATTGATTTATCGCTGCTGAATAAACAACGTGCACTGGAACGCGCCAAGCTCTTAACTGAAATTCGGGAAGAGTTGCCCAGTGTCAGCACGAAATTAAAATCAACTAGACCCAAGAGAGAAAAGAAAAAGAAAGGAGATACCGCGAACACCTTTGACATTACACTCGATCTTTTTCATAAAGGTTTTACGATTGAGCAGATTGCCGAACAACGCGGTTTGGTGGTGGGCACCATCGAAGGGCATTTGGCTAAAGCGGTAGAGTTGGGAACCATCCCCATCTTCTCATTTATGACTGAAGCAGCCGTGATGGAAATTGTGAATGCACGCAGAGAGTTGACAGGCGAAGTGACTTCTAAAGCTGTGTATGACCATTTAAAAGGCAAGTATAATTATGGACAATTGCGAGCCGTTTGGGCGTATACCAAAAGTCAGGAAGCAGAATCCAATAACGAATAGACATCGCGAAAGCGATAAATCAACATTCACTCGCTCATCCCTGCATTCCGCTAAACTTCATATTCTCCTAGGGTGCGGGTAAAATTAAACGTATCTTTGGGGTTCAATTCCTCAAATCCTGCTGTCGGTATCTTCTTTCGCAAGCTGATTCCTGCGCCTTGGTTTTTTCAATTGAAGTTCACAAAGCCACTTTTTGAACGGAACGGGCCAATAACGCAACTATGAGACAGCTAAAAATTGTAAAACAGATTACCAACCGCGAGAATCAATCGCTGGATAAATACCTTCAAGAGATCGGAAAAGTCGATTTGATTACTTCAGAGATGGAAGTGGAATTGGCTAAACGCATTCACGAAGGCGACCAAATGGCACTCGAAAAACTTACGAAAGCTAATTTGCGCTTTGTGGTTTCCGTTGCCAAACAATATCAGAATAATGGATTAAGCCTCGGAGATTTGATCAACGAAGGCAATGTGGGCTTGATTAAGGCTGCCAGCCGCTTTGACGAGAAGCGTGGATTTAAATTCATTTCCTATGCTGTGTGGTGGATTCGTCAATCCATTTTACAAGCATTGGCCGAACAATCACGTGTGGTACGCCTGCCGCTCAACCGCGTAGGGTCATTGCATAAAGTAGCGAAGACCTTTTCTGAACTTGAGCAAAAATTTCAGCGCGAGCCTTCGCCTGAGGAGTTGGCTGAAGTAATGAAAGTGACAACCGAAGAAGTGGAAAACACCATGCGCCTCGGGGGGCGTCATATTTCGGTAGATGCACCTTTTGTGCAAGGCGAAGAAAATAACTTATTAGATGTACTTACGAACCAAACGGATCAAACACCGGATGGCGATTTGATGCGCGATTCGTTGTGCAGCGAGGTGGCTCGGGTACTGGCCACGTTACCCGCCCGTGAGTCGGAGGTAATCTCTTACTTCTTTGGCTTGAATGGAACCCGCTCTATGACACTGGAAGAAATTGGCTTGAAGTTTAGCCTTACGCGCGAGCGCGTGCGTCAGATCAAAGAAAAAGCCACCAGACGCCTACGCGATACCGCCCGCAGCAAGGCACTCAAAACCTATCTCTGAGAAAACCGACTATTTATAAAACCGCTAATTGCATGAATTACTCTTCATTTGACTCTACTGCCACCAAGCCTTACATTCCACTATGGATTAAATACCGCCCTGCCATTTTGCAAATGATGGTGGCTTCTTCGGAGGCACCGCAACAATACAAAATGTATCCACACGAGTTTAAATCATTAAACCCCAAGGAAAAAGGCGTTTATTCATTTACGTTGGAAGTAACCAAAGGCAAAGCGAAGAATAACATCAAAGCATCGATGGTGGCGATAGATCTGTTGCATTTATTGCAAACAAGCCGCAAGGCTACCGAGTTGATGGGTGAAGATGAGTTTAAGTTTGTGTTGGATAAGCAGTTTATCCTGCATGTAACGCGATTAGAGAAAACAGTAGAACCCGCCTAACGTGAGCATAGTCAGAAGCTGGCGCGAACAAAAAATCCTTTTGAAAAGATTGTTTCCAACTCTTTCCGATGAGGATTTTTTGTTTGAAAATGAAAACCGCGAAAGCATGCTGCAACGCCTTCAGGTAAAATTGAATAAGTCGCGCGAAGAACTTGATTTAATTTTTGTCAAGTTGCAGGCTCTTTAGCAGAGCCTGCTCTATTTTTTCCAGAAATCGACAATGGTTTCTTTGGCACCCAATCCCGTCAGATAATCCACCACAGCTTTGGCTTCATCGCCACCTTTTTCGGCATGATGTAACAGAGTAAATCCATGTGGCCCTTTCAAATGAAGTAAGCCTGGTTGAAAGGCAAGTATATTTTTTACGGTCTCCACATGGCCTAGCATACAGGCGAGGAATACATTGTAGCGAGCACCTTTGCTAAGCAAATAGTTCGCGATTTCTTTGTTGCCCACATGGCCGGCAGCTTCAATGCCCGATTCAAAATCACCACCTCCCCAGTCGTGCGAAGAATGGAGTAGTAAATGTTCATTCTCGAGCAACTCTTTAGCGCGATCAAAATTACCATGGCATACGGTCACAAATTCTTTCACCAGTTCAACCTTTAACGGGCCGCGCTTTTCCTGCGATTGACTTTGGGCTGTAGAGGTAAGCACCAATCCACCGAAGGTAAGAAGTGATTTTTGAATGAACTGCTGGCGTGAAAGACTGTTTTTTTGATTCATGGTAGATTTGATTTTATGTAGAAGCATGATTCATTTTGTTGCTTATGGTTGGACAAGCAATTGGGTGATGTAACGTTACTTCTCGAGTTCGGTTTGATGAATCGGGATCAGATTTACCTGAAACTTATCTACAATCAAATTCATGATTGGATCATTTTTAATCTTTTGCAGAATGCGCCCGGTTTGGTTCGCATCGTATCCCATCACCAATTGGTCGGTTAATTTCAAATGTTTTACACTGTAGAAAAATCCGGCAATCACATAGGGCCCAAAGGGTGTGTGCGGAATGTCAAACGAGCTGCCCGACATATTAAAAAGCGTATTGGGCAGATAATCGCCATCAGTATCGATGCCGTGCTTGGTTAAATAGTAGTTTGCCGCTAACCATCTAGAAGACTGTCGAGGGTCGCTCATGCATAGCAATCCTGCTAATGGCTTTTGCTTTTGCGATTGGTGAATGAGAATCTCAACCTTGTTTCGCTGGTTTTCCGAATGCTCGCGAATGTATTTTTGCACCGTATCCCAGAAGGGCACCTCCGGAATTCCATCGTCCACACGAATGAGCGAGTGGATGGCATAGTCCATTATTCCGCTAGTAATTTGTATTTGCAGCACTTTTAATTCCGCATCAGTAGCGATGGCTTTTTCTAATAACGTTCGCTGGTGGCGCGGATGCGTGCGCAGCAAGTCGATACTAAACACCCAATCGCCCGCCAGGTAGCCATCATAGGCATAGTGCTCCTTCAGCAGCAATTTGATTTTAGTGTCGTTGTCGATTTTTACCTTCTGTCCTGCCAAAGGAAGTTCAAGGGCTTCTTCAATAATAAGCTTCTCAATTTCAATTCCTACTGAGGAGGCTTGGAGCATACCGCAGTTTAGAGGAGAGCCTTCTACGAGATGCAAATCATGCACATGACTAATGTAAGCGTCATTGGAATCTTCGGTAAGATGGCCGTGTGTCTGAATGTGTACATAGTATTTCATAGGCACCAATGCATCATTACTATGGCGTTGGGCTTGCTCAAAAGTTCGCTTGATATCCATCACCACATCGGGTGTTACAAATGAGCCGGCTGTGCGGATCACATGAAATTCGATGGAGATCCCCAATGAAAGAAACGATTTGCTGGTTTCTTCAATGGCATCAATTTGTATCTGGCTCAAGTCGCGTGCATCGGCACATCCAATCAAAATATGAATTTGTCGCTCTTTCAGCATGTTGTAATTTTTGTTCCAAAATACTCGTTTCCCCTATGAAAACGTATCGATCGCCCGATAATTACATAGAAGGCAAAGCAGTTCATTATTGTTTTTTTCATAGGTAAAATTGAGTTTTTCCCTAGGAAAACAGTCCGCTCATCATAAAATTCAAGTGTAAAATGTAATTCGTTGCCCTGATGTTGGGATAACTCAATTTTTTCAACTTAATTCGCAACCATTAAAACCAATTTCAGCTATGGCAAAAAAAGCAGCAAAGAAAAAAGCAGCTCCTAAAAAGGCCGCTAAGAAAGCCGCCCCTAAGAAGGCCGCTAAGAAAAAATCAGCTCGCAAACCCAATGCAGCATTCATGGCCGCATTGACTCCTAGTGCAGCATTAGGTGCAGTGGTAGGCAGCAAACCTCTTCCTAGAACTCAAATCATTAAGAAGATTTGGGAGTACATCAAGAAGAACAAACTACAAGACAGCAAAAACAGAAGAATGATTAATGCTGACGAAAAGTTGAAAGTGCTTTTCGATGGCAAGAAGCAAATTTCTATGTTTGAGTTGGCAAAAGTGGTTAACAAACACGTGAAGTAATTCACCACCCAAAACATCTGAGCGCAGATCAAATTCGTTTGATTTGCGCTCTTGTTTTTTAGACTAATTCCATTTAACAGTTGTTCCGAACTTCTATTTCTCGGAAAGTGTAAGGCGCACAACCTTGCTTTCAAAAACGCCTCCAATCAACAGCTGATTTTTATAGTGAATGCCAACACTGGAGGCAGAGATCACTTCTCCTCGATCGAGAAAAACTTCTTTTACCAGATAGCTGTCATTTCCTTCCGGTGTCAACCTAAAAATTTGAGATGGCGATTTCTTAGAGGAGTCGGTAGCATGACCAACGAACTTCAACATCTTCGGATGCGAGGCAATCCACAGGTTATCGTTTTCATCGACAGAAATATTATCCAGTCCTGATTTCAAATTCAATTTATCCAAGAGCTTTAAAGTTCCGGATTGTGCATCGCGGCTAAATGTGAGTAACTCTCTGCCGGTGGTGTGAGTGAGATATAGCTTTGATCCATCGTTGGATAAATTCACGCCATTGCCGTAAGTCAGGCCTTCGTAGACTTTCGAAAACCGGGTTCCATCAAAATATAAAAGATAGGAGAGCGGCACACGCAGGTAATCTTCTACTTTGCGCATAGCTCCTTTTTGGGTGCCGTGGTCATTTGTCACGTAAAATTGGGTAGGAGAAACGCCTACTACATCATTGGGGCAACACATCGAATCATCGGAATACGAGCGTTGATGAAAGAGCGTGTCATTCTTAAATTGAAATAACTCGACAAAATTTCCCTCATTATTGTGGTTTACCACAAACAAGTAATCTCTTGATTCGTGGGTAAGAAAGGAAACACCGTGCGGACGAAATTGACCGGTGTAGGTAGTGGGAATTTTCGTGGGCACTTTCCCGCTGTCCAGTTGCAAAAGATAGATGCCACCTTATACATCCTTATTTTGAAATTGCTGCCAGCGATCGGTGCTGGATATAAATAACAAACCCTTTTGGTAATCGATATCCATGTCTTCGGCTCCGGGTGTATTGGTGTAAGTAGTTTCGATTTGGCCGTCTATGTGTGACGTAAGTGTCGTGAACGAACCCGCAGCATTGAGGGTATTGAGAATGAAAATGATCACAAACACACCGAGGAGACCTAGTCCGATTTTAAAATACTTTTTAGTCATAGCGATTGATTCTTTATTAAAGATACAGTTTTTACGATTGCCGAAGCTTGCCATGCCGAGGAACGAGGCATCTTCTGTCATTACTCACATTTAGTTTTAGCTTCCGATAAGACTCCTCGTGTCGCGGAGTGACAAGAGAAAGCTTGTCCTGCCAAGTCACGAGGCATCTTTATAACGAGTTATGAATGTTGTGACGAAGCCCGCAAAGGCATTTCTTAAAACCCCACTGATTCCTTCTCTTGTGGAGAAGGCAAGGATGAGGTATCAAAAAGGATTTTAAGAAAGTCCTTTAACTGCCCTTGTCATGCCGATGAACGAGGCATCTTCTGTCATTACTCACATTTAGTTTTTGCTTCCGATAAGACTCCTCGTGTCGCGGAGAGAAAGGAGGATTAATGCACTCCGTCAAACCACTCTTTGAATTCGTTTACCTTCTCGCGACTTACAATAATCTCTTTGTCCCACGCAGGTTGGGTCGTGATTTTCAGTCGGCTGTTGGAGTAAGTCACGACATCTTGAATAAAAGGAATATGCACAATGTAGGAGCGGTTGACGCGAAAGAAATTTTTTGGGTTCAACACTTCGTCCAACGACTCCAGCGTGAAATCGATAATAAATTTACGAAGTTGATTGGTGACCAAATACACATCACGGCCATCCGCAAAGAAGAATAGCACTTGATCGATGGTGATGGAGCGGATGTGATCGCCCACCTTCACCATAAACCGCTCTTTATAATTTTTTGGCGAATCGGTTTGTGCCAAGGACTTGATCTTTTCGCGCTTGGCATCGGTGGTGGCCATTTGCTCACGCAGATTCTCAAACTTTTGTAAGCTGGCACTTAGGTCAGAGAAGGTGACAGGTTTCAACAAATAGTCGATGCTGTTGACTTTAAATGCTTCCAGCGCGTATTCATTGTAGGCAGTGACAAAGATTACCGGTTTCTGCACGGTCACTTCTTTGAAGATGGCAAAACTCAACCCGTCTTTCAGTTGAATGTCCATGAAGATCAGATCAATACTTTCCTGATTATCCTGCAGCCATTGGGAGGCACTCTCAATTGAATCACAGACGGCAGCTACCGAAATGGTTGAGCTATACTTTTGCAAGTAGCGCTCCAGTTTTTCTGCTGCCGGAGTTTCGTCTTCAACAATCAATATGGAAAGTGTCAGACTCATTCCGTTTCAGATAATAGAGGCTCAACCATGATCATCGGAAATTTAATATAATTTTCCCGGCCCGCCTTCACCTGAACAAAAGGGCGGTCGCTATAAACGGAGTACGAGCGCTGTAAACGCTGAAAGGCTGCTATGCTTTCAGGATGCAGTTGCAGTTTGTCGTTTAGGTCGTGGTGCAACACAAAGTATTCGTCATCTTCTTGCGAGAGCGTGAACATGAGTGGCGCATCGGGCGAGATGAGCGTATTGCGAATGACGCTATCTATCGCAGTGATGAGTGCACCAGGCATCAATTGAATTGAAGAAGTTTCAGAAATTTTGTTGATCCATTTGATCGTTTGCCGATGCTTTTGATTGGCCAAGCGAATCAAGTGTTGTACGGCCTGTATTTCTTCGCTTAAGGTTACAAACTCTTTTTGTCGGTGCACCAACTGGTAGCGATATAAAGCTGCAAGGCTGTCGATCAAATCTTCAGCTACATCTGTTTTTTTGTGCAGACAGAGAATCAGGTCTTCCAGACTGTCGTAAAGCAGATCGGGATTGATTTCTTGTTTGAAGGAGAGAAATTCGGATTCCAGGCTTTCGCGGAGCTTTTGTTCTTGTTCAATGCGCAAGGTGTTTTCCAAATGCAAATACTGATTGCCGATGTACAACGCGTTGTAAAGAAATGAAGTGAGCGTAAACAACGTACCGAATATCCACAACTCACGACTGCTGATATCGAAACCGATTACCCATTGAAAATAGCTGCTAATCGCGATTAGAACGATGGCTATGCTAATGGAAGTAGTGGCAAAGACCTGAAGCGCTAATTTTTTAGGCTCCATGGAAAAGAAGCGCTGAAGCAATACGATGACGAGCCGCATGGACTCAAATGAAATCAGGCTGAGCCCAATGCATACATACACTTCCTGATTGCTGACCAGCGTGGTGATTTGCTCTACATTGTTGTTGATCAACAAAATCAGCAAATAGATAAATACACCAAACACAGGCGGGGCCAGTATGCGAAAGAAGGGATTATGTATAAAAATCCGTTTCATCAGTTGATACTTATCCCAGTTTGATTTTATCTTTTTTCAACACAGGCAGTTGCACTTGAAATTTTTCACCATCTTTTACCACCACTTTTTCAGAAGTAAAGAATTTATAGCGTTGATGAATGTTTTCCAATCCCACTCTAAAACTGACCACCGGTTGCGTGGCATCGGTTTTGGTATTGGTTATTAACAAGTGCGTATTGTCTTGTGCACCAATGTAAACCAGCAGCGGTTTTTCTTTACTGATTTTGTTGTGCTTCACTGCATTTTCTACGAGCAATTGTAGCGTCATTGGAGGCACCACGCTATCCATTACATTCTGTGGTAAATTTACCTCGAGTTGCAAATGATATTCATAGCGCACTTGCAATAAAAAATAGTATGATTTCACAAACTCCAATTCTTCCCGTAAGGAAACCAGCCGCTGTTTTTGGTGCGATAATACATACCGAAAGGTGTCGGCCATTCTGCGGATAAATTCTTCGGCTACACGTGTGTCTTTGAATAGGAGTGAAGAAACGGTGTTGAGGCAATTGAAAAGATAGTGTGGACTGATCTGGCTCTTGAGCGATTCGAACTGTAATTCTAATTGCCAGCGATCCGATCTTAGTTGCTCGGCTTGTATGACGGCATAGTGATAATAGGAATAGAAAAGACCGTAAAAGATTTCGTATATAAAGACTACAATCACGAAAACGATCACCAGCTTCAAAAGCTCTTCGGAAGTTAATGCAAAAATGAATTTTCCCGTCAGGCTAAGAAACAACATCATCATGATGAAGTTAGCGATTAACCCTACTAGAAAACGCATCATAAAATGTTCTTTCCAGTCGAGCAGCTTGTTGATGATTCGATCGGTAGTTAAGAGAAGAACGCCAATGGCATTGGTCAGCGCAATCAGAAGAAGATATCGTTTCCATGTGGTGCTGATGGGAGCCACTGACCCATTCTCACTGTAATAGATAAACAGAAAAAGCAGAATGCCCAGTCCGGTGCAGCTAGCGATGAGCAAGGCATACTTCTTCATTTGAAAAAACTTGTTACTTGATGATTTGTGATCGCATGAAGATAAAAAAATTAATCCTCAATGCAATTGATCTGGAAGTTAAGTAGAAACCGGAGCGTTGTAGTTTAACGCTCCGGCTTTTTTGTTTAGTCGATGGCACGCATGACACGGCCATAGTAGGTTTCAGATTCGATGCGCTTGGCCGCAGTGCGGTAGGCTTCTCTCAGCGAGGCATCATTCATGCCCTTCATTTTGTAAGCTACATCTGTCAGCACTTCGGTGATGTAATGATCAGAATCGATGTGCGAGGTAGATTGTAATATGCTCATCAGATTTTCTTTGGATAAACTGGGGCGTTCCAAAGCCGTTTGCAAAAACACAGACATGTAGTGATCGCTTTGGTTAGCACTCATGGCACCTAGTAGCTTCTGAAAATTTTCGTCCGTTAAGTTTTGACGCTTCACCAATTGATTGGCCACTTGCGTGATATAGTGATCCGATTCAATCGAACCGATTACCTCCATCGCGCTGTTTAAAACTTCCGGTGTCAGATTGTTTTGAAACAGGTTGCCCAACACTTCACTTTTATAATGATCCGATTCAATATTCTTTACGGACTCTAACACTTTTGTAAAAGCAGTAGCTGATAACCCTGGCTTAGCGAGTGCTTTGTTCAGCACTACACTGCGGTAGTGATCGGAATCAATGGTCTGCGTGGTATTGATCATTTCAGTGATTACCGCATCGGTCAGATTATTTTGTTTTAATAATGCTTTTAGAACTTCTGTTTTGTAATGGTCAGAATCCATTTTGCCGGTAGCAATCATGATGATGCGTACATTTTCGATTGTGGCAGGAGCACTGTACAATGCTTCGCGGATCACTTCTGTTTTGTAATGATCCGATTCCATTTTTTGCGTAGCTGTAAAGAGCGCTTCGGTGGCTGTTTTGTTTTGAAGGAATTTATCCATGCTTCCTTTCAAAAATTCGGTCAGGTAATGGTCAGAGTCAATCGTGCTGGCGATACCGGAGGCGATCATACCGTAATCGCTGACTGGGATGTTCAACTTCATGAGAAGTGTGGCGTAGTGTGATTTCACATGGTCGCTTTCCAATCGCTTAATTTCATTTACTACGGCCATCGCACCACCTTGACGAAAGAAACGGTTTACACGACTTTCCGCACCAATGGTGGTGGTTCGCACTAATTCAGGGAGCACTTCCGAAAGCCATTTGCGGCCCTCAGGTTCAAAAGCTACGAGTGAGCGGCCTTCGTAATACTCGCGCTTCAGGCCGTTGCCTTGCGGAGTAATTACGATCGAGCGTTTGTTGCCAAATACCGTTTTGGTGATTTCTAAATAACCATCGGGCGACATACTTTTTACATCCAAGTCATTGTCGGTGAGTTCTACTTTACCACGTGTTTCCACATTAAAGCTGGTGAGGCCGGTGGAATGTTTGTAAACAGTTTTACCGTTAAATGAAGAATTGGAAGAGTAAATGCCGATCTGTCCAGAAACAGTGGACGATACAAATAGGGCAAGCGAGAGTAAGTAAGCCTTCATACGAATAGATATTTGAACTACCATACGGCAAAAGTGAGGCTTAGATGCCTGCCAGCCAAGTCAAATGGCATGAGTTGTAGGACGGATGTAGTGAATTGCAAAAGGCAGGCGAAAAAGAAAATCTATTTGAAAATAGATCCAAGGATGAGCTCTAAGCCTGGCATTAAAGAGCTCCCCGATAAAACTTCCTGAAAGGAAATGGTTTTTATTTGACCGGATGAATAAACGAGCGTAGCCTTCTCTTCCGGATTGATTAGCCAAGCTAACCGGCAGCCATTCGCAACCCATTCATCCATTTTTGATTTTAAGGAGGAAAGTTGATCGGAAGCAGATTTGATTTCTAAAACAAAGTCCGGGCATAATGGAGGAAATTGTTCTTTCTCTTTTTCAGAAAGTTGATTCCACCGCCCAACGGCAACCCACGCAGCATCTGGAGATCGAACAGCGCTATTTGGTAATCGAAAAGCCGTAGAAGAATCAAAACAGATACCGGTTTTGTGTTGTCGGTTCCAAATGGCCAACTCTGCTAAAATTTCAGTATTGTAGTAGCCTGTTTTACCGCCTGTATTAGACATAACTATGATATTCGCGAAAGCATCTCGCTCAAATTTTATATTTCTGTTGTCCAGGCAGAATTGATAGAACTCAGCATCCGTGAATCCACCAAGACTACGTGTATCAAGTATAATAGAACCTAATTCATTGAGCATACAGTGCAATTTATTCTTTTGGCTCAGAATTTCCTATTTCCACATGTTCTCGGATTTTCAAAGCGGCTGCATCGCCTACCACTTCTTTCAATTCTTCCAAAGAAGCTTCTTTGATTTTTTTGAATGACTTAAAATGTGCCAGCAATTTGTCAGCAGTCTTTTTGCCGATGCCCGGAATGTTTTCCAGCTCCGTGACAAAAGTAGAGTTGCTGCGCTTCAGTCGGTGGAAGGTAATGCCAAAACGGTGTGCTTCATCGCGAATGCGTTGAATCAACATCAAGCCTGGTGATTTTTTGTTGATCAAAAGTGGGAGAGGATCTTCCGGATAATAAATTTCTTCCAACCGCTTTGCGATGCCCACAATCGGAATTTTTCCATACAGTCCCAGCTCTTGCAATGCCTCGCACGCGCTGCTCAACTGGCCTTTGCCACCGTCCACAATAATCAATTGCGGATATTCACCTTGCTCTTCCATAATCCGCTTGTAGCGCCTGCCTACAATCTCCTTCATCGAAGCAAAGTCGTTGGGGCCAACAACCGTTTTGATATTGAAATGGCGATAGCCTTTTTTATCAGGTTTGCCATCCACAAAGCGCACCATCGAGGCAACCGGATTGGTTCCTTGAAAGTTGGAGTTATCAAAACACTCAATGATTTTTGGATATTGAATCAGTCGCAGGTTTTCTTGTAAGATGTGGAGTACTTCGTTCTTTTTGGTCTTGCGTTCCTCCAGATTGATTTCACGCTCGCGCTTCAAGTACAACGCATTCTTCAACGAGAGATCGACCAGTTTCTTTTTGTCACCAATGATAGGAATGATATTTTCGTATAATTCCGACTTCACACTCAACGCCACATTGGTATAGACCTCCGGATTGTTGCTGTGGTATTCGGTGCGCAATTCTTCCACCGCCAAACTCAAAATCTCGTCATCTGATTCATCGAGTTTTTTCTTGATCTCCAGATTTTTCGAAAAGATGATGGAGCCTTCTTTTATTTGCAAGTAGTTGATGTAGGCAAAGGTTTCGCTGCTTGCGATTGTCACCACATCAATGTCAGTGAGTTTACGATTCACCACCAACGATTTGCTCTGGAAGTTTTCGAGTTTCTCTAACTTGAATTTGTAGAAAGCCGCTTTTTCAAACTCCAATTTGTCAGCAGCTTGTTTCATCTGATCGGCAAAATAATCTTCGACTATGCTGAGGTTGCCTTTCAATATGTATCGGGCTTGCGCGATTTCTTCTAAGTAAGCTTGCTCTTCTTGCTTTCCTTCGCAAGGGCCTTTGCAATTACCGATGTGGTATTCCAAACACACTTTGAATTTTTTCTCTTCAATGTTTTCTGCGGAAAGCAACAACGAACATGTTCGTATTGAATACAATTGTCTGACCAATTCCAACACACTATTCATGGAGCCCACGCTGGAGTAGGGACCAAAATATTCGCCTTGCTTGGGAATGTATTTGCGGGTGGAAATAATCCGCGGAAAACGTTCTTTTAAAATGCAGAGATAGGGAAACGTTTTGTCATCTTTCAGCAAGATGTTGTATTTCGGCTGATTCTGTTTGATGAGATTATTCTCGAGCAGCAATGCATCAAATTCGGTGTTGGCCAACGTAAACTCCAATCGATGGATTTCAGATACCAGCTTTTCAGTTTTACGATTGTATTGCGATTGCTTGTTGAAGTAGCTGCTCACACGCTTCTTCAGGCTTTTGGCTTTGCCAACATAGATCAATACATCTTCTTTGTTGTAATACCGATAAACACCGGGGGAATCGGGCAATGAAGCAACTTGATCTTTCAGCATGTGTTTGGTGCAAACGTGCGAGTCGCAGTTTAACTCCTAATTTTTAATATCCCACTCGTCTTCGTCTTTCACTTTGACCGAGTCAGATACTTGGGTGAACTTACCGCAGTCAAACGAAACATCAACACCATTGGAAGGACGTTTGAAATATCCTTTCGCAACACCAGTTTTCGGATCGGAGTACGTCTTCACCATGTACTTATCCCAAATAGGTCGGGCGGTACGGCTACCTTGACCAAAATCCCATGAAGGAAAATGCACAGCACGCTCGTCTCCACCTACCCACACACCGGTAACGAGATTATGGGTGGCCCCCATATACCAACCGTCTGATGCATCGTTGGTCGTTCCGGTTTTTCCGCCTACTTCGTTGTCTTGTAAAATAATGGGACTCAATCCACGAGAT
Organism: Cyclobacteriaceae bacterium; assembly: GCA_013140555.1. GTDB lineage: Bacteria > Bacteroidota > Bacteroidia > Cytophagales > Cyclobacteriaceae > ELB16-189. The sequence continues at coordinate 3,066 of JABFSO010000486.1, read as the reverse complement.
GAGCCACCTTGTTCTTCTACACCACCTTTCAACATGTAAATCATTCGATAAGCAGTTTGTTCATCGATGGCTTGTTTAGTTTTAGGAACGAAGTTTTCAATCACGTTTCCGTTTTTGTCTTCAATGCGTGAAATGAAAAACGGTTGTGTGTTGATACCGCCATTCACGAAAGTGCTGTAAGCGCCCACCATTTCAAACAATGAAACATCACTGGTTCCTAAACACAACGAAGGCACAGCATCCAAATGACTTTCAATGCCCATGCGGTGTGCAAACTCGACTACATTCTCTTCACCGAGGTCTTTCATGAGTTGTGCTGAAATGGCGTTTACCGATTGTGCCATGGCCTGACGGATGGTCATTTTCTTGCCGGAACCTCGCGTGCCATTAGAGTTCATGGGGTACCAATCGGGTTGGCCCGGAATGGAAAACTGCGGTGAAATATCCGTCATCTCGTGGCATGGTGAATAATTATTTTCAATTGCCAGACCATAGATAAATGCTTTGAAAGTAGAACCAGGCTGACGTTTGCCTTGGCGCACGTGATCGAACTTGAAATATTTGTGATTGAAACCTCCCACCCATGCTTTGATGTGACCGGTGTTCGGGTCCATCGACATCAAGCCGGTTTGCAAAAAGCGTTTGTAATAATTGAGCGAATCGAAACTGCTGAAGGTGGTATCTCGCTCGCCATTCCAAGTGAAGATAGTCATAGGCTTTTTCAGCTTGAGCATGATTTTCAATGAGTCAGAGTTTTCTCCATACTTCTCCACATACATTTTGTAGGCATCACTTTGCTTAATACGTTTTTGAAGAAAGTCTTTAATCTCCACACCGTTTTCATCTACCCACGGGTTGCGGTTTCTTCTTTTCCACTCATTGAAAAACTTGGCTTGCAAATCTTTCATGTGTTCGCTCACCGCCTCTTCGGCATACTTTTGCAAACGGCTGTCGATGGTGGTATAAATTTTTAAACCGGAGTTGTAGAGGTCAATGCCCTTGTCGTTGCAATACTTGGTCAGATAATTTTGCAATACCGTGCGGAAGTAGGTAGCCAGTCCTTCGTTTTGATTTTGAACGTTGTATTTTAGATCAATAGGAAGTGCCTTAATTGAATCAAACTGAGTTCTGGATTTTACCTTATAGCCATGACGATATACTTTTAAAAGAACTTCGTTTCTTTTAGATAGAGAACTTTCTGGATGAAGAGGTGGATTATATCGAGTAGGCGCTTGAAGCATACCAACAAGAACTGCTGACTCTTGCAAGTTTAAACTATCCGGCTGCTTCTTGAAATAAGTCTCGGCAGCAATCTTAATTCCGAAAGAACCACTACTAAAATCACATGTGTTTAAATAGAGAGCAATGATTTCTTCTTTCGTGAAATTTTCTTCCAACTCAACCGATATAATCCATTCCTTTGTTTTTTGAATTATTCTCCGTGGGTATTTGCCTAGCTTTGAAAGCACCCCGTCCAATCCTTTATCAGGATTCATCGTAAAGAGATTCTTAGCTAATTGTTGAGTTAGTGTACTGCCACCGCCAGCAGGGTTGAAAGTAACTAAACCCTTGATAACGCGAAGGAAGGCAGGAAGATCCAACCCGGAATGCTCATAGAAGCGATGGTCTTCAGATATTAATAACGTGTTCACCAAGTCTGGTGACAACTGATTGTAATGCACCTGACTTCGGTTATAGCGAAAATATCTTCCTAACGAAACGCCATCGGCCGAAAGAATCTCAGATGATAAATCATTATCCGGATTTTCAATTTCTGCCAAGCTAGGCATGCCCCCGAATAAGCCAAACAAGTCTACTTTTACACTTAGGATGTAAAGAGGCAAGCCGAGCATAAAGCACAGGAATAAAATCCAAGTGTACTTAATAGCCTTGGGTATCCAGGTCTTTTTTACCCGAAGGAATTTACTGACTTTGCTTTTGATAGTTCCGATCGAAGAAGGTGAGGTACTCATCCAGCGCTTTGGTTCTGTAAAAAGTTTGGAAATTATCTTTGGTAATTACAAAATTATAGAATTTATAATTGGAAAACGGCTTTGTGTTGGCTAGTTGAGCGAGAAATTTGTCAAAATAACTCAAGGCGCTTTCGCGATCAGCAAATTCCACGGTCATAGTAAGCGTTTTATCATCCGTTAAGGCCAGGTTGCTGGTGGTTAACTTTAAATTTTTCCATTGGCCGGCATTGAATTTATCCAGCGCATCGGCTACCGGATTGGTAATTCGGTCGCTTGTTTTGTAAACCACTACAAAATAATGTGGCCCTATGGTGGTGGTACTGTATTGAATGCCCTTGGCGCGTTCCAGTTTGTCTAATAAAGCTTTGGAAGAAGCCAGCAATTCTTCAGCGTACGCTTTCAACGGTTCGCTGGGGTATTTTTTAATAAAGCCCTCCAATTCAAATTGATACTTGGCTACATCTTCGGTGCGACCCGTGATCAAAACTTTTAACAATTCGAGTTGAGGCGTAAAATTGGTTTCGCCTACCTGAATGGCTTGCTCTACTTTTTCTTGGGCTGACCGCAAATTATTCTTTTGGTAGAGGGCATACGCTTCTTTGTAAATCAGCTTTTGCTTTTCGGCTGCTACACTGGTTTCTTTTAGGTAGTTTGGATTGACTAGAATTTTTGCAAACGTAGAGTTCGGGTGTTCATTCTTCAAACGATCGGCATATAGGGCGGCCTTCACGGGGTCAGTCTCCTGATAGATGAGATACAACTTGTAAAGTGATTCGGGTTCGAGTTCAGATTCCGGAAAACGATCCAACAACTTTTGATAGGATTCGGCTGCATTCGTGCGATCTTCTAAATTGAAATAATAGAGATCCCCCAATTTAATGTAGGCGTTCTCGATTTTGGCGAGCAACTCACTTTTCTGTTTTTCAGAATACGGCAGCGATTTTAAGACTTTGCCCGCTTCATCTACTTTGGCTACGGGTGCACTTTCAGCTGCTACCGTTGGCTTGGCGGCAACTTCAACAGGTTTTGTTTCGGCAACCGGTCGGTCGTTGATTACATTCGATTTGTTCGATCTTCTCCAGTTGTCTTCCAG
>JABFSO010000002.1 GCA_013140555.1 Cyclobacteriaceae bacterium | reverse complement strand
GCCCACGGTGCGCAGCGCTGAAATTTTTCCGGCTGTAGCCGATTTATCAATTACTTGTTCGTAGAGCCAAGGATAAGCGGGCATGATGGATCCGGTACTTACCTCGGTCGGTGCCAACATGTGCCGGAAGTGCCAGCTATCAGCATACTTTGCTCCTACACGCTGCAAATCAGGACCAGTGCGTTTACTTCCCCATAAGAATGGATGATCGTATACATATTCACCGGCTTTAGAATATTCTCCTGCTTTCGGATCATAGCGCTGCACTTCGCTGCGGAACGGGCGCACCATTTGTGAGTGACAACCCACACAGCCTTCGCGGATATAAATATCACGGCCATGTAATTCCAGTGGTGTGTATGGTTTTACTGTGGCGATCGTTGGTATGTTGGACTTGATTAAGAAAGTAGGAACCAACTCAATCAAACCTCCAATCAAAATGGCTACTAAAGCAAGAGCTGTAAATAAAACAGGTTTGCTTTCCAATGCGTGATGCCAGCCACCGCCTTCGTTGGAAGTCTTAATCATCGGAGCCACTTCCACTTCTTCGTTGGCCATGAACGATCCCGCGTAGGCGGTCTTGATCAAATTGTAAGCCATGAGGAAGACGCCAATTAGGTACAACAGACCACCAAATGAGCGTAGCATATACAGCGGAAGAATCTTCGTGGTAGTTTCTAAGAAGTTACTGTAAGCTAGGAATCCGTCCGGAGTAAATTCTTTCCACATCAAGCTTTGCACCACACCAGCTGTGTACATGGGAAGCGCATAGAAGATAATTCCCAATGTGCCTAACCAGAAGTGAACATTCGCTAATTGGGTAGAGTACAATTTGGTTGACCACATTTTTGGTACCAGCCAATAGAAGATACCGAAGATGAGGAAGCCATTCCAGCCCAATCCACCTACGTGCACGTGTGCTACAATCCAATCCGTAAAGTGAGCAATAGCATTTACATTCTTTAATGAAAGAAGAGGTCCTTCGAGTGTAGCCATACCATACGCGGTTACCGCTACCACCATAAATTTCAATACAGGTTCTTCACGCACCTTATCCCACGCTCCACGTAAAGTGAGTAAGCCGTTGAGCATACCACCCCAGCTTGGCGCGATGAGCATGATGGAGAAAACTACACCGAGCGATTGTGCCCATCCGGGCAATGCAGTATACAACAAGTGGTGAGGACCGGCCCAGATATAAATAAAGATCAACGACCAAAAGTGTACAATCGACAAGCGATACGAATACACCGGACGATTAGCCGCCTTGGGCAGGAAGTAGTACATTAAACCTAAGAAAGGAGTAGTAAGGAAGAATGCCACCGCATTATGGCCGTACCACCATTGCACTAAGGCATCTTGCACGCCTGCATACCATGAGTAGCTTTTGAAAAGCGTAACGGGCATTTCAAACGAGTTGACAATGTGCAACACCGCTACAGTAATGAAAGTGGCGATGTAAAACCAGATGGCCACATACATGTGTTTTTCTCTGCGCTTGATAATCGTGCCAATCATATTCGAACCAAACACTACCCATATCAAAGCGATGGCAATGTCGATGGGCCATTCGAGCTCCGCATATTCTTTGGAGGTGGTGATACCGAGTGGCAACGTGATGGCGGCTGCTAAGATGATGAGCTGCCAGCCCCAGAAGTGCACCCAGCTGAGCGTGTCGTTGAACATGCGTGTTTTCAACAATCGCTGCATCGAATAATACACTCCAGCAAACATGGCGTTGCCCACGAAGGCAAAAATCACCGCGTTGGTGTGCAGCGGACGAATGCGTCCGAAGGAAGTGTACTGCAGATCAAAATTGAAAATCGGGTAAAAGAGCTGGATGGAAGCCAGCAACCCGACCGTCATGCCCACAATGCCAAAGATGACAGTGGCAATCATAAAGGCTTTGACAACCTTGTTGTCGTATTGAATTTTTTGTAGTTCCATAGAGTTTGGTTGGTCTGATTACGGTCATAAAAGTAGAGTTAGCCCTTGGGGTGGGTTATGATGGCAATTAGCTGAAAAGATGATTTTTGTCATGTAAATGATTTATGACGGCCAACTCTTATACAAAGCCTTTGGGAATTTGGCTGGTAGCACTTAACTTGATCTTATAACTAGCATGAGTCATTCCAAAGCCATTCCATTCGCACCCGATCTGACCAACGAAAAGCTTCTGAAAACGCTGGTTGAGAATCGTACGATTTACAATCTGGAAAACTGTGAACTGAATTTGTTTGAAACTTATCAGGCTTCGGAACTGGTGCCGCTTAAATTCAACGACCTGGTGGTGACGAGCATGCTCAAGGGCAAGAAGGTAATGCACCTGTTCGACAAAGACGCGTTTGATTACTTGCCGGGCGAATCGGTGATTGTACCTTCCAATGTGGAAATGAAAATCGACTTTCCGGAAGCTACTTTTAATAACCCTACGCAATGTCTGGCGCTCGCCATCGACAACAAAAAGATTACCGATACACTGCAATTTCTGAACGAAAAATACCCACAGCAAGGCGTCACCAACTTCTGGCAACTGAACGAAGCCAATTTCTATTTCGAAAACAATGCGGAGATGGCCAATCTGATCAACAAGATGATTACCATCTGCCAGAGCACCTCTATATTTAAAGACACGCTGGCCGATTTGTCTTTGCAGGAATTGTTGGTGAAGATTGTTCAGCTTCAAACGCTGAAAGGCGTGCGCGAGAAAAACACTAAAATCAACAACCCGCTGTTAACTCATGTGGTTGCGCTGATTCGCGATAACATTAAAAACAAAATTGAGTTGAAGCAGATTGCCCGCCATGCCGGCTTGAGCACTTCCTCGCTCTATCGCTTGTTCAAAAATGAAATGGGCATCAGTCCGGTGGAGTTTGTGATTCTGGAAAAGATCAAACTGGCCAAGCAATACCTCAGCAACAAAGATATCTACATCAAAAATGTGTCGTACGAAGCGGGCTTTGATGACAGTAATTATTTTATCCGCTTGTTTAAACATTACGAGGGCATCACGCCCAAGCAATACCAACAACTGCTGTTAAAAAACAGCGACTCAGCTTTCTGAAAAACGTAACGGTTCTAAGTCCGCCAACTCGGCTTCGGTAAACAATCGCGATTGCGTGAGAAAGCGTACTCCCATCGGAATCTCCAATGAAAAACTGGAGCCCCTCCCCTTCGCCACGTGAATATGAAGTTGCGTGTACTTCCAATATTCAAATTGATCTTTGCTCATCCAAAATTCGCTGCCTTCAATCGTGCCAATGCAAACATCGCTGCCGCCCACTTTAAAATCACCTTTCTCAAAACACATGGGCTGCGAGCCATCGCAACAGCCGCCACTCTGATGAAACATCAATTCGCCAAAGCGACCTTTCAAGTCGTTGACAATGGCAATGGCTTCGGGACTGATGGTTACGCGGGGTGTCATCGAATTTAAATTTAAGAAAAGTAAAATGTAATCAGGCGTCAGACAAATCTACACGACCTGTCAGACGCCTGAGATTATAACAGACTAAAAGAAGCCTAATTTATTCTTGCTGTAGGAAATCAACATATTTTTTGTCTGACGATAGTGTGCCAACATCATGTGGTGATTCTCTCTGCCGAAGCCGGATTTTTTGTATCCGCCAAACGGTGCATGTGCAGGATATGCATGATAGCAGTTCACCCACACCCTTCCAGCTTGAATAGCGCGCGGCACCTGATACAACTCATGCGCATCACGGGTCCACACGCCAGCACCTAAGCCGTACAACGTATCGTTCGCAATGGCGATGGCCTCTTCAGTTGTTTTAAAAGTAGCCACACACACTACCGGACCAAAAATTTCTTCCTGAAAGATCCGCATCTTGTTGTGACCTTTGAATAACGTAGGCTGAATGTAATAACCACCCGCCAGTTCTCCATCCAGTTTTTGCACATCGCCACCACACAATACTTCAGCACCTTCTTCTTTTCCTAACTTCAAGTACGATTGAATTTTTTCGTATTGATCGTTGCTGGCTTGTGCGCCCATCATGGTAGAACTATCCAGGGGATTTCCCATCTTAATGGCTTTGGTACGCGCAACTACTTTGCTCATAAACTTATCGTAAATGCTTTCGTGCACTAAGATCCGTGAAGGACATGTACATACTTCTCCTTGGTTTACCGCAAAGAGCACGGCACCTTCCACTGCTTTGTCAAAGAAATCATCATCGTGATCGGCCACAGAAGGGAAGAAAATGTTGGGCGACTTGCCACCGAGTTCCATCGTAACCGGCACTAAATTTTCAGAAGCATATTGCATGATCAATCGGCCGGTAGTTGTTTCACCGGTAAACGATACCTTCGCCACGCGTGGCGATTGTGCCAATGGCTTTCCGGCTTCTGGACCAAAACCAGTCACCACGTTAATTACTCCGGCAGGAACTACATCTTTCAACAAGTCCATTAAAAACATAATGGAAGTTGGTGTTTGCTCTGCAGGCTTCATCACCACACAGCAACCTGCTGCCAATGCGGGAGCGAGTTTCCACGTAGCCATCAGCAGCGGAAAATTCCAGGGGATGATTTGCCCTACGACACCCAACGGCTCGTGCAGACAAATGCTGACGGTAGTTTCGTCATGTTCGGAGATGCTGCCCTCTTCGGCACGAATCACACCCGCGAAGTAGCGAAAGTGATCAATCACCAGCGGCAAATCCACATTCACCGTTTCGCGGATCGGCTTGCCGTTGTCGATTGTTTCCACTACGGCTAAGTCTTGCAAATTGGCTTGAATGATATCGGCTACTTGATTGAGAAGGTTGGATCGGTAGGCAGCCGAAGTTTTACTCCAAGCAGGGAATGCCGCGTGTGCCGCATCGAGCGCTAACTCAATATCCTCTTTGCCAGAGCGTGCCGCCTTAGTAAAAACTTTTCCATCGATGGGGCTGCTGTTTTCAAAGTATTCGCCTTTGACAGGAGCCACAAATTTGCCGCCTATGAAGTTGTCATAGTGCGATTTGAAATTAGGTCTTTTCGTTGACATAGTGCTTTTGTTTAAGTTTTAAACAATATTAAATCGATTGCGCTGCAACAGAATAGCACAAATCATTCAAATGATAGCATACCCGCGCTGGCTGCTTCCAAAACTGATGCGCCAAAAAAGCCGTATCTTACTCACATGAATGCTTTCCTGAAAAAGGTAATTACGCGCATCATTTTGCGCCAGAAAAAAAACGCCAGCGCCATTCAGGCCTACTCCAGTTTTGCCTTTGCCAAGGGGTATCGCGAGTTGCGTGTTGTGTTGAAAAGAACGGTCAAGGATTTTATTCTGATTTCTATCGGCATCTTCTCGGCTGCCTTTGGCTTCAAAGGATTTTTGCTGACTAATCGTTTTATCGATGGCGGAGCTACCGGCATATCGTTGTTAATTTCTGCACTCACCGAAATTCCATTGTATCTGTTAATCATCGGTGTGAACATTCCTTTTATTGTGCTGGCCTTCTATGTGGTGGGGAAGCAATTCGCCATCAAAACGGCTCTGGCGATTACCGGTCTCTCGTTTGTGTTGGCCACGATTTCATTTCCGAATGTGACGAATGACAATTTACTGGTCGCCATATTCGGTGGGTTTTTTCTGGGAGGAGGCATCGGCTTTGCGATTCGAGGTGGAGCCGTAATTGACGGCACTGAAGTGTTGGCGATTTATCTGAGTCGGAAATTCGGAACAACCATTGGTGATATCATCATTGCGATCAATGTGCTCATCTTCGGAGCGGCCGCTCATTTCCTAGGTGTAGAGATTGCGCTGTACTCCATGATTACCTATTTGGCTGCATCGAAGACATTGGATTTTATTGTAGAAGGTATTGAAGAATACATTGGCGTGACGATTGTGTCATCGCACAGCGAAGAAATCCGGCAGATGATCATTCAAGTGATGGGCCGTGGTGTAACAGTTTATAGCGGCAAGAGCGGCTACGGCAAGCGAGGTGAAACCCGCAACACGGAAATCATTTACACCGTCATTACTCGCTTGGAGTTGAGTAAGCTCACCACCGAAATTGAAAAGATCGAACCCGATGCTTTTGTGGTGATGAATATTGTGAAAGACACGAAGGGTGGGATGATTAAAAGAAGGCCGTTGCAACATTGAGCGTTGAAGTACAAATGACAACAATGAGTAATATTTTCAGGCTAGTTAAGTTCGCTTTAAATAGTATTGGGCTTTATATCATGTCATTCGTATCTTCTATTGTCACGACAATTGTTTATCGTTATCCGGATTGCGAGTTTGTACAAATAAAAATGTTAGAAAACATCGGTGAAGCTTTGCTAATCTATGTTCCTTATGTTGGAATAATGACCGGCATTAATTTTCTGATCGAACGAAAAATCGAAAAGCGACCCCAATCCAAAGAGTTTGTGTGGTTATTCTATATTAGTCTACTAGTACTGACAATTGCTCTGACCTACAATTCATACAACCTCTATATTCATTGCCGAAAATAAGAGAAGTGATTCACGCCTACACCAACGTAAAAACTGTTATTACTCATTGAGATGATCGCATGAGGAAAAATCGTATTCAACATAAAAGAAAAATAATCAGCAAGGAAAAGCGGATTGAAAAAATTCACTACCGAATCTTTATTGCTTTATTGATTAGCTGGTTGGCGTATCACTTATTCTTACGCCAAGTCCAGGTTGGTGGCGATTACCGCTATACGCTTTATGTTTTCTTTTTACCCACTATGCTGGGGATGGTTGTCTTAGCCGTATATAGAAATAAGCATTTGGTTCAGATTGTATCAGAATCTAAAAGCTTGCTTTATAAATTTTTCGTGATACTATTTTACACGGCACAAGGGTTTTTAGTTTCCTACGTGAGTTTTGGGCTGATGAGCGAAATTGTATTTGATTTTGTCAATCGGGAAGAGCAATCAAAAAACCCTTTAGAGACGATCATTTGTTCTGTCACTGATTTTCATTTCAGCAGAAGAGGGTATCCGAAAATATATTTTACGTATGAAGGGATTACCGAAAATGTTCCCGTCAGTAATTCACAAATAGACGAGTATTACGAAAGTGATCCCGCTAATTACGTCATTGCACTAAATGTGCGCCAAGGGATTTGGAATTACTATCGCGTGTATGATTGGGAAATACAACCGAAGGAGCATTAATAAAATACAATTCTGTAGAACATCAGTCCATTTGTTACCAAACCGCCCACATGTGCCAGCAACATGAACCGATTCCCTTTTCGGTTCACGATCCAAATGAATAAGTCGGTAGTAGCCCAAATCAATCCACAAAAAATAAAAAACACATGGAGCAAAACCGGCAGTGGTACCGTGTGTGAATGTGTAAATCCAGCCTGAAGGCCTGTTGCCATTGGAAGCAACAGTGCGATTACATAAAAACCGGCTATGATTCTGCTATCATTGGTCATTAAAAAAGTTCCTGTTCAGTCCTAGTTAATCGAGGGTTCTAAGTTCATCGCCATACGTTCCGCCAGATCCAAAAT
>JABFSO010000099.1 GCA_013140555.1 Cyclobacteriaceae bacterium | reverse complement strand
TAGTGATGAGCCGTTCTTTCCAATTGTCGATGGTGCGCGTGGCCATGATGGCGGGAATAGCGCAAGCCCATCCTGACATGAGGGGCACTACACTTTTTCCGTTGAGCCCAAACTTGCGCATAATTTTGTCCATCAAAAAAACCACGCGCGCCATGTAGCCGCTCTCTTCAAGAATGGCAATGAATGCAAATAGAATGGCGATTTGTGGAATGAAAATGACGATGCCTCCAATACCTGGCACAATGCCTTGCGACAGCAATTCAAAAAATGGTCCTTCGGGTAATTCTTTGGCCAGCACATTACTCAATTGTGCAAACGATGAGTCGATGAAATCCATCGGTATTTGCGCCCACGCAAAAATGGCCTGGAAAATCAAAAACAAAACTGCGAAGAAGATGACGTAGCCACCCACTTTGTGTGTGAGCACTTTGTCGATGCCGTGCGATACGCGCTTCCAGTCGCGGTGTGATGGTTTGACGATGGCGGTATTCAGCAATTCCTGAATAAAGCCATACCGCATAATGGTTTCTGCACCTTGGTATTTATGCGGAAAAAACGAATGCTCTTTGGCGATGGCTTTGATTTCGTTGCGCTGTTCTGGTTTTAAAAAAATCAGATTCTCCGTTTGTTGCAGAAAGTGATACGCTTCATAGTCGGTAGCAAGTTGAAACTTCTCACGGATGACACTGATTACTTTTTTGATTTCATCGCCTATCTGAAAAACCGATTTTCGCGATGCGGCTAACGGCTCGGCCAATACTCGTTTCAATTCAAAAATGCCATGCCCTTTGCGCGCGTTGATCATCACCACCGGCATGTCCAACGATGCTGATAATTTTTTTACATCGATGCTCAAACCTGATTTTGCCGCGAGGTCCATCATGTTCAAAGCCACAATGGTTGGAATCTTCAGGTCGATCAATTGCGTGAGCAGCAGCAAACAATTTTTTAAGTTCGTAGCATCGGCAATCAATACTACCTTATCGGGATAGAGGTTGTTTTGTTGGTCAGAGAAAATTTCGGTTACAATTTTTTCGTCCAGCGTGCGTGGATATAAACTGTAAATGCCCGGCAGGTCGATGATTTCAGCCTGTGTATTATTATCTAATTGACAATACCCGATTCGTTTGTCAACGGTAACCCCTGGAAAATTTCCAATTTTTTGGTTGAGGCCGGTGAGGTGATTAAATAGCGAAGATTTACCCGCATTGGGTTTACCGGTTAATGCTATTTTCAGTTTGCCCAGCTCCATTAATTAATGATCGAAATGGTGGCCGCCTCCTCTACCCGAAGTGATAAATCGACATCCGAAACGCTTACGCAAACAGGATCTCCGAAAGGAGCAGAAAAATTAAATCGAATGGCGGTGCCAGGCAATAAACCCATTTCTAAAAGTTTTAATCCGATCTGTTCGTCACTAAAGCCTGCTATTACGGCTGTTTCTCCCGGCAACATCTCCGCAACATTTTTGGCCATTCGTTATTTAGACTGATTTTAAATTACGCGAATATAGAAGGCTGGCGCCTGCAAAACAATGATTCGAGTCAGTTTCTACCGATTTCAACGATAATAAACTTTCTGTCAGTTGGGTCTAAACTTGGAGCCTTTCAGCACCTGTTCAGGGTTAGAAACTTGCATCAACTTTGGCAGCGAAGAGTATTGCGCATTCTTCTTGGCGAATTCGGATACGATTTGCCAGCCAATCCACACGCCAATTCGACCGGGGCATTGGTCGCCAATTTCGATGGTAGTGGGGCGCTCGTCAATGTATTTCTGTTTGATGTTTTTGGCGGTGTTAAAAAACACCTCACGCTCTACCAAGTGCTTCCAGATGATGTCGGTGTTTTCGCGCGCGCCATTGATTTCTTTTGAAGTGTATCCGATAAAAACACTGTCGGGCACACAAGGCAACATTTGCTTGGCGAAGTAATACGCTTTGCCATACGCAATCATATCAGCCAGCACGGTTTTGTCTTCCGGATTTACCGCATTGATGCGACCGTCAATGCCGTACAACAACATAGTGGATGGCACTACAAATTGTTTGGTGTATCTGCGCAACATGTATTCGTACATGTTTGGCTGATACTTCGCCTCATGACCCAAAAAATAATCGAGACCTACAATCACCAGCGAGTCGCTGACGAACAAGTCACTCTCCATACCGGTAATTACGGTCTCAATTTTAGGGATCTGAATTTCAGGGTAATAGTATTTGAGGTTGGTAAATGCTTGCGTAAATTCTTTTTTTAGTTCTGAACCATCGCCAAAAACGCGTTTGGTTTCCATCAACAAGGTGTCGAATGCGGGGTTGGAAAATCTGCGATACAATTCGTTGATAAAAACAGAATCATCCGGATAAGCCGAGCGGTTGAAAAACACATCACGCATCACGGTGTGACGTGAGAAGAAATCAACTACTTGTTGCTTGTTTTGAAATTGAGGAATGGAATCTTCCAATGATTGAAAAGCTATTTCTACTTTGATGTTGTGCGTTTCAGGCTGAAAGGCGCATTCTTCTTTTTGATCAGATGAACACTGAGCGAATAAAAAGGGAATGGCAAGAATGGCTAAAGCAAATTTGTTCATACTCATAGGATCGTAAGAAGCCGCAAAGAAACGCAAATTCCGAAGCAATTCGTATTGCATTCAGCCAAAGAAAACGATGACTTACCGAAAAGGTGTTATAGCACTCATTTCCGCACTTTAAGATTTGCGAAAGTGAAAGTAAAAAGTCGACATTCGTGGTTCAATCGAAAATTATTGTGAGTAAAATCAAACACATTGCCGTTGCCGGAAACATTGGGTCGGGCAAAACCACACTGACGGAAAAACTGGCCAAACATTACAACTGGACGCCTTTGTTCGAATCAGTAGATCATAATCCGTATCTGCGCGATTTTTATGAAGACATGACGCGCTGGGCATTTCACTTGCAAATTTATTTTCTCAACAGTCGCTTTACGCAAGTGCGGCAAATCCGCGAAAGCGAAAAAACAATTATTCAAGACCGAACGATTTATGAGGATGCCCACATCTTCGCTGCCAACTTGCACAAGAGTGGTCACATTAACGAGCGCGATTACCAAAGTTATCTCGACATTTTTAATTCGATGATCAACTTTGTGCAGCCACCAGATCTTTTGATTTATCTGAAAGCCGATATTCCCAAGCTGGTGCAACAAATCCAAAAGCGTAACCGCGATTTTGAATTCAACATCAAACTGGAATATCTAAAGACTCTCAACGAACACTACGAAAAATGGATTGGCGGCTACAAGCACGGCAAACTGCTGGTGATTGATGTCAACAAACTTGATTTTGTGGCGAACATTGAAGACTTTTCTCAGATTGTGGGACGAGTAGATTTGGAGTTGAATAGTCTGTTTGGGTAACGTCAGCGTTCCAAATATGTAACCAGATCAGAACTAATAATCAATGATTCTTCACATAGTTCTCCCACTTCTCCAATACTTCTTTAAAATCGTTGGGCAATTCTGAATCAAACTGTAAAAACTTTTGAGTAGTTGGATGGATGAAGCCCAATGATTTAGCGTGTAGGGCTTGGCGCGGAATAATTTTGAAGCAGTTGTCGACAAACTGTTTGTACTTCGAAAAGACGGTTCCTTTTAAAACATCATTTCCTCCATACGTGGCATCATTAAACAACGTGTGACCGATGTACTTCATGTGTGCTCGTATCTGATGCGTGCGGCCTGTCTCCAACCGACACTCGATCAATGACACATAGCGCAGGTCTTTCAATAATTTATAGTGCGTAATAGCTGTGCGCCCAAAATCTCCTTCCGGAAAAGCAGTGGTAATTCTTCTGTCTTTTAAACTGCGGCCCACATTTACATTGATGGTACCTTCCTCCGGATCCGGAACACCCCACACAATGGCATTGTAGGTTCGCTCGATGCTGTGATCGAAAAATTGTTTTGCCAGCGAAGTCATGGCCACTTCGGTTTTGGCAATCACCAACAAGCCGGACGTGTCTTTGTCAATGCGATGCACTAATCCCGGTCGACCGGCATTATTTTTCATCTCCGGTAAATTCTGAAAATGAAAAGTAAGTGCATTCACTAAGGTGCCGGTCCAATTTTGATAAGCCGGATGCACCACCATGCCTGCTTCTTTATTTACTACCAGCAAGTGTTCATCTTCAAAAACAATATTCAGCGGAATGTTTTCCGGCTTCACATCGGTATCGCGTGGCGGCTCGGGCAACTCTACCGTAATCACATCCAGCGGATGTACTTTGTAATTGGGTTTGATCGGCTTGTCGTTTACTTTGACAAAGCCATCGTGTATTCCGGTTTGTATTTTGGATCGTGTAACATTGGGTAAACGATCCATTAAAAATTTGTCGATGCGCAAGAGACTTTGACCGGCATCAGCTACAATGCGGTGGTGTTCAAAAAGTTCGTCATCCAGTTCATCGGGTTCTTCGTCTTGCCTCATTCGCTTTCTTTTTCTGTTGGTCGTGGTATTCGTTTAAAATGGCTGCTTCGTTCAATATGTGACGAACCGCATCTGCCTTTTCGTGTAATTCGGCTAAGCTATGAAAATGAATTGAGCGAATGTACTTTCTGTCTTTTATTTCCAGTAAACCTTGCTCATTGGACAACTCATGGCCACGCACAAAACCAATGTAGGCGCCATCAAACTTAGGGCTGAGATAACAGAGCGGTCCGTGGAAATAAAAGAAAGGAACGGTGTAGCTGATCTTTTCTTGTACATGTGGCCCTACGTCCAAAATTATGCTACGCAGCACACTCATAATTTGAGCTTGTGATTTGGGTCGTTCGGCAATGTATGCTTGAACTGAATCCATAGGTTACTTTGCGAAATGGTTTCACAAAGATACTTCGTGCTGCGATGAGTTGCGTTGGCTACTTCAAATTCATTTCAAATAGTTCTAAGATGCGCTTGTATTCATCCGTCCAACTGCTTGGCTCCACAAATCCATGATCTTCCATCGGATAAGCAGCTAACTCCCAATTGTCTTTTCCCAACTCTATTAATCGCTGCGAAAGGCGGACCGCATCCTGAAAGTGAACATTGGTATCAACCATACCATGACAAATCAGAAGGTGTCCTTTCAATCCTTGTGCATGATAGAGTGGTGAGCTTTTTACGTACGCCACGCTATCTGCGAATGGCTCGTTGAGAATGTTGGCTGTATACGGATGATTGTAGTGCGCCCAATCTGTCACAGGTCGCAAGGCGGCACCGGCAGCAAAAACATCAGGCGTAGTAAACATGGCCATCAATGTAATGAAGCCACCATACGAGCCTCCGTAAATTCCGATGCGCTTGGCGTCTACTTTATAATTATCGGTTAACCACTTGGCACCGTCTACATGATCGGTTAAATCTTTTCCTCCCATGAAGCGGTAGATTCCCGTGCGCCAGTCGCGACCATACCCGGCACTGGCACGATAATCAATATCTAAAACGGTGTATCCTTTATCCACCAATAAATTGTGGAACATGTATTCACGAAAGTAAGAGCTCCACCACTTATGCGCGTTTTGCAAATAACCGGCACCGTGTACAAATATTACGGCTGCACCATTAGACTTTGCAGGCGCATACACACGTGCATACACGTCTCCACCATCGCGAGCTTTGAAAGAAGTGACCAGCGGATCTTTCCAGGCATACGACTTAAACTCTGCAGAAAGTGATTCTGTAATTTGTGTTGGCTTGGCTCCTGCTTTGTTTTCTTGAATGAACAATTCCCAAGGTTTATTACTATACGAATAGCGATACGCCAGCCATTTTTCGTCCGGAGATAAAGAGACTTCATGCGCCCCAACCATCGAAGTTAATTTCTCTGCTTTTCCTCCGGCTACCGGCATTTTATAAAAATGTTTTTCACCGGGATGTGCCTCGTTGGTAGTGAGGTAAAAATATTTTCTGTCGTTCGATAGTTGGGCTTGTTGCACTTCATATTTACCCGAAGTCAAGGCTTGTTTTTTGTTGGTAGTAACATCTACTACATAAAGATGTGAGTAGCCGGATTCTTCCGAGTGAAACCATACGGTTTTGTTGTCGCTTAACCAACCCATGTTGGCACCACCAAAAAATCCTCCGGTGCCGGGGCCACCAATCCATGCTTCATCGTGTTGGTGATCGATCAGTGTTAATTTCTGTGTTGCCGGATTCAAAGAAACAATCCAGCGGTCTTTATTGTCAGTCGAGCGAATCGAAAACGCGTTTTGTTTTCCATCATCTGACCAAACTAAACCTTGGTACGTAACAGCACGAGGTGTTGGTTTGCTGTCTTTCTTCTCTTCTTTGGCAAATGCATAGTCTTTCTTGTACTCGGGTTGAGTGGTAATACCTGCCAGTTCATTTGTCTTTACGATCAGCGTAGTATCTCGTCTCACATCATAAACAAATAACTCCTGACTATTCATCGGTGCACCTACTTTGGTACGTGCCGGAATATCTTCCGTAAAGCCGGATTCCGTAACATAGTTTGGTACAATGGTAGCTTTTGCACTCGCGCTTTTTGTGAGGCGATAGATCACAAAGTTTCCATCGGGACTTAGTTGAAAATAATCCAGATTCTTGTCATCCAAATAGATTTCTTTGGGGCGCTTGGGTCGATCTAATTTGTTACTTGCATCTGATTGCTTTCGTTCGGAATTGCGTTGTTTCAACACTTCGAAATAAGTCAATTGATCTTCGCGCAACCACTTGTCTTGCTCGGTTTTCTTGGGATCTGATTTTTTATTTCCTTTTCTGAAGTCGGTGAGTTGTGCAAACTCTCCACCACTAATCGTCCAACTGAACAAATTGCCATTCGTAGTGAAAATCACTTTTCGATCATCTCCCGAAAAAGTAGGATTCGATTCGCGATCAATGGTGTTGGTAATTTGAGTGATTCGATTTGATGCGATGTCCAGTAAAAACAAATCCCCGTTTTTCTCATACACTTTTTTCGTGCGCGCTTTATTGTAGGTTCCGAAAACAGAAGGCAGTTGTCTGCGAATGGATGCATTTACTTTAGTTGGTTTGCCACCAGGAAGCGCAACCGTGTAAAGAGAATCGCCTGGAAATTTTTCGGGATTCCAGTTGAAAAAAAGTTGTTTACTATTCTCCGCCCAAAACAAGTTGGAAGGGGCAACGCCAATCCACTTCGGGTCACGCATAATTTTTTCAACCGTTAGTTCGCCTACTTGTTGGGAATAGGCAGAAGCACTGATCAACAGAAAGAATAGAATTCGATTCATAGCTTAAAGATTAGACTCGTTTAGGTAACGGTAGTCGTGATTTCAGAAAGGAAAATTAATGCAACTGAAGAAGTGTGCAGGGCTGAATTATATGAATGGCTGATTAGTCCTTTTTCTTCTTGTCTTTTAAGATGTCGTCAATAACGCTATTGAAAATAGACATGATAAGACTGAATGCCAAAGCCCACCAAAAACCGTTGACGGTAAAACCCGGGACAAAATAATCGGTTACTAGAATAATGATGGCATTGATGACCAGTAAAAAGAGTCCGAGCGTCATCACGGTGATCGGAATGGTAAACAAAATCAAAAGCGGCTTGATAATGATGTTGGCAATAGAAAGAACCAAAGCGGTTAGTAATGCTGTTTGGTAATCGGTAACATCCACCCCCGGTAGCAGATAGGCGGTAGCCAAAACGGCCAAACCATTTAATAAGAAGCGCAGGATAATATTCATCAGCTTTTTTTAGGAAATATCGGCAAATTTTAAATGCCTAATTTTAAATAAATTTGAAAATGAGCAATATCAAACTTTTTCAAAGCAAAGAGATACGTTCCGTTTGGGATGAGGAAAGTCAACAATGGTATTTTGTCGTGACTGATGTAATTCAAGTTTTAACAGATAGTCTAAATCCATCCGATTATTTAAAAAAAATGAGAAAGCGAGATGAGCAGCTTTCTCAAGGGTGGGGACAAATTGTCACCCCCCTTTTAATCGATACGAAAGGTGGTAAACAAAAATTGAATTGTTCGAATGCCAAAGGTCTGTTACGGATCATTCAATCAATACCATCACCAAAAGCGGAACCGTTCAAATTATGGCTGGCCCAAGTAGGTGCTGATCGCCTTGATGAAATAGAAAATCCAGAGTTAGCAGCGCAAAGAACCAGAGAACTTTATAAGCTAAAGGGCTATTCGGATGATTGGATAGAGAAAAGGATGAGGAGTATCGCCATTCGCGAGGAATTAACTGAAGAATGGAAAAACAGAGGTATAAAAGAACAAAAAGAGTATTCGATTCTAACAGCTGAAATTTCTAAGGCCACATTTGGATTAACACCTTCTGATTATAAAAAACTAAAAAAATTAAAGCGTGAAAATTTAAGAGATCATATGACCGATCTAGAATTAATATTCTCAATGTTAGGAGAAGCGTCTACTACTGCCATTGTTAAAACAAGAAATCCGAAGGGGTTCGTAGAAAATCAAGTAGTAGCTATACAGGGTGGTAAAATTGCCGGTGACGCTAGAAAAGCGCTAGAATTAAAAACGGGAGAAAAAGTTATAACATCAAATAATTATTTGCCGGAATCGAAAACTGCTAAAAAGATCAAAGGCAAAAGCTAATTTAGCCCCATTATGTACGCCATTGTTGATATTGAGACTACGGGAGGCTACGCGGATAACCATCGCATCACAGAAATTGCTATCTATCATCATGATGGCAAACGGATTACCGACAATTTTCGCACTCTGCTAAATCCGGGGCGAAAAATTCCACACTTCATCACAGGCCTTACCGGAATAACTTCTCAAATGGTGGAAGAAGCACCAACCTTTGAAGAGATGGCCGAAGAAATTCATAGCTGGCTGAAGGATCGGATTTTTGTAGCTCACAACGCACACTTCGATTATAGTTTTCTCAAAAAAGAATTTGATAGCACGGGCATCAACTGGCAAACAAAAAAGTTATGCACCGTTCGACTGAGTCGAAAAATCATTCCCGGACTTGATTCATACAGTCTGGGACGCCTTGCTGAAAGCCTTGGCGTGCGAATTCCCGACCGCCATCGTGCCGGAGGCGATGCACATGCTACCGCAAAAATATTTTCCATCTTACTGCAGCGCGATGAAAGCGGCATCATCACCAAAGCACTCAAGAGAAATTCAGGCGAAACTATTTTACCGCCCAACCTGAACAAAGAAGATTTTGATAAGCTTCCAGCCAAAGCGGGAGTGTATTATTTTTTAGATGGTCACGGGCAAGTGATTTATGTAGGCAAAGCTGTGAATATTAAAAAACGTATTGCCGGACATTTTACAGGAGAAGCACGCGAGTGGAACCGATCCAACATCCGCAACGAAATTCATAACATAACTTACGAACTAACCGGCAGCGATTTGATTGCATTGATTTTAGAATCGCAGGAAATACGAAGGCTTTGGCCTAAATATAATCTGGCGCAAAAATATAAAGTGGAGGAGTGGGGCATTTTCGATTATGAAGACCGCAATGGCTACTTGCGATTCGGTATCAATATCATCAGCAAAGGAACTAAGCCGCTGATTACTTTCAGCTCGAAAGGTGATGCCTGGAATTTTATGTGGGAGAAAGTGAAAGAGTTTGAATTGTGTCCTAAGTTAAGCGGACTTCAGTTGGCGAAAGGCCTTTGCTTTAGTCACCAAACGGGTGCGTGCAAAGGAGCCTGTCAAGGAATTGAGTCGGCTAAGAAGTATAATAAACGTGCGCAAAAATCAATTGATTCGTTTTTTGAAGGTGGTGAATCGGTGGCGATCATCGGTCAAGGTCGCAAAGCAGAAGAAAAGTCGTTGGTATTGGTAGAGAATGGAAGTTATCTGGGCTTCGGATTCTTTCATAAAGATGAAGCGGTACTCAACTTAGAAACGGCAAAAAATTTTATTAAACCCGGAAAAGAAAACAGAGTCGTACAGAATTTGGTCAATTCTTACTTACTCAATCCGAAAGGAGCAGAAGTAATTGCGCTCTCCTAAATTTTTTCGCCACAAAGGCACGAAGTATATTTTGGATAAGTTTTCCTTAAGATATAGAAATCATAGAATCGTAGAACGCATAGTAGAGATAATCCATAAGTGGCTTATGTGCTCTATCTATCTGGTTAATCTTCTAATCCTCCTTCAACATCTCCCACACCATCTCCGCTTCATAGCCTTTACTGATCACATAGCGGGCTATCAGGTTTTTTCGTTTGAATGGATTTTTTTCAGTGGTCTGAGCTGACTTTTTTTGAATGAGAATTTTCAGTGTTTTTCGATAATCGGAAGGATCAATCTCCTTTAGGCCAATGGCTACACATCGCTTCGTAAGCCCTTGCATTTCCAATTCTTGTTTTATTTTAATGCGGCCCCACTTTTTAATTCTAAATTTTCCACCGGCAAATGCTTTCGCAAAACGTTCTTCATTTAGAAAGCCTTCTACAATTAATTTAGAAATCAGGTCATCCACCTCACTGGCATAAAGGCCATAATCGAACAATTTGTTTTTAACTTCTCGATGCGAGCGCTCCTGGTAGGCACAGTATTGTTGTATCTTAGCGAACGCAACAGATGGCGTAAGCCTGATTCTCTTTTTGGATGATTCTTCGTCAAACACAACTCAAATCAAGGAACAAATCATGACAATCAAAAATAAAATAACGATGAACGAAAAAATCAGATGCTCTTGGTGTCTCGGGTTTGATCAATACATTCGCTACCACGATGAAGAATGGGGAGTGCCGGTGCATGACGATCGGATTCATTTTGAATTCTTAATTTTGGAAGGTGCGCAGGCGGGGCTGAGCTGGTCGATGATTTTAAAAAAAAGAGAGGGCTACCGCAAAGCGTTTGCCGATTTTGATCCGGCTAAGGTTGCGCGATTCACCGAAGCCCGACTGGAAAAGATTTTACTCGATCCGGGAATCGTTCGGAATCGCTTGAAAGGTTATGCTGCTATCAACAACGCGAAGCAATTTTTAAAAATTCAAAAAGAGTTTGGCAGCTTCGATCGTTACATTTGGCAGTTTGTGGGTGGAAAGCCGATTGTAAACAATCGCAAGTCATTGAAAGAAGTTGTGGCCACTACACCCGAGTCAGATGAATTAAGTAAAGATTTAATCAAGCGCGGTTTTAAGTTTGTGGGTAGCACGGTGATTTATGCGCACATGCAAGCCTGCGGATTGGTGAATGATCATGTAGCAGATTGCTTTCGATTTAAAGAAACCAAGAAATTAAAATGAGAATTGGAGTTGCTGGTATCATCTTACTACTAGGATTAAGTGGATGTGCGCGTGTGTTTAATGAATCAACTACTTCCATTAAAATTTATTCCAGTAGACCAACCAAACTATCGGTTGAGGGAACAGAGTATTGGGTTCATCAAAAAACAAAAATTAATGTGTTGAGAAAAGATTCGGTGCTTGCCATAACTGCAGCTACCGATAGCGTTAGCAAAGTTTACTATCTAAAGCCAAAATACTCTTTCAACTATTACGCAAATGTTTTTACCTATGGTCTTGGCTTTATTTGGGATACGAACGAAAAAAGATATACCTACAGAAAGAACATCTACTTAAATTTCAACTCGACAAATAAAAAGCCTGATCGCTTTGCTCCTTTTCAGAAGGGCTCCACTTATTGGAGATTATCTTTTCCTTGGGTAAACAGCTTCTATGTAAAACCTTCCGGGCAACCGACAAAATCGAATACGGGATTCTGGGGAATTTCACTCGGCCTAGATCATTATTATAAATCAAATAAGTTTGTCAGCGGCACCATTAGCGGCAATATGGATGTTTATATTCCAATCGTTGCGGCTATTGATATATACGGAGACTACGAGGTGTTGTCAACTGTTTATGGCTCGATTACAGACAACTTTCAGTTTAAAGACTTTTCTATTGGCTACGGATTACACTATTCCAAAAACACGTGGCTTTTTTCGAGTGACCGAACTGTCAATAACCTACCATCTTCTACTTTCACAATAAGTAAATCCAGCGAATCGATTGGGTTGATTTTAAATGGATACTATCGATTAAGTGATCACTTCTCCATTGGCGTAATCTATCGACCCAATTTCTATACAATTAAACCATTCGCTCAATTCAATTATGAGCATCTGATTAGTTTAGATTTTAGTTGGAAGTTTCGTTTAGGAAAAGAGCATTAATTATTTTCTAATTAATCTTAAGAATTTTGGATTCTAAAATCTCTTTTACATACTCATTCAACTTTTTTTCCTCCTTCGAAGTAATATTGACGAGGCAATAGCGGTTGGCTCCCTTGAGCATATCTGTTCGCCAGGCAAATTGATCGGTGGTAGAGTTGGTGCCATTAAAGTACCACCACGCGGTGTACAAATAATCATTGCCCTTTTTCAGTACGCCACGATACACTTCATAATTGGCCGCAACCTCCTTTCGAATGCTTTTAAATTCGTAGCCACTCCCCTTCCAGCAAAGCAACGGAGTGTGCTCCATCGAAAAGAAATCCGGAATCGGCTTTACATACAACAACAGATCAGTAGTTGTTATTTTTGATATTCCTCCCGGCATATTTTCAATCGGCAATTGGTGGTAAGCCACGTTGGCATGTTCAATTGCTGCTTCTTTGCGATCCGGATTCAACGCAAAACCACAGCACACTACAAATAAAGCCATCACGATCATTAGACTCTTTTGAGTTCGCGAAATCATAACACGATTACCTGCATCAGAAACTAGCGCTCCGACTCGTGCCGATAACCACCTACTTAAAAAGTAAACCGGAATAAGTACATAAGCCAATAAGCAAAGTATTCCCACCACTTCGTGCCAAGGATTATTGGGAAGGAGCTGAAACATGACCAATAATATGATGCGCATCATATTGGACAGAACCGTAAGCATAAAAACCATGATGAAGAATAATATCATATAGATAAAATTCATATCTCTTTTCTGAGATCGAAGGCACTGCGCCATCATAAATACGGAGAGCAACAACGAAACCACCAGCATATTCAAACCCATGCAAGCTTCGTCAACCGAAAAATCAGTGCCATTAATCCAGATCATATTACCAAGCACTTCGACTTGCATTCCCGCTGACTTTAAAATGAAGCCAGTCCAACTACTGAGCAGCAAACGAATCGGGAAACCCAAAATAACAGACACCTGATAAAACACGGGCGACATGAATGCGATCAGGAAATAAATTAATCCCGTCACCTTGCCCACAAAAAAATCAAGTAAGAATACAACGAACAATGCCACTGTTAAAAAGTAAAACACCTTATGGTGATACATCATCGACAAAATTCCAAAAGCAATAACTCCCGCTAAGGCAAATCCATTGAACCTTGCAGAGCCTGTTGTGTAAATTACAAATGGCACAAGGCAAAGGCCGATCAAACAATTGGTGGTCATTACATACCAAAGTGGCAACGCGGCTACCGCACCAATCGCACAAAGGCATAGCAATAGTACCAAAAGCTTGCGATGAGGCTGCCGAAGAAATTCAAGGGCTACGTTTAAATTCATGAAGAGCGTGTGTGATAGAATTTAAAGTAAAGCACTACCAAAAGAGCAATAATAATCAAAGCCCACTCATGCGGCTCGGGCACCGCTCCATCCGATTGCTTAGAAGCATTCTTCAGACTGTTGTCATTATCTTTGATGTCGAAGCGTTCGTAGTCTTTAGCTGTTTCTAATACAATTAAACTCGACACAGGAGAAACGACATACGCAGTAGAAGCTTCATCTACTAAATCCTGATTAATGAAGTCATCGTTGAAATAGTTTCTTCCTACTTTACGCAATACATTGTTGTAGGCAAACAAACGCGCCAAGTGATCGGGCGCATTGCTGCTGATGGTTGTATCACTTAGCGGTTGCTTGCGGATAACAATCCGGGCATCGTGAATAATGGTTTGACTGTTATCTTCTTGAGTTGCTACAAATTTGTTTTCATTTAATAATGTAATCAATTCGTCAATAGAGCCATGTAAAAATTCAAATGCACGTAACTCGCGAAGCGAACGAACATAAGCGGATGTTTCTACACCTAAGTTATAAACAAGGCATTTGCGATTATCAGAAAAATATTTTTCCATGGCTCTAGCAAATTCACTTTCCTTAAAGTCGCTGAGATGCGGAGAAACCGTTTGACCTTTGGTAATAACTAAACTTTGTTCCGAATCTTTTATCAGGTGAAAAGGGAACAGCGAATAGTTTCGTTTCATTAATTCATAAGCTATCGACTGATTTTCCTGAGTTAATTGAATAAACGAATCATGGCGATACACAAAAACCTCCCGCTGCTTTGCAAACTCGAGTAATTCGCCCAGCTCGTCTTTTGTCCAGCTATTGTTTAAATCCAAATAAAGTTTTTTAATAATCTGTGGCCGATAGATCGGAGTGTATTCTTCTATTTTGTACAGATGATTTTGAAATATAAATTGATTATTGGAAGGAATCGGCTGAGTAGAAGTCGCTAAACTAAATTCAGCGTCATAAGCACTTTCGCGCCTGTAAAATCCTTCATCATCTTTTTCAAATCCACTAGGAATCACGGCATCTTCTTCCCCACCGATCATACGAAAGCGAATGACCTCTTGAGCATGGCTCGCGGTTGGTCCTTGAAATGTAATATTTCTGTAAATCGTTTTTCCGTTTTCCACAACGAGAGGAGATGTGATCCCAATTTTAAACTTTCGCTCTTCGTTTATGGTGCAAGGGAAAACGCGCACCGTAACCGTATTACCTTCTTGCCAATGCACAACCGATGGATCGCGTCTCTCTACACCTACAATCTGTTGGTATGCTTTGGTTGCTTTTTGTTTGGAAGTGAGAATTGCCTTTTCTTCTTTTCCTTCAATCCACAACGAAAGTGAAGTAACCACTGAGCCTTCGGGCAATTGAAACGTGAAGATCGCTTCTTGTGTGTTGCCATTCCATCGCGCAGGCCCCGAGTTGCGTATGTTGAAATATTTTTCGGTGTATGCCAACCGCAAGTGTGGATACACATCAATATCTGAAACGATATAAGGGATACTCAAATCTTTTCCAGTCCACAAACGCTCGTTGGATCGGTGTCTGGAATCTGAAAGTACTCTGAGAATGTTTACCCGCTCCTCACGGTTTAGTGAAATAGTCGAACTAAAACTGGCGAGCAATACGAGCGGGTCATGCTTTCGGGCCTCATCCCAAGTTACCGTTCGCGGCATAAAATCCCAGCTGTCCCATCGATCCGTGCGGGTGCTATATACTAAATCCGATTTAAGAATGCGTTGCGTAATCCAATCGTTCGGAATAGTTTGCCCCACACGAATCCAGATTGGCAATTCTGTATGGGGGTTGAGAACCGATTGGTTAGCAAATTTTTCAATCGCATTCATTCTCTTTTTCCACTCCGTCACAAACGCAACACAAATAAGTATCGCACTAATCGATCCCACCACCAACCAAGTTATCTCAGTTCTATTAAATCGAAATTGAATGATCAACACACCACACACCAGCAAAATCAACGGCACAAAAATATGGCCACCAATACCTAATGCAATCATACCAATTGCTCCCACAGGCATGAAGTTCACTACATACAAAGTCATATAAAGGTATAAAACCATAGCGCAGCCGAGGAAAAATGCCTGCAGTCGCTTCACCCATGCGGGCAGATCGGAGAAAAAACGAAAACTTAATAGCACAATGGATGAAATAATCAAATACACACAAAACCATTCTACCGAATCTTCAAACACTGCAATATCTCTGTTTAACGAGTATGCACTAATCAGAAAAAGATTTGTTAGGATAATGGTTCGGTCAATCGTCTTTTTTTGAAAGCTCTTCATGATGCCAAACTCGTTATGGTGATACAGGTATAACAAATAGGCGATAGCAATCACATAGTGAACTACAAACAAAGAAAACGAAGATTGTAGCTTCTCGATATTGATGTTTTCTACAATAACATAAACAATTGATGACACGATCAGTAAAACATAGCCTGTCAGAAATCGCTTGGATTGATCATGATCCTTATTACCGGAGGTGGTATTTTCTATTTCCATAGTTTGACTTTTAAAATGAATGATGAAGTTGCCAACGAAATAAAAGTACTTTGTGTTTCAAAGTAAAAGAGAATTATTTACATTTGATCGTTCAATCCATAGAAAATCATCAAAGTGTGATTGACCTTATCGTAACTTCACTGCCACCCACATGTAGGCAGGAGAGGAAAGGGGATGGTATGTTCCAAAACTTGTTTGTCCGAAGCGCGGGCTCTGACCATTGTTGGGTGTGGCAGGGCCATTTCGCGAAAGCTCCATCTTGCCCGTTTCAACTGTAAATCCAATTACGCTTTCATCTTCCTTCTTTATTTTAAAAGCCTTGAAAGGAATTTTGGCCTCATATACATAAGTCCCATCTTCGGTGATGGTCATTAAAACTTCTATTCCATTCATCAAACCTAATCGGCTGGAGACAATGGATTCCTTGGTAAGCCCCAATAATTCCAGCACATCTACCTCGGTAAGTAGTTGCTTCTTTGCAGCAATGCGACTAGGCAAATCTTGTGGCAATGGCTCAGGCTCTTTCTTTAGTTCGTGGGGATCTTTGCCTACCGGATATTTGATACCCAGCTTGCCCCGTTTCTTTCCATTCAAATCAAATTTTACAAACAAACCATATAAGGCCACTTTCATTTGCGTAAGGTCATCTGAAATTTTTATTCGCCAGTATAAATGATCTGCATCATTGGCAATATTGTATAAAAACTTGCCATCCTGATCGAGCAACCAATCCGTTTTCCATTCGTCCGTTTTACCATCAATCACAATCGCCTCCTCCGGCTGATAGGCTTCTCTCTCCTTTTGGGCTATGGCAGCAGTTGCTCCAAAAATCAAAACTATTAACGACCATGCTTTTATTACTTTCATAAATACAGATTTGCGCATGCAAGTTAAAACCTTTCCTCATTTGACCATTGAAAACATATTTTGTTTACCTTCACCCATTGTAGTTAGTCTGTTTTCTTCCACTAACCAAACCGCTTATGAAATTACTTTCCTATCTCTTTATTGTGTTGGCACTGGCATTTGCTTGTACGCCCAAAGAAAAAACATTGGGCGAGTTAAACCCCGCTGCTCCCGGTTTTGACTCTCTAAATTCAGATCCGGATGCTATTCAGTTGGCCGACAGTATTATGGCCGCCATGGGTGGGCGCGAAAACTGGGATAAAACACGATTCATTTCCTGGAATTTTTTTGGTAGACGCGACCTGACTTGGGATAAACATACAGGCCGCGTGCGCATTGAGTCGCCTAGTGACAGCTCCATTTATCTGGTGAATATCAACACCGGTGAAGGCCGGGTGAAATTGCATGGGGTTGAACTAACCGAAGCAGACACCGTGAAAAAACTTTTGGAACGCGCCAAAAGCATTTGGATCAACGACTCCTATTGGTTGACTATGCCATTCAAATTAAAAGATACCGGAGTTACATTAAAGTATCTGGGCGAAGACACGCTGAAAAATGATCGTTATAACATTCTGCAACTTACGTTTTCCAATGTAGGCAACACGCCCGAAAACAAATACCAACTATATGTTGACCTCAAAGACAAGATGATAAAACATTGGGCGTACTTCAATGATGCCAAGAAAGATACCGCTTCATTCATTCGCCCATGGGATAATTATCAAAAGTACGGCAACGTGCTGCTTTCCGCTGATCGTTCAGACAATGGCGGGCCGAAAAATGTAAAAGTTAGCGAAACCCTGCCCGACAAATTATTTACCGACTTCTAACCCATTTGCTATGCTGTTAAACTTAGAAAGCATTCCGCACTTTTATAAGAACTATATTAAACAAGTTGAAGAAACGGATTTGATTCAAGCGTTGCGCGTATCGGGCAATCGTATGTCTGAAATAGCGCATAGTATCCCGGAATCAAAAGCCGATTACAGATATGCCGATGGCAAATGGACTGTACGAGAATTGTTGTGTCACATGATCGATGCCGAGCGAATCTTTACCTATCGAGCATTGCGCTTTGCCCGCAATGACAAAACTCCTTTGGCGGGATTTGAAGAAAACGACTACGCACCGCAAGCCAACGCAGAAGGTCGCAGCTTAAAAAAGATTGCCGATGAAATGGCTCGCTTGCGCGCCTCTACAATCGATTTGTTTGAAGGCTTCACGCCAGAAATGCTGACTCGCAAAGGCCTCGCAAATAACAACGAATTATCGGTTGTCGGATTAGGCTTTATCATTGCCGGGCACGAAACACATCACCGTCATGTGCTAGTGGAACGTTACTTATCCGATAAAAAGTAATGCGGTTTGTTTTTTGGATTGGCTTCGTCAGCCTGATGATCGGTTGTTCATCGAAGGCATACGTGGTGAAACAACTGCGTGTCACTGAAAATAAATTCAGCGACCATACGGGTTTTGTTCTGTTTGATCCCAGTCAAAACAAAACGTTGATTGCCTACAACGAAC
Organism: Cyclobacteriaceae bacterium; assembly: GCA_013140555.1. Lineage (GTDB taxonomy): Bacteria > Bacteroidota > Bacteroidia > Cytophagales > Cyclobacteriaceae > ELB16-189. Next base: position 15,504 of record JABFSO010000099.1, on the reverse strand, counting down.
AAAAATATTTTACGCCTGCATCGAACACTAAAATTTTTACTTTCTATACAAGCTTAAAATTGCTAGGTGATTCGGCTATTGCATTCAAATACAAAATCGTAAGCGATTCGTTGTTGGTATGGGGCATGGGCGATCCTTCGTTTCTTAATACAGATGTATTTACAAACGATCGGGCCTTTTCGTTTTTAAAAAATAATCCGCGGAAGTTATACTTATCGCAAAGTCATTTTCAAACAACTGGTTTGGGTGAGGGTTGGTCGTGGGACGACTATCCATTTGGCTATGCTCCGGAGCGGTCAGCTGTTTCTATGTATGGTAATTTAATGGCCATCCAAAAAAACAATTCGCGAAAGCTAATAGCCACACCTTCCTTTTTTCAACCATACATCCTTGAAGAAACCGAAGCGCGCACAACGGAAGAAGTAAGGCGCGACATCGATGCAAATACGCTCCGCCATTATCCCGGCCAAAAGAGTCGCACGCGATGGAGTGTACCTATTCATTTTTCCTCATCACTCATTGCTTCTCTACTTCGCGATACATTGAAGAGATCCGTAGAGGTAATCGAAAAGCCCTTGTTGAAAGACGCTCAAATTCTACGCAGCGTACCTCTTGATAGTTTGCTCAAGGTGATGATGGTAGAAAGTGACAACCACATTGCTGAACAATTGCTGTTGCAATGTGCAGCCGTAGTGAGCGACACCTTGCAGCCTGAAATCGCTATTCGATATGCTACCAAGCAACTACTGGCCGATTTGCCGGATGCTCCTCAATGGGTAGATGGCTCCGGATTATCACGATTTAATTTGGTGACACCGCGCAGCATTGTGCATATATGGAATAAAATTTACAGGACTATTCCCTCCGATCGATTATTTAAACTGCTGGCCGTAGGTGGAAAAAGTGGCACTATAAAAAATTGGTACAAAGCAGATGTGCCTTACATTTATGCAAAAACCGGAACGCTCAGCAACAACCATTGCCTGAGTGGGTTCATTAAAACAAAAAAAGGAAAAACACTCATCTTTAGTATGATGAGTAACAACTACGTGGCATCTACTAGCGAATTGCGCAAGCAGATGGAAACCATTCTTAAGAGTATCTATGAGAAGTATTAGCTATATGAAGTTTAGTTTTATGAAATGCAGATTGAATAGAAGCGTGATGGTATCTGGAATCGTTTGGATGATGATGCTCCCGACCATTTCGGTATCAGCCCAAACCCGCGACAGCCTTGATATCAAAATTGGGCAAATGATTTTGATGGGGATTCCGTATGCACAAATCGACACTGCCGTGCTGGAAGAAGTGCGGAAAGGAAATATCGGCTCCATCATTTTGTTTGAAAAAAATATTCCAAAAAAATCCAGCGCTTTCGCGGATTTGAAAAAAATTATTTGGACTTACCAAGAAGCTGCCCCTTATCCAATCTTCGTTTCCATTGATCAGGAAGGTGGCAAAGTAAATCGCTTGAAAGAGAAATATGGTTTTACAAAATCCATTACAGCACGCGCCACCGGTAAATCCAAGTCGCTGGACTCTGCTCGGTTTTATGGAGAAGCAACTGCTTCTACTCTTTCCGGATTGGGCTTCAATGTAAACTTTGCGCCTTGTGTAGATGTAGCTGTGGAGCCTACTAATCCTGTGATTGTGAAGTCCGAGCGCTCTTATTCACCCAACGAGGATACCGTAACCATGATGGCGGGAGAATTTATTAGGCAACATCGCAAGTATGGTGTGGTAACAGTATTGAAGCATTTCCCCGGACATGGTAGCTCTACCACTGACTCACATTACGGCATTGCCGATGTTACCAAATCATGGACACCCCGCGAGATAAAACCGTATCAGAGTCTACTGGATTCTGGTTTAGTAGATGGCGTTATGAGTTGCCACATTGTAAATAAAGAATTAGATAAATCGGGAAGGCCCGGTACTTTGTCTGTAGATATGTTGGATGGTATGCTACGCAAAAAATTGGGCTATCAAGGAGTTGTTTTTTCAGACGACATGCAGATGGAAGCCATTACAAAACAGTACGGTCTGGACGAGTCCATTAAAATGGCGATACTGGCCGGAGTAGATATTTTATGTTTTGCGAACAATGTGCCGGGTAGCCAAAAGGTAAGTCCGCAGCGAATTTTTTCAGTTATAAAAAATGCAGTGGCCAGTGGAGAAATTTCTGCTGAGCGCATCAATCAATCGTATCATCGAATCATCGCATTGAAGAAAAAAATAGATTTAACGAATCGTGGTGAACTTGAAAGTAATTTTAAAAAATTAGAGCTTCGCCAAAAGTTAACCGCTCTTCAATTAAAAGCTGCTCGAGAAGAAATCAAATTGCTTCAAGAGAAAGTGGATTCTTCCGGAAAGAAAAAGAAGAAAAAGAAATCGAAAGAGAAATAACATCAAAGCCAACTCACAGCACAACTTCAAATTTCAAACTTTATAAATGATGGATCAAACAAACCATAACAAGTCTCGGGTTTTGATAAGTGCCCTTGTGATTTCGCATATCGCAAATGTTGGATTATTTTTTTATGGATTAGTCAATAAAACTGCTGCAAAAATGGAACAAGGGATTGCCCTTGAATTAAAAACAGAAGTTGAAAAATGCAGATTAGAATCGGCACTAGCTAAGCAGGAACTTCAAAATGCTTTAGTAGAAGCACGCCAAGCAAAAGATTATGCATTCGCACAAGCCATGGCAGCTAAAGAAGCCTCTTCAAATAAAAAATGAATCCGGTTTACAATCTCTTTGCTGCCACACAACCAGAAGTATCTATCCTTCTGAGTGTGCCACACTGCGGTACATTGTTTCCTCAAGAGCTAAAAGACGAATACAAATCCGAGTTTCTTCAATCGCTGGATGACACCGATTGGTTCGTAGATAAACTTTATGGCTTTGCACCTTCGCTTGGAATCACACTGATTACGGCTAACTATAGCCGATGGGTAATCGATCTTAATCGCGATCCACAAAGTAAACCACTCTATTCCGATGGTCGCGTGATCACCGGCTTGTGCCCCACAACCAACTTTTTAGGTGAACTAATCTATCGCGATGAGCGAAAAGAAATTTTACCAAATGAAATGGCCCGAAGAGTTTCTGCCTATTACCAACCCTACCATCAAAAACTAGAGAGCGAGCTAAATCGCTTGCACCAAAAATTTGGGAAGGTATTGCTGTGGGATTGTCACTCCATTCGACAATTTGTGCCTTCGATTCACGCAGAGAAATTTCCGGATCTAATTCTGGGCAATGCCGATGGCACTTCTGCCTCCGCAGAAATCATTTCAGATGCTGTACAAACATTACAAAGTGCTGACTATTCATTTAGTCACAATTATCCATTCAAAGGAGGATACATCACTCGCCACTATGGCCAACCGCATTTACAACGACATGCATTGCAATTGGAAATGAGTAAAGTAAATTATATGGACGATTCGGAAACGCAATTCCATGAAGACCGGGCAGGCAAAATGCAATTCGTATTGAAGCGTGTCCTGAAGAAATTGATAGATACCTTGCGCTGAATTTTTTATAATGAATCAAGAGTCTAATAAATGGAAACATGAAAAATTAGCCGAATTGCTGAAAGAAAATGCAAGGCGCATGAGGAAAGAGCCTACCGAGGCTGAAGAAAAATTATGGCAGGTTGTCCGAAATAGAAAGCTAGCAGGATTTAAATTCAGAAGGCAGCACCCATTTGAGGGTTTTATTATTGATTTTTATTGCGAAGAAACAAAACTAGGATTAGAAGTAGATGGTAAAATTCATCTGCAACCAGCGCAGCTCGAATATGATCAACAACGTGAAGCCTACTTGAACGAGTTCGGAATAGAAATCATGCGCTTCACTAATGAAGAAGTTGAACGCAATGTATTTGCAGTTGCAAGAATGATTAAAGAAAGGCTTTTAGAGAGACGGAAGAATTTACCCTCACCCCTTCCCCTCTCCCGTGGGAGAGGGGCGTCCACCAAAGAGTGAGCGGTGAGAGAGAAAATTCAAACAAATAAAAAAAGTCTTGAAACTATAATTTCTAATATACCTGCACACCCCCTCTCCCACGGGAGAGGGGGTGTGCACCAACGGTGGACGGGGTGAGGGAAATATTTAAATTCAACTGAAACCAACAAAAGCAAGAACTATAATTATTAATCCCTTCGCTCCCCTCTAAATTAAGAAGTATTGTCCACCAACATTATCCAGGGTGAGGGAAAACCTAACATTAATAAAAATGAACACTCAACTCTCAACACAAATCTCCTCACTTAAATTCTTTTGCTTCTCTTCATTGCTGCTTCAAGAGAAATGGCTTTCGCCTGCCTATGTGGGTGTGGATGAAAACGGATTGATTCAATATCTCAGTAACCACGCTCCACAAGAAGCTATTGCCATCGAAATGGTGCAAGGTTATGCTTTACCCGGGTTTCAAAACGCACATTCTCACGCCTTTCAATATGCTATGGCAGGCTTGGCTGAAAATCATGCAGCCGGTATTGACGATGACTTCTGGACATGGCGCGAAGAAATGTATAAGTGCACCCTCTCCGTAGATCCCGATCAGGCCGAAGCAATTGCCGCCATGCTCTATGCTGAAATGGTACGCCAAGGCTATGCGCACGTGGCCGAGTTTCACTACCTCCATCACGATAAAGATGGAAAGCTCTACGCGCATTTAGCTGAAATGGGCGAACGCATGGTGCGTGCTGCGAAATCAGCCGGAATAAAAATTACACTTGTGCCCGTGTTCTACCAGAAAGGAACTTTTGGACAAGACCCTCAACCACGTCAGCGAAGATTTATTTCTAAAACAGTTGATGACTATTTTCGATTGCTGGAATCGTCAGCACAGGTTGTTAAAAAATACGATACAGCTTCATTGGGTTTTAGTGTGCATTCCCTTCGGGCGGTAGATTTAAATGATGTAAAAACCACCTTTGAGCAAGGCCCATCAAAAATTCCTTTTCACCTCCATGTAGCCGAACAGAAAAAAGAAGTAGAAGATTGTCTGGCATTTTCAGGCAAGCGACCCATGCAATGGTTGTTGGATCACCTGCCGGTGAACGATCGGTTTTATCTCGTTCACTCCACGCATTTGAATGACGATGAATTACAGCGACTGGCAAAGTCGCATGCTACCGTTGTGTTGTGCCCCAGCACCGAAGGCAACTTGGGCGATGGAATCTTTCGCATGAAAGAATATGTAAAACTAGGAGGCCATTGGTGCATTGGCACCGATAGTCACATTGGGTTAAATCCTTTCGAAGAGTTTCGGATGATTGATTACCGCCAGCGACTTGTTACCAATAAGCGCAACACATTTGATGGCGATGCTGCCTGGGCAATGACAAACGAAGCTGCCACTCGTGGAAGAATGGCGATGGGAAATCATGCAGAAGAACATTTTGCAATTGGGCAGCCGTTAGATTCGCTTGTAGTCCACGCTACTTCTCACCTGCTGGCTACTACCTCCGAAAAGAACAGGCTTTCTACCCTGATTTACACTTCTGATACAAGCCGAAATTTAGGCACATTAGTGAATGGACAATGGGTGGTAAAAGGGCAGCATCACCAAAACGGACATGCCATTAAGCCCGCATTTATAAAAGCAATGCACGCCTTACATAATCGATAGCCAACGGCATATCATTTCTATTTATATTGCAGGTTATGAACAGGAACACCCCCACCTGTATAACCTTTTTTGTTTCGTTATTTCTTTCTGGCTATGTTTTGTATGGTCAGGATGCGAAATCACTGATCGAAAAAGGCGATAAATTTTATGCGAAAGCCGACTATCGGCAAGCATTAGAAAATTACACACTGGCACAATCTAAGTTGCCGGGCGATGCTACAATCCAATTAAAAATTGGTCAAACCTATCTCTCTGCAGGGCAAGAGGCACAAGCACTTCCTTATCTGGAAGAAGCCTACCGAAAAAACCCGAACGTAGATCCTGATATCGATTATTACCTCGCTGAAGCATTACAAAGTAATTCACACTTTGGTCGAGCGATGGAGCACTACAAAAAATTTAAAGAGAAAAATAAAAAATTATCCACCATAGCGCAGCACAAAATTCAGCAATGTCATTTAGGCGATTCACTCATGCGCCACCCTCTTTTGTGTAGTATCAAGATTTTAGAGTTTCCTGTCAACTCACCCTTTCAAGACTACGGGCCCCTCATCAATGAAAAAGAAGACCTGTTGATTTTTACTTCTGCGCGCGATTCATTACAAAGGGATAAAAAATTCAACACGTTGTTTGAAGATATCCTCAGCACACATCTGGTCGGAGAAACCTGGGAGGTGCCTCAAAAATTAAGCGATAAAATCAACGATCAATTTCACGATGCAGCTACCTACCTGACACCCGATGGCAAAACCATTTTTCTCTATTACGAAAAAGGCAATGGCGACATCTATCAATCCGATTTTGATGGTGAGAAATGGAGTACACCCAAATCGATGGGCAAAGAAATAAATACACTTTCGTGGGAAACATCCGGGTGTCTATCACCGGACGGAACCAAATTTTACTTCACCAGCGATCGCTCAGGTGGTTATGGAGGATTGGATATCTACGTAAGTGAAAAGCTACGCACCGGTGAGTGGGGCAAAGCAAAAAATCTAGGGCCAAAAATAAACTCGAAAGGAAATGAGGATGCCCCCTTCATTCATCCGGATGGCCATTTGTATTTTGGATCCGATGGCCATTTGGGCTTAGGTGACTTCGACATTTTTAAAAGCGAGTTGGTAAATGGGCAATGGACGAAGCCTGCCAACTTAGGCTACCCCATCAACACACCTAAATTTGAAAACTATTTTTATTTATCAAAAGATAAGAAGCGAGGCTACTTCAGTGCCATGCGCCCCGAGGGTGTTGGCAATTCTGACATCTGTTTTGTGCAATTTCACGATCCTCCACCACCACCTAAACAAGAAGAGATAATTGCCGCAGTTCCCGTAGCGATAGACACCACCAAAGAAGCAGAAATCATAGGCGATGAATTTGTGGATGCGATGATCAGCTTTCAAAAAGATTTGGGGCTCGCTACGCAACTATCAGGTAAAGTTTTAGACGCAGAATCTGCTAAGCCGCTGAAGGCGCAGATCATTTTGGTGGACAACAAAACAAACAAAGTAATCGAGCGCGTATACTCCAACAGCAGTACCGGAGAATTTAAAATCATCATTCCACATGGTGGTAATTATGGAATCAACACATCCGTAAACGGCTACTTATTCAACTCGCTCAATTTTGAAGTGCCTGCCTTTACGGACGCTCAAGAAATTGAAACGGGCATTTTTATGCAGAAAGCCGAAGTGGGATCGAAGGTGGTTATGAAAAACATTTTCTTTGACGTTGGCAAAACCGAAATCAAAACGGAATCCATTGGCGAGTTAGAAAGCATTCTTAACCTGATGGAAAACAGTCCTCTCATCAAACTTCAAATCAACGGCCATACCGATAACTCAGGCGATGATGCTACCAACAAAGCGCTATCACTTAAACGTGCACAATCCGTTGTGGCGTTTTTGCTTCAGCGCGGTGTTGCCCCCGATCGACTGCGTGCCGTTGGCTATGGCGAAGAGCGGCCCATCGTTTCCAATGATGATGAAACCGGTGGGCGCGAAGTAAATCGCAGAACGGAGATTGAAGTTTTTGAAGCTGCCCCTAAAGGAGATTAACCTTAACTCCGCCACCACTCATATACTTTCACAACAAGTTGTCATATTTTTTTCTTAATTAGGTATTCAAACCGAAAACCTCATGAGAAAAAGTATCGCACTCTTTGCCTTGTTGCTCATTGCCTTTTCAGGCATCGCACAAAAAACAAAGTCAAAAACAGACAACTCAACTACGGCCACAATCAAAGCCGATCAGTTTAAAGGATTAAAATGGCGTAACATTGGCCCCTTTCGGGGAGGTCGTGCCAATGCTATTGTTGGCGATCCTCTCGATCCCATGGTTTATTATGTTGGTTACACTGGCGGAGGAGTTGGCAAAACTGATGACGGTGGTGCCACCTGGAAAAATATTTCGGATGGTTTTTTTAAAGTAGGATCCATTGGCGACATCGCTGTATGCGAATCGGATCCCAATGTAATTTATGTGGGCACTGGCGAACATGCGGTGCGTGGTGTGATGACTTCCTATGGTGATGGTGTTTACAAATCAACCGATGGAGGTAAAACCTGGAAGAATGTAGGGCTTGAAAAAACTCGCCATATCTCCGATGTAATCGTTCATCCAAACAATCCCGATGTAGTGTATGTAGCAGCACAAGGCACGGTGCATGGCCCCAGTACTGAAAGAGGAATTTATAAATCTGTTGATGGCGGTACCACCTGGAAACGCACACTGTTTGTAGATGAAAACACGGGCGCCTCTTCACTCAGCATCGATTATACCAATCCACGTATTTTGTATGCAGCCACTTGGCAACACAGACGTTATCCATGGAAAGTAGAAAGCGGAGGCCCTGGCTGCAACATTTGGAAATCGACAGATGGTGGTGAAACCTGGACTAAAATCAACGAAGGCTTGCCCAAAGAAATGGGAAAAATTGGAGTGAGTGTTTCACGCGCCAACCCCAATCGCGTGTTTGCCATTGTAGAAGCTGAAAAATCAAAAGCCGGATTGTATCGGTCAGATGATGGCGGCAAAAAATGGAATCTACTTTCCACCGATCAAAATATTACTTCACGCTCTTGGTATTACATGGAAGTGTTTGCCGATCCGGTCAATGCCGATGTAGTGTATGTGCTCAACGCGCCCATGATGCGCTCTATCGATGGTGGTAAAACATTCTCCAACATTCGCGTAGGCCATGGCGATACACATGACTTATGGATCAACCCAAAGAACAATCAGAACTTTGCTTTGGCTGATGATGGCGGTGCCGAAATCAGCTACAACACCGGCCGCACGTTTTCGCCAATCAACAACCAAGCTACCTCGCAGTTTTACAGAGTGATTGCCGACAACCAGTTTCCATATTGGGTGTATGGTGGTCAGCAAGATAATTCCTCGGTAGCTACACCGAGCCGCAACGGAAGTTTCGGCATTACCGACAAAGATTGGATCAACGGTCCCGGCTGCGAAAGTGCATGGGTTGCTTTCAACGATCCGAACAATCCGGAATTTTTATACGGTGGTTGCTATCAAGGTCAGATTGATGTCTTGGATAGACGAACAGGTGAAGTGAAGGATTTACAAGAGTACCCTTCTACCAATTTAGCATTCGCCCCAAAGAAAATGAAGTACCGCTTCAACTGGAATGCTCCCTTGATAAACTCACCTCATGATCCTAAAACAATGTATCATGCCGGCAATGTATTGTTCAAAACAACCAACGGTGGGTTAAGCTGGGATGTCATCTCACCAGATTTAACGCGCGATGATACCACCAAGCAAGATGTAAGCGGTGGACCGATTACCAACGAAGGAGCAGGTGGCGAAAACTACAACACCATTTATTATGTGGTTGAATCTCCTCATCAAGCAGGAGTGATTTACACCGGTAGCGATTGTGGATTAGTGCAACTGACTAAAGATGGTGGCAAAACTTGGACAAACGTAACTCCGGCCGGGTTACCCGAAGGAATGATTCACTCCATCGAAGTTTCTCCACACGATGCAGCTACAGTTTATATTTCAGCATCACGTTACAAGTTCAGCGACTACAGCAACATGACCTACAAGTCTACCGACTATGGCAAAAGCTGGACTAAAATTGGAAACGGTGTGGATGCAGATGATTTCATCAAAGTAATTCGCGAAGACAAAAAAGTAAAAGGGTTGCTCTATGCCGGATCAGAAAGAGGTTTCTATTTGTCTGCCGATGGCGGAAATTCCTTTAGCAAATTTCAGTTGAACTTACCGATTGTTCCGGTGACAGATTTGATCATTCGAGACAATGATTTAGTAGCAGCTACGGCCGGAAGATCTTTCTGGATTTTAGATGACTTGGGTGCCATTCAACAAACGAAAGGTATAGTAGACGCGAGTCTGAAAATCTTCACACCGAAACCAACTTATCGCTTATCGTCTGTTACTATTCCTGAATATTTTGGAGACATTCCGGGCTTAGGTCGCAATCCGGCCAACGGTGTGTTGTTGGATTACTATCTGAAAGACAAAGCTGATACAACTAAAGTAACACTCGATATTTTGGATATGAGTGGCAAAGTCATTCGCAGCTACACCAACAAAAAAGATGAAAGCTTTAAACCTTATCCCGGTGGCCCTCCTGCCAAACAAACCATTCCTGCCGAAGCTGGCGTGAATCGTTTTGCCTGGGATTTCAGAACGGAAGCATTGAGTGGCGTGCCCGGTGTCTTTGTGTATGGCGATTATCAAGGCTACCGCGTTGCTCCAGGTAAATACAAAGCACGTATCACACATCATGGCGTAACTTCGGAAACAGAACTAGAAATTATTTCCGATCCAAAAATTACGGCTACACCAGCAGAGTGGGCTGCCCAGCAAGAATTTTTAAAACAAGCAGGAGATCAATTTGAAGAGCTACACAAATCGGTGAACAAAATGCGCCAGGTGAAAAAGCAAATTGAAACCTACAACGAATCACTGAAAGACAATGCCGATGCAAAAGAAATCATCAACACAGGCAAAGAGTTGATCAAGAAAAATGAAAAGTGGGAAAACAATCTGATCGAACCGTGCAGTAAAAACTTCCAGGACGTAATCAACTTCCCGAACAAACTCAACTCAGAATTTTTGCAGTTGCGTGGCGTAGCCGATACGCACGATCCACGATTGACCAAAGGCGCACAAGATCGCGCCCGCGATGTGCAAGCCGACTGGGTGAAGTACAAACAGCAAATGCAAATCTTAATCAACAGCGACATTCAGCAATACAACAAGTTGTTTAAAGATAAAAACATGCCGGCTCTGATTACGGAAACGAAAGACACGATGATCAATAATTAATTTCATGAAGCAAATCGTTCTTTTCATACTTGTCCTGCTTGTCGCAGATGTGTTGGCACAAAAAAAGCCACAGCCATCTACACTTTCGTTTGATGCAAGCCTTTACTCTGGCATACGCTGGCGCGAAGTGGGGCCTTACCGCGGAGGCAGATCATGTACTGTCACCGGTGTAGCCGGCAACCCGAACTTGTATTATTTCGGCACCGTGGGTGGAGGAGTGTGGCGCACGAAAGACGCAGGACAATCATGGGAGAACCTGACAGACAATTATTTTGGCGGAACGATTGGTGCAGTGGCCGTAGCACCCAGCGATCCTAATGTAATTTATGTTGGCGAAGGTGAACAAACACTGCGCAACAATGTATCAAGCGGCTGGGGCGTATGGCGATCAACCGATGCAGGCACAACCTGGAAACACATCGGGCTAAAAGACTCACGACATATTTCACGCATTCGCATTCATCCAAAAAATGCTGATGTAGTCTATGTAGCTGCGATGGGCAACCTGTGGAAACCAAATGAAATGCGTGGAATTTTCAGAAGCACCGATGGCGGCACCACGTGGAAAAAAATTCTGTACATCAATTCTTCTACCATGGCTGGTGATCTGGTGATGGATCCTAACAACCCACGCATTTTATATGCGGCCATGTGGAATATGAAACGCAATGGATATCGCATGGACAGTGGCGGCCCTGATTCAAAATTGTATAAAAGCACCGATGGTGGCGAAACGTGGGAGAATCTATCAGACAAACCCGGAATGCCGAAAGGGATCAATGGCATTATCGGAGTAACCGTTTCACCTGTCAACTCGAACCGCATTTTCTCTATAATCGAAAACACAGAAGCTCCAGGTATTTATCGATCAGACGATGCCGGTAGCACGTGGACACGCGTAAATCAAGATCGTGCATTGCTGCAACGTGCGTGGTATTATTGCCGCATCTATGCCGATTCGCAAAACGAAGACAAAGTATTTGTGATGAATGTGAGTTATGGCGTATCAAAAGACGGAGGGAAAACTTTTGAACTAAAAGATGCACCGCATGGCGATCACCATGATCTGTGGATCGATCCTACGAATAACCAGCGCATGGCCATTGCCGATGATGGTGGTGCTCAGATTTCAAATGACGATGGTGAAAACTGGACTACCTATCATAATCAACCTACGGCACAGTTTTATCGTGTTACAACTGATAATTCATTTCCTTACAATATTCTTGGAGCACAACAAGACAACACAAGCGTGCGCATTCCACATCGCACTAGCGCAAGCTCTATCTCAGATAAAGATTGGGTGGCTCTTTCCATTGGTGAAAGCGCGCATCTGGCACCAGATCCACTCAATCCTTCCATCATTTACGGAAGTGATTTTAAAGGCTACATGAGCATGCAGAATTTAGAAAACGGTCAGGAACGTAGCACCAATGTGTGGCCCGATCTACCAGCAGGCTCGGGTGTGGAAGTGATGAAGTATCGTTTCAACTGGAATTATCCGTTAGTATTCAGCAAACACGATCCCAAAAAATTATTTGCCGGATCCAATCATTTACATGCCACTACTAATGGAGGTCAAAGTTGGCAAGAGATTAGTCCGGATCTAACCCGCGGTGAACCCGAAACAATCAAATCATCTGGAGGCCCGATCACACAAGATAATACGGGTGCAGAATATTATGCTAACATTTTTGTGATTGCAGAGTCTCCCTTTACAAAAGATGAAATCTGGACCGGATCGGATGATGGATTAATACATGTAACCACTGATGGTGGGAAAAGTTGGAAAAACGTAACACCACCTACATCTCCAAAATATAACATGTGGAATAGCATTGATGTAAATCCATTTGTGAAAGGTGGTGCCTACGCAGTAGCTACCTCGTACAAATTTGGCGACTACACTCCATACATTTACAAAACCACCGACTATGGAAAAACCTGGACTCAGATAACACAAGGAATTCCATCCGAAGAATTTGCGCGTGTAGTGCGTGCCGACCTCAAGCGTCCGGGCTTGTTATATGCGGGAACCGAAAAAGGAATGTGGATTTCGTTTGACGATGGCGCGAGTTGGAATTCATTCAAATTAAATATTCCTCCCGTGCCGATTGCTGATCTTACCGTAAAGAATGACAACCTCATTGCAGCAACACACGGTCGTGGATTTTGGATGATCGATGATCTTACGCCTCTCCAACAACTAACTACCGAATTGGCTTCGAAAGATCGAATTCTCTACAAGCCCATGCCAACGTATCGCATGCCGAGTCAGGGAGGATATCGAGAGCCGCGCAAGGGCGAAGGCGAAAATCATCCGGGAGGTGTGATGGTACATTTTTATTTGAAAGCGCTGGATGAAAAAGATGAAGTGAAAATCACTTTCGTGGAAAACGGTGGGAAAGTTATCCGCACATTCAACAACCAATCGAAAGAACGAAATCAACAGCTAAAGGTAAAAGCCGGTGGCAACCGCTTCGTTTGGGATATGCGTTACCCGGGGTTTCAGTCGATTCCCGGATTGGTGTTTTATGGTTCGCCCAATGTGGGGCCGAAAGCTGTGCCCGGTAAATACAAAGTACAGCTAACTGTAAACGATCAAACTTTTGAACAGGAGTTTGAGATATTGAAAGACCCACGTATCAATACCACAGCCGATGAATTTCAAGCACAGTTTGATTTCTTAGTAAAAGTGCGCGACAAAGTAAGCGAAGCCAATCAAGGTGTGATTGATATTCGTAAGATCAAAGAAGATCTTGGTTCATTGAAAAATAAAATGGGCAACGAAGCGCAATACAAAGAGCTATTGGAAATGGTGAAAAAGTTTGAAACAGAATTGACACAACACGAAAACAATTTGCACCAAACAAAAAATAAGAGCGTACAAGATCCATTGAATTATGGAATCAAAATCAATAATCGATTGGCTCACTTACTGAGCGAGCAGGCTGCCGGAGATTTTCCACCCACACAACAAGGAGAAGAAGTACGTCAGCAGTTATCTAAAATTATTGATGAAGAGCTCACCAAGTTGCAGCAAACGATTCAACAAAACACCGAGCGAATCAATTCACTTGCAAAAGAAAAAGGAGTAGATATAATCATGATCAAGAAAAATCCGATCGTGAATTAACCATCTAAAACTTATAAGAAATAAAAAGCCCCACGAAACGCGGGGCTTTTTTTATTAGCTCTTTACTTTCATTAATGAGTAACTATCAATTTCGCCTGATGAACTTGTCCGTCAAACTCGGCTGTAATGAGGTAGGTTCCATTCGCTAAACCTTTCACATCCAGTTGCTGCTCTACACTATTCTTTTCTGTCAATTGAATCTGATGGCGCACCAACTCAATACCTTGCAAGCTGATCACTCGTATTAATAATTGCGAACCAAATGGCACCGCATTCAATTTGATCTTTACCGTATTGCTTCCATTCGATGGGTTAGGCGACACGGTCAACTTAATGGCATTATGAAAATCAACTTGCTCTATATTTGAATAGGTCGATTTGCCATCAAAGTCCACTTGCTTTAATCGGTAATAGGATATTCCCTGATAAGGGGTTGCATCCAATTGCTGATAATCGGTGCGGATTGTCTTCGTACCCATTCCATCCACCTTAGCTACAACGCTCCAATTTTTTCCATCAATGGAAGATTCCACTTCAAAATAATGATTGTTGAGCTCGGAAGCTGTTGCCCATTTCAAGGCAACTCCATCCTGATCTGGCGTAGCTGTAAAGCTGATCAACTCCACAGGTAGCGGAGCGGTAGTAAGATTTACAGTACCAATCGAAAAATAGAATCCAGTTCCGGCAGCAAAATCGTAATCAAACTCTACTATATCTGTTGTATTGTTTATGCTTGATGGTGCCACAGACGTTGCTCCTGTTGCAAACACGCCATCAGCATCGACCAACAATCGAACATCATTAAGGTCATTATTACCTAGCACACCGCTCACACCAACCACATTGGCCATGTTGAAACGTAATTTTAATGTTCCTACCGTTCCGGTTTCTTTCGAGAACCATGTTCTGGCTAAGCGCGCGAGAATTACCTCTGCATTCACCGTTGTTCCAAAATCAGTTCCCGTCAAGGCTGCCATCACTTGATTGTTATGACCCCACGAGAAGAAACTCTTATCGACTGTGAATGTATTCGAATTCGAAATATTGTCAGCTGCTATCGCTGTGTTACCAATCGTCAATACATTATTCGCATTGACGCTAGCCGATTGTTTTTGGCTGAGACCGGAGTTATCATCGCGACCAATTACAGTAATATCATTTCTATAGATTCCCGCAGCCGTTGCATCCCACGCGATGGTTCCGGTAGCACCGTTCCAATCTGACGCTACATAATTTTGTACGGTGGTTTGATCTAAGGTAATTCCGTATTTAATGGCCAAATAACTTTGAATGCGTTGTAGCTGAGCTAACGACAATGCTCCTTTGTAGAATACGACTTCATCGATATCTCCATTGAAAAAGCTTCCTCCACCAGACGACCCGAGATTAAAATTACTATTG
>JABFSO010000060.1 GCA_013140555.1 Cyclobacteriaceae bacterium | reverse complement strand
ATTGGATAGTATGCGTATAGTGGCATTTACATTCTCTTTTCTTTTCTCGTTGAATTGGGCAATAGCGCAAGTTGCTGAAGAGCAAAACAACAAGGCTATTGAGCTAATGACAGAAGAAAAATACGAAGAAGCGCAAGTGATTCTTGAAAAGTTGGTTGCCGACAACCCGAGCGTTACTTTGTATCGATATAATCTGGCTGTTACACTAACTAATCTAAAAAAAAGAAAGGAAGCCTTACATCATTATCAGATTTTGATCAAAGAGCTTCCCGATGAAGCGGAATATTATTTTCAGGCGGGTGATTTACTCGAACAGCAAGACAGCTTGAAATCGGCCGTTCTGATGTACAATAAAAGTATTGAACTGGAGCCGGATAATTTTCAATATTTCTTTTATAGAGGCACCAACTATTTGAAGCGTAAGCAATTTCAGTTGGCTGTTGAGGATTTTAATAAATCAGTTAAGCTAAATCCGGAGCATAGCAATTCTCTCCACAATAGGGCTATTGCTTTGTATAAACTTGGAAGAACACTGGAAGCATGCACGGACTGGTGTGATGCGCTGCTGTTAGATAATCCCAATTCGGCAAGCCACCTTCAACGAAATTGTAAAGTAATACCCAGCAAGTGCCTTCTATCCAAATGAAAACAAGAGGTGTTTGCATGAATTCTGAACAGTGTCAATTGAGCCTGCTGGTTGTTACATTCTGAGATCTTCAAATTATCAAATTAACAAATCTTCAAATTGAGTGATGAAAACAATCGATGTTTGCCTGAGTCCTGAACTGATGCATCTCTATCCGGTGCAAGATAAAACGGTAGTGGTGGTGGATATTCTTCGCGCTACATCATGCATGGTGACGGCCTTTGCACACGGAGCAGAAAGCATTACGCCTTTTGCAAATTTGGAAGAATGCCGGCAAATGCGCTTGAGGGGTTATGTGACTTCGGGTGAACGTGATGGAAAAAAAGTAGATGGATTCGATAAAGGCAATTCGCCTTTTGAATATATGGGCGAGCAGGTGCGTGGATTAAAAATTGCTTTTACCACAACTAATGGAACACAAGCAATTGAAAAATCGAAAGGTGCCAAAGAGGTTATTATTGGTACGTTTTTGAATTTGAATGCGGTAGCCAAATATTTACTGTTCAATGAAAACAATGTGTTGGTGGTGTGTGCCGGCTGGAAGGGTAAAGTGAATTTGGAAGATACCTTGTTTGCAGGTGCTTTGGTAGAAAAACTGAAAGATTATCTGGGGCCTGACTGCGATGCGCCTCTGGCTGCGCAGCATTTATACAACATTGCAAAGAATGACATGGTGAGTTTCCTCAACACGTCATCGCATGTAAGGCGATTGAATAAACTTAATATTCATGACGATCTTAAATTCTGTGTTACGCCCGACCAGTATGAGGTATTGCCCCGATTGAAGAATGGGGTTCTTCAGCTACGATAACTTCGGATTGTTGATGTGCCGTTGACTGTCGCGGGTGGTTTTCTTTTCCAGATTTTTTTCGAGTGCCTTCGTAAGATCAACTCCCGTTTGATTGGCCAGACAAATCAATACCCAAAGTACATCGGCCAGTTCATCGGCCAACTCTTTATTTTTATCCGATTCTTTTTCAGATTGATCACCATAGCGCCTGGCGATGATGCGAGCCACCTCTCCTACTTCTTCGGTCAGAATGGCCATGTTGGTGAGTTCGCTAAAGTAGCGAACTCCATATTGTTTGATCCATTCGTCTACTTTTTGTTGAGCTTGTTCGATGGTCATCTACTTGTAAATTTGATTCAGCACACCTGCCAAACGAATACCCGCCTGCAACAAACGCAACTTCACCAGATCCATATTTTTGTAGGAGTATTTATAACTTAAATTACCATCGCCTATCCCATAGACTTGTTTACGATGGCTGATAGATTCGTTTGCCCAATCGCGCACGGATGCATTTTGCCAGGATGTTAATTCAGTTTTGGAGGGTTCGCCCAACGCTTGTGCTACTTCGGTGTAGCTCAGCTTGGTATCATCAATCAGGTTTGTATCCCACACAGTGTGTAGATTTGTTTCGCTGCGAAACCATTTTACTTTCACACTGTTGCCTCCGCGGTCATCGCAGCAGCCCACATGCAAAGGTTGGTGAATATCGCCCACCAAATGCACGATCATCTTCAAATGTTCTACTTGCTTTTTCGCGTCAAGTTTACCGGATTTTAATTCTGCAATTAATCGCTCCAATGTCATGATTACATCGCCATTTGGGTTTTTTGGCGATTCGTCATACGTCTTGCCGGTTTCAATGGTAACCCAATGCCAATCACCAGTGTGGTTGTACGTAGAGTCGGAACGAATTTCATCCATCCATGTACTGACAATAGCTAGCGATTGCTGACCTAACAACGCCTTTAATTTCTTCTTTGCTTTGTTAGATAAGTGTTGCTCTGCAACTAATCCAATGGCGCGATGCCCGGTGACACCCCAGCCCAACGCTGGCAATGTGATGATACAAACAAGAGCGGCAAGGATGATTCGATTTTTCATGGTGGCAAGATAATTTGAATACAAAAGTAACGCTTAAAGCAAAGAACTATAACAACTTTTTACAATATGATTATGTTACCTATTTGAACGGCAAAACATCAGCATGGAATTTACCGCTTTTCATGGTATCTTGAGGTATGGAAAATACGATCAAGCTTTCTGCATTGCTAGTAGCCAATCAACTTGACATTAAAGGAATAAAAACATTTTTAGAAGTAAAAGCAGCTTCTGAATCTTCTACCGAGCTGTTTTATAGTTTTGGAAATGGTAGGTATCAATATTACTTCAACTATGGCGTAATCGTTTTTGCTGGTCATTCAGAAGAAGAAATCAAAATTGCGGTCAAAGCCATTCTTCCTAATCTGAAAGATCCCAATAACAACTGGCTGCGTGATGAACTTCAAGTGAGCAGTCAGGAAGGACAAATGGAATTTGACTTCAATGAGCTCATTGTTGACCGACTCGATACCAAAGTAATTCGAATTGCCATGTTTAACCTGGCACAATCTGTGGCGCTTGATTTTTATCACAATGTAACTGAAAACTTGTTGACGGAAATCAAAGGCTTTGCCCGCGATCTGGAAAAGACCGGCAAACTCAGTATCAACCGTAAGGATATGATCAAGTTTATTGGCAAAGCGCTCACCACACAAAACGACATTGCCGATAACATTTACATTTTCGATGCGCCCGAGCATGTGTGGGATGACGAATACCTCGATAAACTTCATAAGGGCTTGATGAAACATTTCGATTTGCGAGTGCGCTTCAGCGAAATTGAGTACACCTTGCGAATCATTGAAGACAATCTGAGCGTATTTCGGGAAATTTCGCATCAGCGCGAAAGCAGCTTGCTGGAATGGATCATCATCGCCTTGATTTTGGTTGAAGTATTTGACTTACTCATTTCAAAACTATTTTAAGTATGCCTGCACGACAAGCGTTGTTTCTAAACTTTGATATCAAGGCTCAACCCGATGACGTAACCTGCGGCCCAACTTGCCTGCACTCTATTTATCAATATTATCAGGATGAGATTTCGCTGCGAGAGGTAGTGAGTGAGGTGAAAAGCTTAAAGACAGGTGGCACATTAGCTGTGATGTTGGGAAACCATGCGCTGCAACGAGGTTACCAAGCGAGCATCTATACGTATAACTTAAATGTATTCGACCCCACTTGGTTCTCGCTTTCGCAATCGAAGATGATCAACAACCTGAAAAAGCAAATGCGTTATAAGTTTAGAAGTAAAAAGCTTCAGGTTGCATCGAAAGCATACATCAAATTCATTGAATCTGGTGGGGTGGTGCAACAAAAAGAATTGGACGAACATCTGATTAAAGATTATCTGAAAAAAGACATTCCAATACTCACAGGACTTAGTGCAACCTATCTCTACGGTACCCAACGCGAAATTCCATCGAATAATAAGTTTGACAGTATTAAAGGAGAGCCGGTAGGGCATTTTGTAATCATCAATGGATACGATGAACCCACCAACAAGGTGTATTTGGCCGACCCGATGAACCCGAATCCTTTGAAAAGTCAATATTACAGTGTCACCTTCGATCGTCTCATCAACAGTATCATGCTCGGTATCGTTACATATGACGCCAACTTGCTAATTATAGAACCTAAGAAGAAATAATCACGTAACTTAACTCATTCCACAAACCCTCCCTGAATGCCAAAACTGATTGTTGTTGAAAAACCAGAAACCTGGAAATTCAATCTCGAAGATGTAGAGGTCATTACTCCCGACATGTACATCTCCATGGAGGTGTATCAGTCGGTGAAGAATCTAAAGGTGATTAATTTGTGCAAATCGTATCACTATCAAAGTGAAGGGTATTATGTTTCTCTCTTAGCGGAAGCCCGCAGTCATAAAGTATTGCCAGGTGTTTCAACCATTCAGGATTTACGATTTCCTTCGATCCTTCGCGATGATTCATTAGACTTTGATGAGTTGATTCAAAGCACATTCAAAAACGAGCCGTATGATCGTATTGACTTCAACATTTATTTTGGAAACACGCTCTCAGAAAATCTAAACAAACTGGGAAGGCAATTATTTCAGTTGGTACAAGCTCCTTCCATTCGTGCTTCGTTTTCAAAAAAACACAAGTGGGTATTGCACAGCATCAAACCCATCAGCATCAATGAGGTGCCTGTTTCTGATAAACCCTTGTTGGTAATTGCACTGGAAAAATACTTGCATCGCAAACGCGATTACAAGCCAGATCGCAAAAAATACGATCTCGCCATTCTGGTGAATCCGGAAGATAAAAATCCGCCTTCCGATGACCGTGCCTTAAAGCGCTTTTATAAAGCAGCTTTGGAAGCCGGCTTCAATACAGAGTTTATCACAAAAAATGATTTCGATCAACTCATTCAATACGATGCACTTTTTATTCGCGAAACAACAAATGTCAATCATCACACTTTCCGATTTGCGAAGAAGGCAGCATCACTAGGGTTGATTGTCATTGATGATCCTCAGTCCATTCTAAAATGTACAAACAAAGTGTACATGCATGAGTTATTAAGCACAAATAAAATACTAACCCCAAAATCATTTGTAATCACCGAAGACAACTGCGATCAACTTCCAGAGCAAATGACATTTCCTTTCATTCTCAAACAACCGGATGGTGCTTTCTCTAAGGGCGTATTTAAAATTGAATCACTGGAAGAATTCAAGCGCATTCGCGAAAGCATGTTTGAAAAATCTGATTTGCTGATCGCGCAAGAATTTTTACCGACACCATTTGATTGGCGTGTGGGTATTATCGATGGGCAGATTTTGTTTGTGTGCAAATATTTTATGGCTACCAAGCATTGGCAAATCATCAACTGGAATGCCCGCAAAGTGAGTTCGCGCGGAGGCGAAGTGGAGACCATTGCCATTGACAAAGCTCCCCCTGAATTACTCAAAACAGCTCTGAAAGCTACTGCACTAATTGGGAAAGGACTGTATGGTGTGGACATGAAAGAAATCGGAGAAAAGTTCTATGTGATCGAAATCAATGATAACCCCAACATCGACTCGGGCATTGAAGACAAAATTCTGAAAGACAAATTGTATGACACGATAATGGACGTATTTTTGACTAAACTCAAAGCACAAAAATGAATCAACCCTCCCGCATTCATCTTTTTCAAGCATACGGCATCGAGCTGGAATATATGCTGGTCGATAAAGATACATTGGCCGTAAAACCCATCACCGATGAAGTGCTCAAACATGAATTGGGAATGTATGGCAGTGACTTTGAAAACGGAATCGTTACCTGGTCAAATGAGTTAGTGCTTCATGTGATTGAGTTGAAGTCGACCAAACCAGAAATTAATTTCAATGCATTGGAAAATGGTTTTGCAGATGATGTACGCAGAATTAATGGTATTCTGGAAAAGTGGAATGCTATGTTGATGCCTACGGCTGCCCATCCGTTTATGAACCCACTGGCCGAGACTAAATTGTGGCCACACGACAGCAATGAAGTGTATGAGTTATACGATACGATCTTCAACACGAAAGGACATGGCTGGTCAAATTTGCAAAGCACGCATTTGAATTTACCTTTTTATGATGACGAAGAATTTGCTAAGCTTCACGCGGCCGTTCGATTGATCTTGCCATTACTTCCTGCCTTATGTGCAAGTTCTCCGATATTAGATGGTAAATTGACTGGCACGCTCGATACTCGTTTGGATTTTTATAAATCCAATCAATCCAAAATTCCATCCATCACAGGCAAGGTGGTGCCTGAGGCGATTTTTTCTAAACGCAATTATCTCAACACGATCTACGAAAAGATAAAATCGGATATCGCACCGTACGACAAAGAAAATATTCTTAACCCCATTTGGGTCAATTCACGTGGAGCCATTCCTCGCTTCGATCGCGGCTCTATTGAAATCCGCGTGATGGATATACAAGAATGTCCATCGTCTGATATGGCGATCATCACGTTGGTTATTGAAACTCTAAAATCATTGGTGAATGAGAAATTTATATCCTTAGATGCTCAGATGAAGTTTAAAACCGATGGGTTAGTTCAAATTTTTGATAAGACTTCACGTATCGGGCAAAAAGCATCGATCGATCATTGGGAATATGTGCAGGCATTTGGACACAATGCCAATTGCAATGCGGGTGAACTTTGGAAAAAAATAGTAGAGAAACTATCTGTTGGCAATACTGCACTTGAAAAATGGAAGCCCGAACTAAATGTCATTCTCAGCGAAGGCACACTCTCCGACCGGATCATTAAATCGCTGCATGGAGATACCTCAGCCGAGGCTATCAAACGAATCTACAAGCAACTAGCCGGCTGTTTGGCTCAAAATAAAATGTTTGTACCCTGATATTATTTCTAATAACATGTAACCGAAGTTTGGAAGCCTGCGTCAAAGGGGCAAATTAACTAATCACACCATGGACGTAGCAGTAGTTGCCACCAGCATCCCGATTATTTTAGGGATTGGCATTTTAGTAGTAATCGTATATATCCGCAAATTCAATAATTTGGAGCGAATGGCCATTATTGAAAAGGGATTGAGCCCCGAATTATTCAAGAAAGACCGAAGCCCATCCGATTCGTCCCTTCGGTTTTCGTTTCTATTAATTGGTTCGGGCGTAGGTTTACTTTTCGGCTATTGGTTAGATCGGGCTTTTGATATGGAATTGGTTGGTTACTTCGCTATGCTTTTCATTTTTGGAGGACTTGGGCTCGGCCTGGCTTATTTAATTGAAGAAAAGAAACAACGAAGAACGACCAAGGATCTATAAGAGATTCGGATTAAAGATTAAGTCATCGAAATCAAAAAGCAACAGACCAATTTAAATTAGTCAGGTGCTTTTTCTCTTTAGGGATTTCCGTACACCCACTCAATGAGTGTAATTGAAGCGAGGTAGATCAGGGCGATCGAAACAATGTTTAGTAATATTCCCGCCTTCATCATATCCTTCACCTTCATGTGTCCGCTGGAAAAAACAATGGCATTAGGTGGGGTGGCCACCGGAAACATGAACGCCATACTGGCACCGATTGTCACCGGCATGGCTAATAG
>JABFSO010000114.1 GCA_013140555.1 Cyclobacteriaceae bacterium | reverse complement strand
GTTGTTGCAAAATTCAGATTTTGACAACTGTCTATTGACCATTGTCGATTTTAGTAGACACCGAGGTTTAAGGTCTCACCAAAACCTTCTCCGTTACCCACTTTTGATCGAAGTAGCGCACGAAGTATAATCCGGTGGCGGGGTTGAGGATGGTGATTTGCTTTTTATCTACCTGATTGGCTTCCGTAAACTCCATGGCCTTTCCAGATAAATCAAACAACTGAATTAACTCGGCCCGCAGGGGCAAATAAAAATTGCCGGAATTAGGATTCGGGTAGGGCTTCACCGTAGCGGAAGGTTCAACGCCTGAAGTAACTTTTTCCGGAGTGCCGAATACAGGCCGCATCATAATACTACCATAGACCTTTGTGTTTTGCACCCAGTTCTCGGCACCGAATGTTTTTGAATAAATCTTACTGCCCGTATCGGAGTTACGATCTAGCCCTACGGGTATCACCGCTTCTGAATTGATTTGCCACCCGATATAGAATTTATCCTTTACCGCTGCGGCTCCCGGAATTTTGTATCGCACAAATTTATTGTGAGTAGTGCGCTGCACCGCATATGCTTGTTTTAAGAGATACTCATTATCATTGGCAGGCAACGTATCGGCAATAAAGAGTTGAATGAATTGATTTGTATCATCGCCATAATTAGGAAAGTACATATCGATGGCAACGATCGATTCTCTTGTGGTCGTTTTCAGAGTAAATTCATAAGCTAACTGGGTGCCTTTGCCATTTAACTTAATGCCATTTTCGGCTTTGCCATCATCGTATGCGTAGTAATTGGAGAGAATACTTTCTGATGTTACAACATCATTGTGTTTAAAATTGATTCCTTTATAGACGATAGTATCATAATCACCAAAAATTGGCACGCCATTAGGACCTTTTTCTTCTGGCTTTCTAATCATGTCATTGGATCTAAGAGTAAACTGAAGTTTGATATATAGAGAATCATTTTCGTTGTATCCAGAAAGACTTGGCGTTTTGTCGAGAGTTATTTTATAATTTGAGTTGTATCTAAGTGCACTGTCAATGTCTGCATCGGTTGCAAGAATTATACTTACACTTGCTGCATTAATTTTCGAATAGATTTCTGCAATGGAACTATAATCAACGGGTTGACCAGCTTTTTTTTGATCAAGCCTTCTGTTTGTAACATTTGTTGAAGGTTTTATTGTGTTGGAAGTCTCATCAGTCAAATAATGTTTTAAAGGAATAGACCAATAGTCCTTTAAGAAAGAACTAAGTGGACTTCTCACTGTTCGATCTGGAAAATCCAAGTAGATAGGAGCGTACTGGCTTTTCCCATTACTCACATACACATAATCTAAATTCCACACATCATAAGGGCCCGATAGGCGGCCAAAGCTTCTGAACTGAAATTGAAAATCATTGTGAAAAAAATCGTCTGGAGCTCTTTCTTTGCTGCGGATGTTAATTGGGCTCACTTCTATAAACTTAGTGTCATCCAGCGTGCCATCGTTGGTCTGGCTCCACACTTCTATCCATTGATTGTCTCTGTTTTTAAATAACAAGGAGAGTGCATCGCCTTGCTCGGGTTTATCGCCATTGCCGGCAAACTGAAAGAAGAAACTCATAAAGACCGCATTGCGGTTGGCCTCTGCTACGTCCGCCATCTTGAGTGGTCGCGAAGTCATTACATCGGCAAAACCTCTGGCTAGAATTTCGGTGCTATACGGTTTGCCGGTTGAGTCGTACCCATCAAATGCTGCTACATAAATACTGGGGGGATTGATACCCGTGCCGTTATTCACCCATACCGACTTACTATCTGTTTGCCAGAGTGTATCGTTGGGGACTTCGTTTTTAATATTAAATGAGAAGTCATCCCAGAAGGGCAACGGCATGGCCGAAAGTGCCGTTGTTCGTGCGGTAGATTTCGTAGTGGCCTTTCCGGTGTATCGTTGAATAGGAACCACTTCTATCTGCGAATAGCCATAGAAGGTGCTAAAGAAAAAAAGTATGATAAGTTTTATTTTCAACATTCACTGAATTCGCAATGGTAACAGACCCCTCGTATCATTCGTTGTCATCGGGTTCATTCTTTGGTTCGGGTTCTTTGTAACCTTTCGGAGCAATCCACAAATCAATAGGGCTGCTGATGCGCACCGAATCTCCTTTGTTTGGGAATTGTTTATAAACGAATACTTCCACCCCGGTAGTATCTTGCCCTTCAGCAATTTGCACTTGCCCGAGGTGAAGATTCCAGTTAGATAATTTTAACAGCGCTGTCTCATACGAATCGCCAATCAAGCTTCCTACCACAAAATCTGCGGGCCCGTTGCCATCGCCCACTACCAAATCGATGGTGGCACCTTTGGGGATTCGTGTGCCTGCCGTGATAGGTCGGCCATTGAAATACATGTCTTTTACAAAATTTTGAAACGGGCTGGGCTCATAGATAATTCTTCCTCTGCGCAACTCATTGCTCTTCAAAACAGCTTCGGCATTGATCAACGAGCCATCAATCAGATTGGGCATAGGCATGGTAGGTGGCGCTGTTCGATTGATCGAAACATAAATTGTGCGGCCTGACTTCACTTGCTCTCCGGCTTTCGGAAATTGTTTGAGAATACTCAGTGCCGGTTTACTTTCAGCATACGATGAATCATTGATAGCAATGCTTAAATGCTGTGCCGAAAGCTTTTTCTCAGCGTCTTCCATCGTTAGCCCCATCAAATCGGGCACCTCTACTGATTTGCCATGATTGGTTACATTGGGTAAATAAATATAGAAGTAGAGAATAGCTATAAAAAGAATGATGCCGATGGTTACTCCCAAGTTTTTGAGAAGACCACCCACGGTATTGTTTTTAAAATAGCGATCGATGTTCATAGTATATTTTAAAATTTCAAAGACGATTCAAACCCGCGCTCGGCACGCTTTGATTTCTGATGACGTTCTAATGAAAGTTCAATCAGTTGCGAGATTAATTCTGAAAAGGAAATGCCGCGTTCTTTCCACATTACCGGAAACATACTTGAATTCGTAAATCCGGGGATCGTATTGATTTCATTAACATACACCTCGCCCGTTTCTGTTAAAAACAAATCGACACGTGCAAAGTCTTCGCAAGCCAAAGATTGGTAAGCCTTCAGCGAGAGGTCTCTTATCTTTTCCTGGCTAGCTGAATCTAATTGCGCAGGCACTTCAATGGTTACAGCTTCGCCATCTACATACTTCGCATCAAAGGTGTAGAATTCATATTTCTTGCTGATGATGATTTCGCCCGGCAGGGATGCTTTGGCAGGAGCATTACCTAAAATAGCGCACTCCACTTCGCGTCCTTGAATGTATTTTTCCAACAACACACAATCGTCATAACGAAAACCTTCTTCAATGGCATTTGTAAAATCTTCTTTTGACTTTACTTTGGATACCCCCACAGACGAGCCAAGGCTTGCCGATTTTACCATGAAAGGCAACCCTAATTTTTCTTGGATGGCTTCGAATTGCAAACTTTCCTTTTCGGTATAATACGCATACAAGAAATCGGCTACAGGAAGTCCGGCTTCTTTCAGTAATCGTTTTGTCACCAGTTTACTCATCGACATGGCCGAACCAAGCACTCCGGTGCCAACCATTGGCACATCCATCGCTTTGATTAACCCTTGAATGCTTCCATCCTCGCCATCTGTGCCATGCAACACCGGAAAATAGACATCCACCACAACAGACTTGCCGCTGTCAGTTGTCAGTTTGGGTTGATGCGGATTTAGCAACAATGACAATGGTTCTCCTTTTTCCATTTCTTTGGTAACCGTGGCCGTGTGGTACCACACACCGCTGGGCGAAATGCCTATCAAAAAGGGCTCGTAAAGATCTTTATCAATGAATTCAAAAATATTGCGTGCTGAATTGATGGAAACGCCATGTTCTACCGAGCGACCGCCATATAAAATTGCCACTTTCCGTTTTGCCATAGAATCAAAATTAACTCAAAGATGTTGAGTATTTGCGGTATTTCAAGCAGGTGCAAGGGGTTTTCGTTTAGTTGCCCCAATACACTTTTTTAGTGCTTACATGCGTGTCGGTTTGCACCCGAATCAGGTAGATGCCCGTGCCTTGATTGGGCATTTCGATGGGGAATGTCTGATTAAGAACATTCGTCAGATTCAATTCTGAAATCAATTGTCCCATCACATTGAAAACCTGAATGAATGCAGACTGGCGTGTATCAAAATTGAATGTAATTTTCAAGGGTGAGGCTAGCCCGCCATACACCGAATATGGCACCTCTAACAAAGATGGTTGAGAATCTTCGTTGGCAAAGAACTCAATGTTGTCGAGGTAGAGATTGTTTCCATTACCATTCGTAGCAACAAAAGCCAATCGCACATTGGGTTGACCCGCGAGGCTCGAAAGAATGATTTGCTGGCGAGTCCACGCGGAAGATACAGACGGAAGCCAACTCGTTTCCTGCGCTATATTGCTCAATGCTACACCGCTCGCAGAAAATAACTCGGTGGTAAAATGTTCGCAGTCGGTGGAGGCTAACACGCGCAATGTTTCATTTCCGGTGCTTCGCTTCGCATAGCTGATATCAAAGTACGCGCTGGCTTTAGTAATGTCAGTTAAATTCAATATAGGACTGATCAACCAACCTTCTTCGCCAATTTTGGTATTGGTAAATCCATTGTAAACGAGCGAAGTATTGTAATTGGTAGTGGCTGTAGACCAAGTGGTTTGTTGAGGTGCACCGATGATTACCCAGTCGTTTTTGGAAGCTGTTTCAAATTTCTCCCGAAGGGGTATCACTTCATTGGCCGTATTAAACGCAATCTGATACGAACGCGAATCATTTGAAGGGTCAATGTCGGTAGAACCATTGGGCTCAAGCACCGAAATGGTGTACTGATTCGTTCCACCATTTAGAATCATGGGAGAAAGATTCACTACTAATTCTTCATTGGGTAAAATTTGATTCCCAAAATGGTATATCGTATTCGAACCTCCATTCACCGAAAGCGAAACAGAAAATGAAGTAATGGCAATGTTGCCGTTGTTGCGGATCCGCACGGCTGGTGTTGGACTGCCTAAACAAGTGATGAAGGATGGAGATTCTAATTGAACGATGGCCAGATCTAAAATAGAAGAAGTAACGAATCGCACATTTTTGATGAATAGATTATTCCCGTTGGCATTCATGCTTTCAAAGGCCAGTTGCACTTGCCTCCCTGCATATTGGCTTAAAGAAATTACTTCGGTTTTCCATTCGGTGCTGGCGGGAACAAATCGACTTAACCGTGAGGTAGCGGTGGCAAGAGCTGCATCCGTTTTGTTAAAGAGAACATCAGGACTATTATCAAAACGACAGCCAGTGGAAGCGAGTACTTTTAATCCTTCTCCGGTGGTTCCATCATATTGTGCGTAGGCTCGGTCAAATAGTAAAGCGGCTGTTGGTGTATTACTCAAATCGAGTTGTGGTGTAATGATTTTATCGGTGGCTCCCATTTCGGCATAATCATATAGATTGATATACATGGCCGATGTGCCGTTGGCCAAAGTTGTTTGCCAGGTAGTGAGCCCATCTGGGTTGTCTTTGCTCCACGAAGATGGGAAGGAAGCGAAACTTTCGGTGAGCGGTAAACCTGTGGGGGTGGAGGTGCTGGTGGAAATGCTCTTTAAATTGTTTACTGCGTTATTATCCGCATGGCTGTTGGCGAATGTAATCGTAAAATCAAATGTGGTGGCGGATGCCGAAGTCAACGAAATAAAATTAAAATCAATTTGTTGTTCTGCATCGGGTGCGAGCGAGAGTATGATATTTTTTGTTTCAATCACGCTGTTGTTGCGCTTCAATTGCAATTGCGCATTTGTAATCGTATTGTTTCCATAATTGCGCACTAATACCGAAGGCGTGAGTAACCCGCTACAGGCGGTTGTGCCGGGAGAAATAATTTTTTTGATACCTAAATCATCGGCCACTGAAACCGGTGTTTGCAACGCGGGCGAGTTGGGAAGCTCCTTTCTTCTTGGGCTGCTTAATAAAATGGTTATCATCCGGTCTGCTTGCCCTTGCGTGAATAAATTCATGCAAGCGTCATCTGTATAATCCAGATAGTTTTGAAACATTTTGGTAGTGCTGCAACTGGTTTGCGGATGTACCGGGCAACCACTGGTAGAGCTACTTTGAACAGGTGTGTCTGCAACGTAGTCGGTGCCACTGCAGCTACTCACATCGCCCCAGATATGACGAAGCCCGAAGAAGTGCCCCATTTCGTGTGTAAGAGTTCTTCCTTTGTTATACTGTGTTTTCAAACTGAATGCGCCATCATCGATCGAACCGAAAACGCGATAATTAACTACCACCCCATCGGTGAGGCGATCATTCGAAGCTTCTTCCAATCCCGCCAAGGGAGAAACCGGAGATTGTGCAAACCCAAGGTAATCGGTCAAGTTGGTTACCCAGATATTGAGATACTGCTCGGCCGGCCAATAGCTTTGTGATTTTAATGTGTAATTATCATTGAGGACCCAGGAAGTTTTTGATCCCTTCACACGCACAATGCCGGTGGTGGGTAAGCCATCCGGATCTTGTTTTGCCAACACAAATTCAATATCCATCGATCCTGCTACTGGTTGAAACAGAGTAGGTGTATTGGTTTGATCGGCATTTTGACGATTGAAATCATTATTTAAAACTTTGAGTTGCGATAGTATCTGTGCTTCTGAAATATTAACGCCAGTTCCAATACTTTCTCCATTGTGAATAACATGGACTACCACCGGAATGGTGTAGGCGGATTGTGTGCGCTGATTGTTTTGATTCTTGATTGTTTTAGCAACTTGAGTGGACATCCACTTTTCAAATTGCTCGGGCGTTTCTTTGGCAGGGTGGTTTTGAAGAAGTTTTTTTTCGTTTTCGACTGTGCCGCAACGGTCTTGCGCCTGAAGGACAGATACGTGTGTGCAAATGAAAAAAAATGTAAAGACTACTATGCGCATACCTTCCAAATTAGTGCTTAAACGAACTAAAAATCATTAGAGTATGGCTGTCATCTAAAGTTTAATAACCAATCAACAATGCGTATACGAAAACACCGAATCAGTCTTCCCTAGAGAGGCGCTACATTGACTACTTCAATTGTCTTAATCTCCGGTACACTGCGTTTAATCGCATCCTCAACGCCTGCTTTAAAAGTCATGGCAGACATGGGGCAACTGCTGCAATTGCCCACAAACTCAAGCGTCAAAACTTGATCTTTGGATAGAGATACGATTTTAATGTCACCTCCATCTGTTTGTAAGTATGGGCGAATAGAATTGAGTGCTTCTTCTACCCGTGTTTGTAAGCCTTCGATATGGATTGTTTCGGTCATGCGGTAATTTCTACGCGTTTCGTGGAATCAAAGGTAGCATTTCTTATGGCAACTTGGCGCGCCAGACTTTCGGCTAAATCAGTAAATGCCTGCGCGGTAACTCCACCTTTCATCACGGCAGGTAAGCCACTGTCTCCGCTTTCGCGGATCGATTGCACCAATGGAATCTGACCTAAGAAGGGCACATCGAATTTTTCTGCTAAGGTGCGGCCACCGTCTTTTCCAAAAATATAATACTTGTTATCCGGCAATTCTTCAGGTGTGAAGTAGGCCATGTTTTCAATGACACCCAGTACGGGCACATTGATGGATGGCTGTTTGAACATCGACAAACCCTTCATGGCA
>JABFSO010000420.1 GCA_013140555.1 Cyclobacteriaceae bacterium | reverse complement strand
CACTTATACTGCTGATCGGCATTAAAATCGCTGCCACTAATGGAGATAAGTTACCTGTCACCGCTATACCGAGAGTAATTACATTGTAAAAAAAAGAGATACCGAAAGCAATTTTCAACACAAGTGTTGCCTTCTTGCTCAAATCTAAAAACCGATGAAGATTTCCAACCTGATCACCCCGTAGAATTCCATCGCACGAAGGTGTGAAAATTCCTGTATCATCTGTCACTGCAATACCCACATCACTTTGGCGCAAAGCACCCGAATCGTTGAGGCCATCACCGAGCATCATCACATGTTGTTGATTTTTTTGTAGATCTGAAATAAAATCTGTTTTGTCGTGCGGACTTTGATTAAAACGCAATTCAACGTGTGCCGGAAACAGCTCACGCATCCGCGATTCTTCACTACTATGGTCACCCGAAAGTAATGCTACGCAGTGTTTACCCAATGATTGAATAACTTCTTTTACACGAGGACGAGTAGCAGTTTCGATACGAAAATAACCGCGCACTTCATTGTTGATTGAAACAAATACACGCGTCAGCAGCGAAGGATTTGTTCCATCAAAACCCACATACGATGCAGAACCAACCCGAATGGCATGACCACTCACCATTCCTTCAACACCCTTTCCGGTACGCTCCATAAATCGAGTTACCTGCAAATGCGATTGCGAGTGTATCGATTGCGTGATTAACTTACTTAATGGATGCGATGAAGAAGCGGTAAGCAATCGAACCCAACCTAATTCCTGATCATCGAGTACGCCAATAAATGTAACTTCTGCAGCTCCGTGCGTAATGGTTCCTGTTTTGTCAAAAACAACCGAGTCAATTTTTGCGAGACGCTCAATCACATCTGTGTTCTTTAAATAAAAACCATGATTACCAAAAACGCGCAGCATGTTTCCGTAAGTAAACGGTGCTGCCAACGCCAGCGCGCAAGGGCAGGCTACCATCAATACTGAAGTGAGCACCAACCACATTTGTGTTGGGCTAATAAAATACCAGTAAATAGCTGTCACCAATGCCAGCGCCATGACAATCCACGTAAAATTGCGAGCAGCCTGATCGATAATTTTTTTGTACCGACTTTCTTTATCCTTCTGAAAAATCTCTCGATTCCAAAGTCCGGTTAAGTGACTTTGGGAAGTTTTCTTCTGCACCGTCATTTCCACAGGCGATCCAACCAATCGTCCTCCAGCGTACATCAATTCGCCTTTGTTTACCTGCACAGGCTTCGCTTCGCCTGTCACAAAACTATAATCAATAAATGCCTGATCGCTGAGCAGCACGCTATCGGTGGGTATAATCTCTTGATTTCGTATCCGAATCTGATCTCCGGGTTCTAATTCATAAACAATTATGGGAGACCAATCTAGCCCCACCCATTTTTGGACTGCCAGTGGAAAATAGGATTTGTAATCGCGATCAAAGGCAAGGCTTTCGTATGTCTTCCCTTGAAACCATCTTCCGATCAATAAAAAGAAAACCAATCCGGAAAGGGAATCCAAATAACCGGGGCCAGTGTGAGTAATGATATCGTAACTACTACGTAAAAACAAAGCCGCCAATCCAATCGCGATGGGCACATCAATATTGATCTGCCTTTGCTTAAAGCTATTCCACGCATTCACAAAATAATCCTGACCGGAATAAAGTGCTACCGGAACAGCCAGCGCTAAATTCAAATAGCTGAATAACAATTTGAGCGATTGATCAGATCCATCTAAGCCTAAGTATTCAGGAAAGCTTAGCAACATGATATTGCCGAAGCAAAAACCGGCAATCGCTAGCTTAAGCAATAAACTCCGGTTGTTATCAGGCTTACTTCTCTCTTCTAAACTTATGGAAGGTGCGTAACCCACAGCCGCCATCAATCGGGCTACGCCACCTAATGTAATGATGGAAGGATTGAAATGAACTGTAACTTGTTTCCGTCCAAAGTTCACTTCAGATTTTACCACTCCTTCATTTAATCGCTGCAAATTCTCGAGCAGCCAAATACAAGATATGCAATGAATGGCTGGCACATAAAATTGCACCGAACTGTAATTGATCGAGTCGAACAAAAGCAATTTGCTCTTTATAGCAGGTTCATCTAAAAACGCATAGCTCTCTTCATGTATATGGCGCAAGGATACGCCCGGCTTATCGGTAAACGAATAGTACTCGCACAGATTATTCTCATCTAGAATCTCAAAAACCATTTTACATCCCTGACAACAAAAGTTTTTATTGTCCTGAATGATCGTTTCTTCCTCACAAGGCTGACCGCAATGGTAACAGGCTACTTGTTCAACAACAATACTATCCATTGGAATAAAAGATTGATGCCTCCTTACTAAAAAGTGCTTTTGTGGTCTGATTGCTACGCAACAATGTAATCGCGCTCTTACCCATAATGAGCAAAGGGTTTTTTGCGTACGCTGCCAACTTCACCAATTCATGGTTCATATTAATCCCATTCATGGGCACAATGCCCACATTCGAAAAAGAATTTTTAACGAAGCGAATGAAGTAATGCTCCAAAAAAACTTCGGGCTTGTCACTTGCATTCACCATCAACACCGTTACCGTTTTATCTGAAGCCACTCCGCCAAAAAGGTGAAGGAACGTTTTAAGTGCCGTGAGCGAACTTGAGTCTCCATCAAACACAATAAGCACTTCATCGTAAGAGAGTGGCACCTTCGAAGATAGCAACACCGGACACGCCAATGGTTCGATAAAGTTTGTAATAAATGATTCAGGTAACTGATCAATAACATCCAAAGGCAAAGGGTTGATCAACACCAAATCCGCAAATCGACTGCGGTGTATCAACGCCTTGACCGTGTAACTGCCTGGAGTAAAAAAATCAATATTCAATTTGAGTAAGCGCGCCTCATCTTCTAGTTTTTTTACTACCCACGTGCGATCAATGGGCAGGGCAGACTGGGTAATGCCGGGTTCAACAAAATCACGCATAAAAAATGCGGAAAATGTTTTTGAATTCAGATGAGAGAATAAATCGGCATAGCCGCTCATGCTTTCATGTGATGGCTCTAAATCGGCTGGGAAAAAAATTTCTTTTATCACTTTATTATTCTTCATTTGATCGAAACGTCCAGATGGGGCAATCCAAATGGTTGACTACATCTTCTGCTATACTGCCGGATAAAATATGATTTAATCCTTTTCTACCGTGCGTTGCCATCACCACCAAATCCCCGCCAATACTTTCGGTGAAGTTTCGCACTCCGTTCTCCTGATCGATTTCATTATACACATTAAGCGTATAATCTTTCAACATAAAGCGTTTTGCAAATGCCTTTAGCTGCGTATGAGTAATACTGTCGCGCCTAAATGAGGCAGGAGTGTTTACATACAACACATGCAATTTCGCTTTCAAGAAGCCCTGAAGCTCCTTTACTTTTTGCGTCAACTTCTCAGCTTCTAAATTCAGTTCATTAGGAAACACAATGTTCTTAATGGATGACAACTTGGTTGCTTTTTTGATAGTAAGCACCGGCACATCGGATGTGCGTACAATTTTCTCGGTGTTCGATCCAACCAAAAATTCTTTGGCTCCATTTGCACCATGCGTGCCCATCACCACCAAATCAATTTCCTTTTCTTCAATAAACTGGCGAATAGTAGCTGTGGTAGGGCCAAATTCAACTAAACCCTTTACCTCAGGTCCTTCACTTGCCCACTTTGCGGTTAACTTAGAAAACTTTTTTTCAGCACTGGCCTTTACTTCATTCATGTAAGACTGTTCAAAATAAAGCGTAGGCATTATGACAGTTTCATGCATTACCGGCACTTCCACTACATGGAGCAAATAAACTTCTCCCTTGCTTTGCTTTGCAATTTCCACGGCCAACTTAAAAGCCTGCACCGCTGGATCTGAAAAATCACACGGAACCAAAATCTTTTTCATATAGTAAAATTTAAGTGGATAACAGCTTTCTTAGGAACATGAAAAAACGATGTGCCCCATGATCAAAAGTAGTTGTAACCCCAAAAAATGGTAATGACAGGTATCAAGGCAAAACATGACTTTTGTCATACTTTGGCTTTTGACTGTGTGGGCACCAAAAAGAAAGAGAGTCTTTAGAACTCTCTTTTTCAAATAAAAAAACTTGGATTTTGAATATCAGGCTACGATCAGATCGGCCTGTTTTGCTAAACGTTTCGGGTCTAGCACTCTGATTTTTTTTCCTTCAAAAGAAATCAATTCGTCTGATTTGAAATCGGACAATAACCGTATAACGGTCTCGGTAGCTGTGCCTACTAAGCTCGCCCAATCTTCGCGCGAAAGCGCTATATCCAACAAAACACTCTCATCGCCTTCCATTCCATACGATTCCTTCAGCATTAGCAAGCTTCCCGCCAATCGCTCACGCACCGATTTGTGGGCAAGTTCGGCCATGCGCTCTTCCATTATGCCCATTTGTTGGCAAACTTGTTTCACAACCTTCTTCATAAAGACAGGATTCTTTTGAAGCACTTCAAAAAAATTCTCTTTTTGTATGAAACAGATTTTTGCATCTTCCAGCACGGTGGCAGTTGCTCCGTAAAACTCTTCACTGAGCAAAGCTCGGTATCCTAAAAAATCGCCCGGCTTAGCGATGTATAAAATAAATTCTTTGCCCTGAACATTATTCTTAAAAACCTTCACTTTGCCTCCATTGATACAAAACAAGCCGGTAGGGCGCGTGCCCTCGTAGAATATGTTTTGGCCTTTTTTGTATTGAATACAAGTCTTATGATTGTTGATGCGGCTCAAATCCTCCGGTGTCAGCCCATTGAAGAGAGAATCCTTCAAATGTGTACAAAGCTGGCAGTCAATCGTAAATTCCTTCCTTTGCATTGTGCGAAGATGATAAAATTCAATCCATATTCAAAGGCTTCGATTTTACGATTTTGGTAGAGGCTGCTTAAAGCCTGCCAAAACACGCATCGCGAAGACTAAACTTAACATTGTTAACACGGCACCCATCATCATTGGTGCACCCGGAAAATAAACAGGCGCATCTTTGGCCGTGAAGTAGCTAAACAACTGGGTCATTAATAACGGTCCGATTATAGAAGTAGCACTCATCAATCCCGTAAGGGCACCTTGCAATTCGCCTTGCTCATTGGATGGTACTTGCGCTGACATAATTCCCTGCAATGCAGGTCCGGCAATTCCACCCAAACAATAAGGAATTAAGAATGCAAACATCATCCAGCCCTCAGTTGCTATGCTGAATAAAAGAAAACCTAGGCTATACAAGGCAAGCCCTATATACAATGATTTCTTTTGCCCTAACTTCGGAATAATGATGCGTATTAGCCCGCCTTGCACGATGGAGATAAGAACTCCTACAGCTGTAAGCGATGCTCCGATCATAATCGGTGACCACTTAAATTTTTCAATGGTATAAAACGACCAATTGCTTTGCACGGCATGCGCAGCTACATAAATCAAGATAAGCGAAGTCACCAGTCCTAAAATGATTGGGTATCGTTTCAAATTCATCAATGAACTTACTGGATTGGCGCGCTTCCAATCAAAAGTTCTTCTATTCTCTGGTTTGAGCGACTCCGGTAAAATAAAAAATCCGTAAAGCCAGTTCACTAAACTTAATCCGGCCGCAACTAAAAACGGAATCTTCGGCCCATAGCCACCTAAAAAGCCACCAATAGCCGGGCCAATAATAAATCCTAATCCAAAAGCTGCGCCAATCATTCCAAAATTCTGTGCTCGCTTTTCTGGCTCACTGATATCAGCAATGTAGGCACCGGCAGTGGTAAAGCTGGCACCCATAGCCCCGGCAATCAATCGGCCCACAAACAACCAACCAATGCTTGGCGCAAACGCTAGGAAAATGTAATCCAGACCAAACCCGAAAAGTGATGCCAGCAAAACCGGCCTGCGGCCATATTGATCGCTCAATCCTCCCATAATAGGGGAACACAAAAACTGCATTCCTGCAAAAGCAAATAGCAAATAGCCCCCTAATCGAGATGCCTCGCTATTCGTTAACCCACCTAAATCCATGATTAATGTAGGCATTACTGGAATAATGACTCCAAAACCAATACAGTCAATGAGTATGGTAATAAATATAAAACTCAGTGCGGGCGTTCTGGATTTTGACATAGCAAATGATGTTTATAGTTCAATGAACTGAAAAAAATCAAACGGAACAATTAAGATTTCTCCAAAGGTGGAAAAGAAAACACATCCTATGCAACCCTTTAGCGTTAGATAAGGTCTATTGAACGAATCGAGAACAATTCAGCTTCAAACCAAAAAGAAAGAATTCAAAAATCCGAGTTCAACTAAATTCAACCAACCAATGAAAAATCTCATTATCATTTTAATCATTAGCACCTTCAGCTTTAGTGCCTTTTCGCAATCACGAGAAGTAAGAAGCGTAAGCACATTCACCAAGATTTCCTTTCGAGTACCCGGCAAACTAGTTTTGCGTCAGGGAAGTCCTCAAAAGGTAGAATTAGAGGGTGATAAAGAAACGCTCTCAAAAATTGAAACTGAAGTGAGTGGCGACAAATTGGTAATAGGAAATGAAGATAAATGGAATTGGGGTTGGGATAAAGAAACCAGAGTTATGGTTTACATTACAGTGGCCGATATTACTGCCATCAGCGTTTCCGGATCAGGCGATTTAATTACCGAAGGAAAAATCAAAACAAGAGAACTTGAGCTAAATGTGAGCGGATCAGGTTCGTTACAAATAGACGCTACAGTAACTGGCCAAATGGAGGCCAATGTAAGCGGCTCAGGTCGAATTGAGGTGAAAGGTGCTTGCCAAAATCTGGAAAGCGATATCAGTGGCTCAGGTAAAATAATAGCAGATCTAACCGTTCAAAATCAGGTTGATGTTGAAATATCGGGCTCTGGAAAATTAGAGGCAAGCGGCACCGCCAATGAAATCAAAACCAGCATCAGCGGATCAGGAAAAGTATATGCCTCCAATTTAACTGTCGATAAATGTGAGGTTCGAATTACCGGATCAGGTGATGTCGAAATTAATGTTAAGAGTGAGTTAGATGCCAATATCACAGGCAGTGGAACAGTCTCTTACAAAGGCAATCCAAGCCATGTGAATGGCCACTCTTCTGGTAGCGGAAAAGTGAGGAAGATGTAATCCTTAATATCCTATAAAAGCAAAGAGACTGTCAGCGACAGTCTCTTTTTTTATGTACCTAAGGCCGGAATCGAACCGGCACGCCCGAAGGCACACGATTTTGAGTCGTGCGCGTCTACCAGTTCCGCCACTCAGGCATAAATGGGGTGCAAATATGTTTAAAAGTTTGGAATTTGACTAAATCTGACAAAGGAATTCTTTCTTGAATTGAAATAACGAAGTCAATAAATAATCCGCCACCCGCACCAATGTTTTCAAAAAAACCACAACTTGCGGCACTAACATATTCAACATGCAAATTTCAAAACACAAAGTAGCATCCATTCACTACACCCTTACGGACAATGATGGAAATGTCCTTGATTCCAGCGATGGCCGTGAGCCGCTGGTTTATATACAAGGTATTGGCAACCTCATTCCCGGAATGGAAGAAGGATTGGAAGGAAAAAGCAAAGGTGACAAATTCAAAATTAAAGTAAGCCCCGAAAAAGGCTACGGTGTGAAAGATGAGGCCCTTCAACAAAGCGTTCCACGTTCAGCTTTTGGCGATCAGGAAGTGCGGGTAGGGA
>JABFSO010000011.1 GCA_013140555.1 Cyclobacteriaceae bacterium | reverse complement strand
CTTTGAAAAAATTAATACGAGGGGGATTAGCTCAGCTGGCTAGAGCGTCCCGAAAGCATTCGGGAAGGTCAGCGATTGAACTTTGAAAAAATTAATACGAGGGGGATTAGCTCAGCTGGCTAGAGCGTCCCGAAAGCATTCGGGAAGGTCAGCGATTGAACTTTGAAAAAATTAATACGAGGGGGATTAGCTCAGCTGGCTAGAGCGCTTCCATGGCATGGAAGAGGTCATCGGTTCGAATCCGATATTCTCCACAAAAGCTGGTCTTACGACCGGCTTTTTTTATTTAAAAATCATTCAGCATGTATTTCGTATACATTCTTTATTCCGATAAGTGCAATAAATATTATATAGGGCAAACAGAATCACTAACAAGGCGCGTAGAAGAACACAATCAAGGCAAAGGCGGTTTGTTCACCTCTGCTTGCATTCCGTGGAAACTAGTTTATCATGAATCATTCGAATCTCGACAAGAAGCAATCAAAAGAGAAAGAGAAGTAAAAGGCAAAAAGAGCAGAAAATACATTGAATATTTAATTCAATCACGCTCTACAGAAAGGCTCTGAACCTTCGTAGGGGCGGAATATTAGACTTGCTGATTGCTCCGCTGAACTCCTTCGGCCAACGCACGCATTTTCTTTACGCACTCCGGATCTACAGTGCGCAGCTTAAACTCACTACCCTCATCCGAACCCATTCCGGCTATTTGCTGATTTCGATACTGCATCCCGCTATCGCGGAAAGCGGTTGCCGAAAAATGTATCTCCGTTGCCTTTGACGCTCGGACGATTTCCTCAACTGTATTTTCATTCACACCCGAGCCCGGCATAATCGCTATGCGGCCGTTAGCTTTCTGAATTAATTGCCCGATCAATTCTTTGCCTTTATCTGCTTGCGCTTGTTGCCCCGCTGTCAGAATTCTTTCAAACCCTGCTTCAATACAATCTTCCAACGCTTCAAATGGATCGCGCGTCATGTCGAAAGCACGGTGACATGTCACCTTGAGTGGACGCGCCCGCTCGATCAATTCTTTGCATCTCTTCACATCGATGCGACCTTCAGCGGTGAGAATACCAAACACAACTCCATCAACGCTGATCTTCTGGCATTGATGGATATCGCGCTTCATGGCATGAAATTCATAATTCGAATACAAAAAATCACCTCCGCGTGGGCGAATCATTACAAACACATCCATGTTCACATTTTGCCGCACGGCTTCAATGACGGCATATGATGGCGTAGTACCTCCCTCTCCCGGATTATCACAAAGTTCAATGCGGTCCGCACCACCTTCTTGTGCGCGCAGGGCCGATTCAATATTATACACAACTACTTCCAGCAGCATAGAATCAAATTCAACAATTAATAAATACTGGATGCGTCAAATAGCTTATTAGTAGCGCTGTCATGCACAGCGTACGTAAATCCTTTCTGCAAACAATAGGCGCCATACTCTCCGCTTTTGCTGAGTGCGAGAAAACCCACCTGAATTGCTTTCGCCTTATCGGGATTTTTTCGAATGATTCGCTCCACCGCCATCTTGCAAGCTTGCTCCGGGCTATTTCCTTGTCGCATGAGCTCGACTACCAAATGACAACCTACAATGCGAATCACTTCCTCGCCCACACCGGTTGATGTGGCGGCTCCCACTTCATTATCTACATACAAACCTGCTCCAATAATGGGCGAATCGCCAACACGACCGCGCATTTTATATGCCATGCCGCTGGTAGTACATGCGCCCGATAAATTTCCTTGAGCGTCCAGCGCTACAATGCCGATGGTATCGTGGTTTTCTATGTTGGCTACCGGCTTATATTTCTTTTCTTTCAGCCACTCCTTCCATGCTTTCTCCGATTCTTTGGTGAGCAACTTTTCTTTTTTGAATCCATTCGCCAACGCAAACTGCAAGGCGCCCTCTCCTACCAGCATCACGTGCGGAGTTTTCTCCATCACTTTGCGCGCCACCGAAACCGGGTGAACGATGTGCTCGAGACACGCCACCGAGCCGATGTTTCCCTGCTCGTCCATGATGCACGCATCGAGTGTCACGCGGCCATCGCGATCCGGCAGACCGCCTAAGCCCACCGATGTTTCTTTTGGATCGCCTTCGGGCACGCGCGCACCAGCCTCGACTGCATCCAATGCTTTTCCTCCGGCAGACAAAATCTTCCACGCTTCTTCGTTGGCTTGCTTGCCGAAGTTCCAGGTAGAAATAACAATAGGCTTATTCACAGCCGAAGCGGAAGACGCCATCGATGCAAAAGGCAAGGCGCTGGCGGCCGCGGTTAGTTTTAGAAATTGTCTGCGCGATGTTTTCATAAGCAAATAGGACATCAAAGTTAGTAACGCATTCTAAATAAAATGAATTGTAACCATTTATTCAATCAATGGCTGCGGAATTGTAAAAACGGTTAGATATTGAATCAAAGCAAGCGTGGCCTAAGCTTCCAAATGCTCTGGCTTATTATATTGAAACGTCTACCCGTTTAACTCAGCCACTCGTTTCAATCCTTGCAGAATAGGATTTTCTTCTCCTTGTGGTTCTTCTTGCACAGCATGTGGGCGATTGTCTTCTTGAATAATCTCCAATTTTATTTGATCGCCTGCGTCTGTTAGTACATACTTCATCACAAAGTAGTTTTCAGGTTTATCTTCCACACCTGGCCGCGGAGCGAATAAGGAATAACTCAAACTCTCGGCAGGACTAAACGAGAGCACGGTGCCCCATTGCTTAAATATCTTGTCTTCCCATTCCGTTACAAATTCTATTTTACTACCTACTTGCCAGTCGGTCAATACATTACTTCCATATTGCCATAGCTTTATTAGTTCCGGCTTTGTCAAAGTATCCCATACTCGTTGCTTCGATGCGTTGATTATTACTGTGGAAAGGTTGGAAGCCATGTGGTTGGGTTAAACTAGTTTTGATTTATCGACCAAGTTGACCGAAGGTAACGGAAATTATTCGCTCGATGAATTTATAATTGGTTTTACAATGCCGACATCAAAACACTCCCAATACATTCTATTGCTTCAGAAATTTCTTATAGGCCGCGATGGCTTCCGCGCTGCGCGTGGCGTCTCCATAGCCGGTTGGGTCAGACCACGCAAAAATATTCACCAGCGCTGCTCCGTTGTCAAACATTCCAAAGATGTATTCATTCCACGATATGTGCGAAGTAATGATGGCCGCACTTTCGCCTTGCACATTGGTGCCTTCTACCGATGCCCACCGTATGTTGTTATGCTTCGCTCGTTCGCTTACGATGCGCGCCAATCGTGCGTCCATATTATTTTCTTTGAATCCAATCGGGTACGTACTAAATCCGGGCCGCGAATGATTGTTAAACGCGGTGCCGGGGTTGGTATGCGTGAAGCCGAGTATGTTAGCCGTAAAACCCAAATGATTGCTCAACTGACTCAACATTTGTGCTTGCTCCTCTTGCGGAAAAACAGGAAAGGAAATATGTGTATAGATGCGATCAGTAGGAATTTGTGCCTCGCCTAGTTTCTCTGCCCAATAATCTGCGAAAGCATAGACCACCCGCTCGAGCGTGGCATCAATATCTGCCGGTGGGTTGGTAGCGCTATAGCCGAGATTGCTGAGCGCATGGTAACCAATTCTTTTCCTTTGTATGCCGAGCTGATTGGCTGCCGCATCGTTTTCGTCTATATAGCGGTGATCGGCCAAGTGTGTTTCCCATCCATTGATTACACCGGCAAAAAGTGTCTCTTTATTTTTCGACCGAAGGTTATCAATGCCTTTCTTTATTTCAGACCCAATCACATCTCGGGCAATCCGTTCGATTTCTTTTTTTACCCCCGCACTATTATAACACATTTGCGGAGCCAGCTTAACGGGCGCCCAACTAATGTAGCGTTGCGGAAAAACAGTGCCACTCCAATCACTCCACTCTACGTTGTCCGGATTGCTCCAAAGATCGGGGCGGTTTATCCAAAACATCGATTCGTCAATATGAAACGCAACTGCTACATTCTTCTCATCTGCAATGGCAAACGACTCTTGAATGAACGCACGCAATTCATCATCGGTATGATCCAGCGAAAGCGGCCCAATGGCAAAGCCCAGTTGGCGCTTCTTGCCGTCACCGCGGTTATTGTCTACCGCAGCCAAAATTTGGTCAACCTGATTTCGCATGGCAATGCCATCGAGGGGTTGCTTGTCGCCATTCGAACTGGGGTTGTAAGTGAATATTTGAAAGATCAGATATTGCAATTCATCAGTTGCAGCGGGCTGCACTTGATCAGAAGCACAACCACAAGTGAAATGCAAAAAAACAAAAGCGACTATCCAACCGAGTGGGGATCTCTTTTTCATAAGTGCTTTAAGTTAACTACTTCATTTGACACCTATTTGGTTCAAAATGTTACTGGGCACTTACGTGATTAAAAAAAAGAACCCTGCCGATAGTAGCAAGGTTCTAATTTCGTCAGCAAAAAAATCAGTTTGCGCTGGATGAAACCGGCTGCTCAACATCGCCCCGCTTGCGGCCCACAATCAGCAAGTGATATTTTTCATTCAGCTCGTTGATTTCATTCGCCACTGTTGCAAATGGCTCTACGCCATCCAGAATATCGTAATGCGAATTCAAACGAGCGATCAGCTTGTCGTAAGTCATCGACAAAATTTCTTTTTTCTCTCGAAAAACATCCGCTGTTACATTACTCAACTCCCGATTGCGATCCAGATACCGAGTGTTGAATGCTTCGTTGGCATCATCTAGGTTTTTCAGCCACAAATTAAGGTTGAGTGCAGCCACACAATTACTGAGCTCCGGTTTCGTGCGCCAGTCCGTTACCAATTTGTTGATCAGAGCCGATTCGCGCATGTAGTTCTCCTTAATGATGCGGGTACCAAACGAAGCCAGATGGTCTTTCAGTAATTGCGCGGCCATGCGCGTTTCTTCGTTGAAGTGATTTGTAAAAGCATCTACATAGGTGATGATGCCGACCAACAGTTTGTCGCGCTTTTCATCAAGTTCCACCAGCATTTCTGTGAGGGAAGATGAATTGTCTTTTTTGAAAGCGCGCTCTGCCACCGAAAGTGCATTTTGCATCGCCTGATATTGCGAACTAACTTTCAATTTTTCGGGATCGAGTCGTTGCACAATAATCGCTAGTTGGCGAATGAACTGAAGAATCTCTGGATTGCGGAGACGAAGGATTGAAATTTTAAGTACCATATCATGTTGTTTTAGATTGTAAGAAAGATTTTGAATTTTATATGATCAATTAATTGGCTATTACCGAGTACCCATCTCGCGATCGGTGCCCCCCAAGTTGGAGCATGCTTTCACAGACTTGCATTAATCCGGCTCAATTTGGAGGACGCCTTTGCAAGCTTACACAAGGTCATTCCTGCTTGGAGGGAACTTATGCTAGCTTACACAAGGCTATTCCAGTTTGGAGGGTGCTTTTGTAGGCTTACACAAGGCTGATCCTGAAGGGAGGGTGCATTTGCAAGCTTACGCAAGACTGTTCCAGTTTGGAGGGAGATTTTGCAAGTTGCGCAAGGTTGCTCCAGTTTGGAGGGACTCATTACATCCCTGCGATGCTTTCCTCCTAATGCGAGCAACTCTTGCACTGTATCTCTTTGTGATGGGCTTACTACGGCAAAGGAAGCACAGCGGAGGGTCGCGACCGAGTGGAAGAGCGTAAGCGTGGCGAAAACCTAAGTAAGGGAGCGCTACTACCAACAACTGTTGGGGCAGCAAAAGATTTGCTTTATCGGGGGAGTTCGATGTGTGCATGCTTAGTCCCCCTTCCAAATTCCGTGCAGAAATTTTCAGAATTTTAAAAAGAGGTCTAAAAGCTTCGAAAGGAAGCTAAAAAAGCAGAAAAAAATTTTTCAAAACGCTTTCGCGGATAGATAGAGCTTCGCGAAAAAAGGCATTTTTAACGATATATAAACAGTGATTTCGTTTCTAATCGTTAGTTGCAGATTGGCGAGGGGTAAATTAAACGAGTGGAATGTTGTAATGAAAACAAAAAGAGATAGAAGTAAGTACAGGCGTTATTACAGGAGGCTGGCAGGTGTTTAAAACTCGTCAGTTGTCGATCATTTTCAAACGCGCATCTATTTCTTTTCTTCCAATAGAGTCACTCTCATCCGCGATTGAGGATGCGCGAACATGTCATTTAGAAAAATCAATCGGTAGGTGCTTCTGTCAATGATTGCCTGAACCACTTCTACAGGCTCAAGCTTGCTATTCACGTAGGTTAGTCTTAGCGTATCCTGACTGCGCGTCCAGGTGCCGGCATCAAAGCCTTTGAACATGCCGCTGGAGGTGTGCTCGAACTTTCCATTCTTACGCAGCGTCAAAAAAATACCAGCAAATGGTGTATCGAGATATCCCTCAATTACCGCAGGCGATTGCCGCCATTCCTTGGTTGTACGCTTCAATACACGGCTATCTTTCCCGAT
This sequence comes from Cyclobacteriaceae bacterium, assembly GCA_013140555.1. Taxonomy (GTDB): domain Bacteria; phylum Bacteroidota; class Bacteroidia; order Cytophagales; family Cyclobacteriaceae; genus ELB16-189. The sequence continues at coordinate 1,294 of JABFSO010000011.1, read as the reverse complement.
GATGCAACCTCCGCAGATAAATGCGAGTAAAACGACAATCAAGTAACGCATATGTTAAGAAATTTTTTATCGACAATAGAATCCCTGGGATGCCGCGCGTTTCCAACGCGTGCCCGCCCCAAACATTCTCTATTTGATAATACCATCATCAACAAGTTACACCGGCTCGCCAATCACCGATAGCCTGTTAATCAGTCCATTACCCTCTTTTCGACCAAATTTAACAGATTTGGCATGTGCTTTGGCGCCATCCGTCACCATTACACACAAAAACCTTCATTCCGACTCATAATCAGCATATTAGCCTAGCATAGCCCTTATCAGGAACGTGCTTTGCTTCCCCATTCCTTTCCATATTCTACACGCTTCAACCCAAATTGATAGCATCGCAACGGCAAAAAGGCCATTTCCAGCCCGTTTTGGCACTTGGTGATGGATTTGAACGAATGCCGGTACACTAAACAAACAACTAACAATTATGTGGTTAAACATTCTGCAACGGCTGGCGAACATCTTTAAAGCAAAGGCGCACCATGCGGTTGATCACCTGGAAAATCCGGTAGAAATGTCCAAGCTGGCAGTGGCCGAATTAGAAAAAGCCATCAGCGATGCTACCGAAGCTTTTTCCATTGCACTCGCCAACCATAAAAAGTGGGAGCGCGAACTGCAGCAGGCAACGCTCGCCACCGAAAACTGGAAGCAAAAAGCCAAACTGGCAATCGCCCAAAGCAATGAGGAGCTGGCCAAGAAGGCGCTGATGGAAAAAGCCAACGAAGACCGCAAGATGACGGAGTTCGGAGCCATCTATCAGAAGTCGGAGAAGGACATCAAAGTGTTGCGCCAAAACCTCGACTCGCTTCAACTGAAATTAAAGGAGATGAAATCGAAGCAGTCGGTGCTGGAAGCCAAAGCCAAAAACGCAGAAGCGCAAGGCAAAGTAGCGAAGCAACTGTCGGGTATTGGCACGAGCGCACTCTCCAACTTTCAGCGCTATGAAGAGAAGATCAACGAAATGGCGGATCAGAGTGAGGCATTGCAAGAATCGCTTTTCTCACAAAAACAACTGGAGCGTGAATTTGATCAACTCGAATCAACCGTAAGCGTGAGCAACGACCTCGAAACGTTGAAACTGGAAATGCAAACCGAAGAGGAACGCAAGAAAGAAGAAATGGAAAAGAAAAAACTGGAGACGCTGAAAATCAAAATGGAAACGCAGTTGCCTCTGGCTAAACCGATCAAGCAGCTTACACCACCGAAAGAAGAAAAACTGAAAAACTTCTTTAGTGAATAGGAA
>JABFSO010000035.1 GCA_013140555.1 Cyclobacteriaceae bacterium | reverse complement strand
ATTGGTGAATAAAGGTAAAATCATGACCATGAAAGGAGCCTATCATCCTTTGATTGAACATTGTGTTTCAAACGATATTCATATTGACGGAAAAAGTGTGTTGATCACAGGATCAAACATGTCTGGAAAATCTACATTTCTGAGAACGTTTCTGATCAACTCCATTTTAGCACAAACGATTTACACTTGTTTTGCCGATGAGTTTATCAGTCCGCCAATCAGACAGTTTTCCTCACTTCGCATTGATGACAATCTGTTTCAGGGCAAGAGTTACTATTTTCAGGAAGTAAGTACGATTGCCACTTTCTTAGAAGCTTCTGAAACTCCTTATCAAAATTTATTTGTGTTGGATGAGGTTTTTAAAGGCACCAACACTATTGAACGCATCGCTTCCGCTAAAGCTATTTTATCTTATCTTAACAAAGGCGATAATATCGTTTTGGTGTCAACCCACGACATTGAGTTAGCAGAACTTCTAGACAAGGAATACGATTTGTATCACTTTGCCGAATCCGTAGAAAACAACGAATTGAATTTTGATCATCTGTTGAAACCGGGGCCGCTCACAACAAGGAATGCCATCAAGCTACTAGAGCTTGCCAATTATCCTTTGGAAGTAATTCAGGAGGCTAGAAAAGTAAGCGGTCAGCTTTCTCAAGTAACGAAAAATCGTTGACGCGCTTCTTTGAAAGTTGTGGAGTGAAAAATTATTATCTTTACTCAATGCAATCAGAACATACTTCAGATCTTCAAGCAGAAAAGCTAGATATTATTCAGTGGTTGGCTGGTGTAAATGAGCATAGAATAATTAAACAGTTCATGCTTTTAAAGCAAACCAACCAAGAATCAATTTCTCTTCAATTGAGCACAGATGAAAAAAAAGCAATTGATGCGGGCATAGCCTCTATTGAGTCGGGTCGTTCAATGACTCATGATGAAGCAATGGCGATAACAAGAAAAAAATTCTCAGGTCTGTACAAATAAGCTTAATGAAAATCATTTGGTCTGAGGATGCCTTATTAGACTACCATCAGAATATAGATTATCTTCTTAGAGATTGGTCTGAAAGCGTTGCTCTTCAATTCGTAGAAGAAGTGGAAGGAGTGATAGAACTAATTCAAATTAACCCCGAATTATACCCACTTACAGATTACCGCGATATTAGAAAAGCATTAATTCAAAAGCAGATCACCTTGTTTTACAAAATAGCTGACGACAATGTTTTTCTAATCCGGTTTTGGAACAATTATCAAGACCCTTCTAGATTGAAATTGTAGTTTGTTGATGCGTAAAGTTAAGATGCTGGCACCGTAAATAATGTTGGAACCATGCTTCTGGAATAAACTACTCCAACTCAACAATCAACTCTACCTCCACCGAAATATTCATTGGCGAGGCATACATCCCCACGGCAGAGCGTGCGTGTTTTCCTTTGTCGCCAAACACATTCACCATCAAATCAGAAAAGCCGTTGATTACTTTCGGCTGATCGGTAAAGTTTTCGGTGCAGTTTACCATGCCCAATACTTTCACAATGCGCTTTACTTTATTCAAGTCGCCTATTTCAGCTTTCAATGTCGAAAGAATTGCAATCGCTGTTTGACGTGCCGCAGCGTAACCTTCTTCTGTAGTAAGATCTTTTCCTACCTTACCGGTGATGTTGGTGCCATCTGCTCGCGTAGGTCCGTGGCCTGCAATGAAAAGTAAATTACCTGTACGAACTGCTTTTACATAGTTTGCCATTGGCTTGGCCGGCTCAAACAATTCAATCCCTAAATCTTTTAACTTTTTATCGAAGTCTACTTTTTGAGCATTCGCTATCGAAAAAGTGAAGAGAGCTACAGCAATGCATATTACTTTTTTCATCTGTAATTGGATTTTGTTTTGGTCTCAGCTGGTAGCAATCCTTTCTTGTCTTTGTTGCTACTATTCAAAGCTATTGAAAGCTAAATAACTACTTAATTAATCCCTTATTCTTCAAGATGCTGTTCAAAAACTTGCGCTCGTTTTCGGTATTAAAAATCCGGAACGGAAGGTGAATGAGTTGTGCTTTGTTCACAAATAATACAAAAGCATCTTTGGTAAGCTTCGCACTCTGTATCTGATCCCACTTCATGGGCATACCCTCGCGTGCGTTTATTTTCATAATAATTTGCTGACTGGTGATCTCATACGAGAATCTCTCAAACAACATTTTGCCTTGCTCGAGTTGCGTAACACCATAAAATTGTATCCACCAAAACAACAGGTACAAACCCGCTCCTACAAAAGCCGCGATAAACCACCAAATGCTGGCAATCCACAAATAGCAAAGGCAAATGGCCAATACAATCAAACTCACCCACCATTGCTGCATTAAAATATTGCGCAATGCCATGCGGATGTAATCACTCTTCTCTAATCTGTAATTTTTTGTCTTTACAATCATAAACTTTACCTGAATGGGACGGCAAAAATAATCCAGTTTTGGCGGAAATGCAGTGTGGGCCGAAAATTACTTTTAATGTGGTTTTTGGGGGCGTTTACCGCGATTTTAAACTCAGATCAAGACTTTTGACTGAGTGAGTCAAGGCGCCAACAGAAATGTAATCAACACCCGTTTCAGCCACCTGACGCAAGGTGGCCTCCGTAATGCCTCCGCTAGCTTCGATTTTGTATCTGCCACCAATCATGGCCACGGCTTTCTTCATGTCTGCCACATTCATATTGTCAAGCATAATAATTTGCACACCGCCCACTTCCAACACTTCTTGCACTTCGGCCAGATTGCGGGTTTCTATTTCGATGGAAAGTGGTTTCCCGATTTTTTGCAGATAAGATTTGGTGCTTTCAATGGCCGCACAAATGCCTCCCGCCATATCGACATGATTGTCTTTTAGCATCACCATGTCATACAAAGCAAAGCGATGGTTCTGTCCTCCACCAATCCACACCGCCCACTTTTCCATCAAACGAAAATTGGGCGTGGTTTTGCGAGTGTCGAGCAAACGCGCGCCAGTGCCTTCTATCAATTGACACAATTGGTGCGTGTAGGTAGCAATACCACTCATGCGCTGCATGCAGTTTAACACCAGACGTTCGGCCGATAAAATAGAACGGGCTGGGCCTGTCACTTCAAAAGCTACCTCGCCTTTTTGAATGGCATCGCCATCTTTCTTAAAGTAGGTTGGCTTTAACTCGGGATCTACCTGATGAAATATTTTCTCTGACAATTCAAGGCCGGCTATAATGCCGTTGTCTTTGATCAGCAACTGTGCTTTGCGAATGGTGGTAAACGGTATGGCTCCTAATGAAGAGTGATCGCCCTCACCAATATCTTCTTGTAACGCCAACTGAATAAAAGTGGCAATGGCCTCCTCGGTTAAATAGGCGGGCCGCATTACTCTTTGATGAAGCTGATTTCGTGGACGTAATATTTCTTTGCGGATTCTTTCACACGCATTAGCACGCTGTAGCTACTGCCTCCGCTGGTGTACTTACAAATAGCATAAAACATGAGCGCGTTCTCCGATGCCCCGGCATGAATGATAGAAAAATCGGAAGCGGGGTGCTTCTTGAAAAAATCAGCAAGTACAAACTCTGCTTGCGCCTTGCTATAGTTGTTTACATCGCCTTCAATATTAATATCAACCGATTGATTGAAATGTTTTATGGCTTCTTTCGCATTATTGGCCTTAATGGCATCTTTTATTGGCGCAAAAATTTCAGTCTGAGCCATCGCCCCACCATAGATAAAAGCCAAAACCACAACTGCTATCCACTTATTTGTTCTCATAGTTTGAAAGGTAACGCCAAAAGTATGCCATAATCATGTTTTGTGAAAAGATTTGTCGGTCAATTTAGCCGAACAAGTGTTCTGAATTATTCATAACGCCAGTTGGCACGATTTTGCACGTCTATTATCGCGAATGAGCCTATATTTGAGGCTTATTTCGAAAAGCTATGAACAAAAAAGTGCTCTTGATGATTTTAGATGGTTGGGGTATCGCCAAAAACTTAAAAGTTTCTGCAATCGACCATGCCCAAACGCCCTATATCAATTCTCTATACCAAAAATATCCCCATAGTAAGTTAGAAGCTTCCGGTTTGGCAGTGGGCTTGCCTGCTGGGCAAATGGGCAATTCCGAAGTGGGTCATATGAACATTGGCGCAGGCCGTGTAGTATATCAGGATTTAGTACGCATCAACAAAGCCGTAGAAGAAAAAGAATTGGATCAGAATCCGGTTTTGCTGGAAGCATTCAAGTACGCAAAAGCAAATAACAAATCCGTTCATTTTATTGGTCTGGTAAGTGATGGCGGTGTTCACTCACACATCGAGCACCTAAAAGGACTCTGCACCATTGCCAAAAATGAACAGGTAACAAATTTATTCATTCACGCCTTTACAGATGGTCGCGATACCGATCCAAAAGGTGGCTATCACTACTTAACCGATTTACAAAATCACTTAGCAAAGTCCACCGGAAAGCTGGCGAGTATTGTTGGTCGCTATTATGCAATGGATCGCGACAAGCGTTGGGAGCGTGTGAAGTTAGCGTACGATCTAATGGTAAAAGGCGAAGGCGAAAAGTCTACCGATCTTTTGGCCTCTTTGAAGAAATCATACGATGCTGATGTTACCGATGAATTCATCAAGCCGATTGTGGCAGTTGATGGCGCAGGCAAACCAATCACTAGTATTCAACCGGGCGATGTGGTTTTGTGTTTTAACTTCAGAACGGATCGCGGCCGCGAAATTACCATGGCGCTCACCCAGCAAGATTATCCAGAACAAGGCATGAAAAAATTGCCTCTATATTATCTGACCTTAACGAACTACGATGATTCGTTTCAGAATGTGCATGTGATGTTCGATAAAGATAATCTGGAGAATACCTTAGGTGAGATTGTATCAAAAGCCGGCAAGAAACAAATTCGTATTGCTGAAACTGAAAAATACCCACACGTTACTTTCTTTTTCTCGGGTGGTCGTGAAGATGTTTTTGAAGGTGAATCACGAATCATGTGTCCATCACCGAAAGTAGCTACCTACGATTTGAAACCGGAGATGAGCGCCAACGATATTAAAGACAAAATCATTCCTGAACTAGAAAAAGGTTCTGCCGATTTTATCTGTTTGAACTTTGCAAATCCGGACATGGTGGGTCACACCGGTGTTTTCTCTGCTGCGGTAACGGCCGTGGAAACAGTGGACAAATGCAACGAAGCTGTAACTGAAGTAGCGCGCAAAAATGGCTATGCGGTGATCATCATAGCAGACCATGGCAATGCCGACATCATGGTGAATGAAGACGGAACTCCAAACACGGCACACACGACTAATTTAGTTCCTTGTATTTTGGTTGACGATTCGAAAACCTATTCAAAAATAAAAGATGGTAAGCTGGGCGACTTAGCTCCAACCATTCTTACACTGATGGAGATTTCTATACCGAAAGAAATGACCGGAACTATTTTAGTTGAAAAATAAAGCATGAAGCCACAGTTTCCGGTAGTCTTTATTGTGCTGGTTTTGGCGATCGGTTCCTGTAAACAATCTAATCTGGTTTATGAGAAACCGTATTTTGATTTTGATAGCCTTATTCACACGCAAGTGAAATCCAGATCTGTTCAACAGAAAACGATTTTCAAAGTCGCAGCCATCAACAGTCAAAAAGATTCAAGTTCTTTTAAAGCCGACAGTGCTTTGTTGGCACACGAGTGGGATGCGTTTCTGCAATTGGATGTGATCAACAAGCCGATGTACAAAAACAACTACGAAATCTCTGAGCGCGCTGATGATAAAAGTAATCTCACCATTCGCAGTTATCAAGCTAAGATTCCTTCATCCGTACCTTATGTGCATTTCTACTACCATGGTTCGTTTGCGAATCTGAAGCGAATTGAATCCAAGTATGTAGAGAAAAACGTATTGAATGACATTGCGCGACTTTTAACCATGACCTTGGATGAAGAGCAAGGCAAGCCCTTCATTCAAAAATATTCTATCACCGGTGGTCAGAAAATGATTTTTAATGACACCGTCCAATTTTCTATTCAAGGCAGCATCTCCCACTAACCGATGGCGAAACGTTTCAAAGAAGAAGAAGGCGAAAAGAAAAAGTTAGATAAAGAAGGGATCCGAAAACTACTCGGCATTTTTCGCTTTGTATTACCCTATCGCAAAACCTTCGCACTGGGTTTAGTGGCATTGGGTCTTTCCAGTGGCATCATATTATCGTTCCCATATCTTGCCGGTAAGCTGCTCGATGTGGCCCAAGGAAACCGAGATTTTGTTCTGACCAGCATTAATCAGATTGCGCTTGCGTTAATCGGCCTGTTAGTGATACAGAGTGTTTTTTCGTTTTTACGGGTCTACACATTTACGATTGTCAGCGAGCGCTCTTTATCTGATTTACGTCAGGCGGTTTATTCAAAGTTGGTTTGGTTGCCCATGTCTTTCTTTGACAGCCGAAGGGTGGGTGAATTGATGAGTCGGATTACATCTGATGTGGGCACTTTACAAGACACGGTAACATTTACGCTAGCCGAATTGCTGCGCCAGGTGCTAATCTTATTGGTGGGTATTCCGCTAATATTAATACTCACACCAAAGCTTGCCATATTCATGTTGCTCACCTTTCCGGTTTTAGTATTGTCGGCATTATTCTTTGGCAAATTCATTCGCAAACTTTCTAAAAAAACACAAGATCAATTAGCCAATGCAAATGTGATTGTGGAGGAAACTTTGCAATCCATGGTTGTTGTTAAATCATTTACAAACGAGCTGTTTGAAGCGCTTCGTTACAAAAAGGCGCTGAGTGATGTGGTGAAGACAGCTATCCACGCATCGAAGTATCGAGGCTTATTTATTTCATTTACGATTTTAGCACTCTTTGGAGGATTCGTGGCTGTCGCCTGGTATGGTGCATCCCTTTTACAAAGTAATGAGCTAAAGGTAGGTGAATTGTTTTCTTTCATTCTCTACACTTCTTTTATTGGCGGATCAATTGCCGGCCTGGGCGATATAATTGGTTCACTACAGCGGTCAGTTGGGGCATCGGAACGGGTACTTGAAATTTTAGATCAATCCGATGAAGCCATTGCTTCTGAAAGCAAATTGAAATTGAAAGGCAAAGTTGCTTTCAAAGATGTCTCTTTTACATACCCAACTCGCAGCGATTTTCAAGTCTTAAAATCCATCAGCTTACAAATTAATCCGGGTGAGAAAATTGCGTTGGTAGGGCCAAGCGGGGCGGGTAAGTCAACGATTGTTCAACTGCTGATGCGTTTCTATCCGCTTTCCACCGGCAGCATAGAAGTAGATGATCAAATCATTTCGGATTACAACCTCACCGATTACCGAAGCAACATTGGCATTGTGCCACAAGAAGTGATTTTGTTTGGTGGCACCATTCGTGAAAACATTGCCTATGGAAAAGCCAATGCTACTGCCGAAGAAATCGAAGCCGCAGCACGCAAAGCAAACGCCTGGGAATTCATCGAAAGCTTTCCTGAAAAGATGGAAACATTGGTAGGAGATCGGGGTGTGAAACTTTCCGGTGGCCAAAAGCAAAGGGTGGCCATTGCCCGGGCTATTTTAAAAGATCCTTCTATTCTGATTTTAGATGAAGCTACCAGTTCACTGGATGCCCAATCTGAAAGCTTGGTGCAAGAGGCTTTAGAAAAGTTGATGGAGAACCGCACGACTATTGTAATCGCCCACAGACTAAGCACGATCCGGTCAGTTGATACGATTTTTGTGATTAAGGATGGTCAAATTGCCGAATCCGGATCGCACCTTGAACTATCGCAGCGCGACAATGGTATTTATCGTAATTTGCTTGAGCTACAGTTAGAGAAAAACTAGCCCGATGAAAGGTGAAGGAGAAATATTAAAAGATTTTGACCTGCGTCATACGACCAGCCGATCGGCCATTTTGAAGTTATTCCTAAAAAGGCCATTCGCTTTATCCTACACTGACATTGAGCGGGAAATAGCGGATGTCTTTGACCGGGTAACAGTTTATCGCACGTTGAAAACGTTTGTGGACAAGGGGGTAGTTCATAAAGTGCTGGATGACGGGGGTTCTTTAAAGTATGCTCTCTGTAGCGACTTGTGTACCCATGCCCAACACCAGCACGAACATGTTCATTTTAAATGTACTGTTTGTGGTCAAACCAGTTGTCTTCAGGAAGTAAATATACCATTGGTAGCTCTACCTGCCGGATATGAGGCGCGTGAAATCAATCTTTTGATTCAGGGTAAATGCCAAAATTGCCACTAATTCGATGAATTAGAGGTTTCCTTTTGTCGGAAAGCGCCATCTAATCGCACGCGTAAGTTTTTTGTGTAAAATATATTCGTAGATTTGAAAATTGTTATAACTATCAGCAGATCAATTTCACTATTTTTCCCTGACCTTCTAACCAGTAATATCGGGTGATGCTCCTCTTCTCTCTGTTTCGCAATCAAAGCCAAGAAGAAACCATACTTTTTGGTGTATTCTCGGTTGTTATCTTTGTTTTTTTATTGGTCGACCTAGGGGTCTTCAATAAATCTGCTCATAAAATAACCACCAAATCTGCCCTTTACCAGTCCATTTTTTGGGTATTGGTGAGCACTGTATTTGGATACTTGGTTTACCTGTACGATCCCGGAAAGGGTGATGCCATGGTGGAGTATTTCTCTGCCTACCTTACGGAATATGCCCTTTCGGTAGATAATATTTTTGTGATCCTGTTGATTTTGAAGTACTTCTCTGTAAAAGAGGAATATTATCATAAAATATTGTTCTGGGGAATCTTAGGCGCTGTTGTTTTTAGGGGCATTTTCATTTTTGTTGGGGCTTACTTTATCGCGAAGTGGCATTTTATTTTGTACATCTTCGGGGTGTTTTTGCTCTATTCCGGTATCAAAATTTATTTTGAGGACAGCGATGAAAAAATCGACCCTGAAAAGAATCCGATCTTAAAGCTATGCCGCAAGTATTTGCCTATTACCAATGATGAAATGGGGGGTAAATTCATGGCCAAAGTAAACGGAAAGTGGATGTTCACTCCTCTTTTCCTGATCATCGTTTTGATAGAAACTACCGACTTGATTTTCGCGGTTGATTCTATCCCTGCCGCTTTCGCGATTACGCAAAATGAATTCCTGATCTATACTTCGAATATCTTTGCTGTATTGGGCTTACGTGCCATGTTCTTCTTGCTTTCGGGCATTATTGATAAGTTCTATCTCTTGCAAAAAGGACTCAGTATTATCCTGTTCTTCATTGGTGCAAAAATGTTGTTGGAGATTGTGCACTATGAAATTGCACCACAATTGTCATTTGCTGTTATCATCGTAACGCTTACTTTCTCTATTGTTCTATCGGTGATAGTTCCTCAAAAGCTATCGGCAAATGTGGATGACGATAGCAGCGATAAGGCAAATGATTAATTCGATTAACCGATTTCTGAAAAGAAATTCGTAGGTAATATCTTTAATAGAACTGGCAGCGTTAAAAATCGCTGTGGCAGGGAAATAATCACAAATGTGGGCAACGTCTTTAGCGCGGCAATCAAAAGCTCTTGCATCCTTGCTTTGTCTGTTGTACTCAGCTCACTTGATTTAGCCATTCGCAATAAGTACATCAATTCATTATCCTGTTGAACCTCCTTTATCAGCCTGTTCTTATTGTTGGCTGCAACATCGGACATGCGTTTGATAAATCGCTCGCTTACCTGATCGTAGTCTTGTCTGTTTTGGAGCGTATCCAAGTGATCCCAATGCTCTAAAACAAATCCTTCGATGGCAATCATGCTATTCTCGAGATCATCGAGCGAAAAGCCCATATAGGCACAAAGTCTGTTGAGGAATTCTTGTTCGTTTCCTTCCACTCGCTTATCGGCCCAGATCGTAAGGATGGCCATCTCCAGAAAATACTTCTTTAAGATCCAGGAGTTGTTGGTTGGTAGGTTTATTTCCTCCACCGAAATACCTCTTTCAAAAATATCCAGAGCTTCTTTCTTCTTTTCCTGTGATAGATTGGCACTAATCAAGAAATAATCCAGCAATTTACGCTCTTCAAACTCTACCGATTGGTTGGCGTGTGCAGCAGCAGCAATTACCTTAATAACTGAAAACCGTAGTTCTTCACGCTCATACTTAAAGAAGTCCGAAACAATTTTATCGGCATTGGTGTGAATCCACTGGCCAAAAATAAAAATATCCAAGAAAAGCAGGCTGTTATGAAAAAAATGAACCCAAAAATTCTGGCTATGCTTTGCTGTTAATTCAATCCGTTTGTCGAGGATCTTCTCAGCTAGTTCAATGGCTGTTTTTCTCTTGCCAAAAAGGGTTTTGGACGGGGTAGCCAGCTCTGGAAAAACATTGTTGTAGAAATTACCGATGCTTTCAAGTGTTCTTCCGATCAATTCATCTAGCTCTTGCGAAGTTTTTATTCTTTTATCAAAGAAAAGGAGTGAGCTGCTGATGAGGCTTTCTGTCAATAAAATTTTCATTTTATCCTTTTCACTCCAATGTGCGGAATCAGGGTGTTGAAGTACATCAACTGCTTGCCCATACATGAGCCCTGTTGGCTGAATAACTCGATAGAGAGACTGCTCGGGGTGCGAAGTCTTTTTGTTTTCGTTCGATAATTCGCGCAGTAAATCTTGGCGGAAATCGATGTATGCTGTTAACCAACCCTTTTCGCTTGGTCTCATAAGTTTAATATCTGTTCAAGATACTAACTTTTTATAGAAACATCTTTATTGAATTTCTTTCCAGCCCTTTTTTTCGATGAACCGAAAAGATTCTTCTACTTTTTTCCTGAGTTGTACTTTGAATCGATCCAATTTTTTAGCTACCGCCTTATCGCTGGTGCCAATAATTTGTGCGCCCAGAATTCCGGCATTCTTTGCACCATTAAGCGCTACCGTTGCCACAGGCACTCCGGCAGGCATCTGTAAAATGGACAGAACTGAATCCCAGCCATCAATTGAATTGGATGATTTAATGGGAACGCCAATCACTGGCAACGAGGTAAGTGAAGCCACCATGCCTGGAAGGTGAGCTGCCCCTCCGGCCCCTGCAATAATTACTTTTAACCCTCTGCTTTTCGCAGATGACGCATAGGCTACCATGCGCTCAGGCGTGCGATGGGCCGATACCACCGTTAGCTCAAAAGGGATTTCCATCTCCTCTAAAAACTCGGCTGCTTCGCGCATCACTTTCAAGTCTGACTGGCTGCCCATGATGATCCCAACGATTGGCTTACTCATGCGATTACTTTTAATGTTTGTTTAACAAAGTTGGCTTTCTTTCGCAGATTATCTAAGTCTGTGTCTACAATTGTAACGTGACCCATTTTCCGAAAGGGTTTCGTGATCTTCTTTCCGTAAAGGTGTATGTGTGTACCTGTTTGCCGAAGCACTTCATCGAGCCCCTGATACTTCGCTTCACCTGAAAATCCATCTTCGCCAAGTAGATTCACCATAGCACTTGGCAATACGGTAGCCGTGTTACCCAACGGCAAATTAAGGATGGCACGCAAGTGTTGCTCGTATTGCGAAGTGATGTTTGCTTCGATGGTCTGGTGTCCGCTGTTGTGAGGGCGAGGGGCTACCTCATTTACCAGCACCTTACCGTCTTTAGTCACAAACATTTCCACCGCCAACAAACCTACCATGTTCATTTTTTCAATGACAGATTTGGCAATAGCATCAGCTTCTTTGGCAACAGCGGAAGGAATTTCTGCTGGAGAAAATAAGTACTCCACCAAATTAGCGGTGGGATGAAAAACCATTTCTACAGCAGGGTAAGATGCGATCTCTCCGGTTTCGTTGCGCGCTACGATGACGGCAATTTCTTTTTCGAAGTCAATCAGTTTTTCTAAGAGGCCGGGGGCATCAAATGCTTTTTCCAGATCTGCTTCCGTGCGAAGTAATTGTACACCTCTACCGTCATATCCTTCTTTCCCGAGTTTATTGACGGCCGGTAAAAATGATCGGTTGGCTATTACCTCTTGTTTGTTTTTCGTTAGGATAAATTCGGCCGTAGGAATCTGATGCTGCTTATAAAATTCCTTTTGTGTACGCTTATCTTGGATTAACTGGATTACTTCCGGCTGCGGAAACACTTTTTTGCCTTGTCGAACGAGTTCTTTCAATGCCTCCACATTCACGTTTTCAATTTCGATGGTGATGAGGTCACAGTTCTTGCCAAAGTCGACCACGGTTTGATAGTCTGTTAACTTACCGTGGGTGAATGTAGAAATCCCAGAACACGGTGCAGATGCATCCGGATCGAGGACTGAAAATTGAATATTAAAATCTATACCCGATTGGATCAGCATACGGCCAAGCTGACCACCTCCGAGGATACCGATTTTTTGGTTTAAGCTCATTGTAAAAATTAAATGAAAGTTTATTCCAATTCACTATCACCATGAAAGATAGATTACATCGGGCAATACCCTAGACACGCAATCTATCTTTCGTGGTGCTAACTCTAATTCTTCTTCAATTGATCAAACTTTGTTTCTGTTGGTTTTTTGGGGAAAACGTTGTCGGTCAAATTTACATCTGCAGAAGCACCGGCTGGGTCAATGACAACGTTTGTCACTTCTTTATCCTTCATGAACACCTTTTTAACTTCCCACTCATTCACGCGCCAAATCTCTGCGGGAATGGTTTCTAGCTCCTTGCTGCCATCTTTGTAGGTCCACTCGATGATCACTGGTGTCACCAGCCCGCCTTTATTTTTCAACGTAATCTCGTACAGGTTTTTACCCGCTATTTTTGCGCGGACATCCGCATCGTTGATTTTGTTTTTAAACTCACCATAGGCACGATCTTCGGTATTGATCATCGTGATTTCCTGAGGGCCATTGTTAAAGTCGGTGGCTTTTTCTTTTGGAGCCGTAGCTAAATCTCCAGTCTTGGTTTTGATCCCTTTGTTCTCCAAGTCTTTCTGGTCTGATTTTACTCTAAACCATTTCACTTCATCCAACTCCACATCTACGTTATCTACAGTGTAGAACCAGCCTCTCCAAAACCAATCTAAGTCTACAGCCGAAGCGTCTTCCATGGTACGGAAGAAATCAGCCGGCTTGGGATGCTTGAAAGCCCAGCGCTGTGCATATTCTTTAAACGCCTTGTCAAATAATTCAGGCCCCATCACCGTCTCTCGCAAGAGTGTAAGTGCAGCTGAAGGTTTTCCATAGGCATTAGGACCAAAGTCGTTGCCGGGGATATTATCTGAATCCCACATGATCGGGCGCATCATGTTCTTGTCGCCTTTCATATAGCTGGCCATGCCTTTAGGCGAACCCCAGTTGATACTCACATTGGGATAGCGCTCACGCTTTGTTTCTCTTTCCAAAAAGGAATTCAATCCTTCGTCCATCCAGCTCCACTGACGTTCGTCTGAGTTAACAATCATCGGAAAGAAATTGTGGCCTACTTCGTGAATGATCACTCCTACCATTCCTTCGTAGGTGCGCTGCGAATACGTGCCGTCCGCTTTGGGTCTTCCACCATTGAAGCAAATCATGGGGTACTCCATCCCCTGATTAGCGGTATGCACTGAGTATGCCGTTGGGTATGGATAATCAAACGTGCGGGCTGAATAAACTTCAAGTGTATTCTTAATCGCCATGGTGGATTCTTTCGCCCACAGCGGATTTCCTTCTTTCGGATAGAGCGATTGGGCTAATGGAGTTTTGTCATTTACCTTCACCGCCATCGCATCCCAAATAAATTTACGTGAAGTGACGAACGCAAAGTCTCTTACGTTTTCAGCGTAAAACTCCCAAGTGCTTTTTTTCTTTGAGCGTTCTTTTTCTCTCTTTTTGGCTTCGTCTTCGGTTACAATAAACACCGGCTTATCAAATGTTTTCTTAGCAGTTTCAAAGCGTTCGATTTGCTCTTTCGTCAATACTGCTTTTGGATTTTGTAACATGCCGGTAGCACCTACTATGTGATCAGATGGCACAGTGATGCGCACACGATAATTTCCGAAGGTCAATGTAAATTCGCCTTGTCCTAAAAATTGTTTGTTCTGCCAACCTTCGTAGTCATCGAACACGCACATGCGTGGGAACCATTGTGCTTCGGTGTAGAGATAGTTTCCGTCTTCCGGAAAATATTCATAGCCTCCACGCTCACCAAACTTCACACGGTCTTTTTCATTATAGCTCCACTCCACTTTAAAAATAAATTTATCGCCTGTTTTCAACGCTACCGGAAGATCCACACGCATCATCGTGTTGTTAATCAAAAAAGGAAGGTCTTTTCCGTTTGCATCTTTTACTGATTTGATTTTAAAGCCTCCTTCATAATCGTATGTATCCCCGGCTAATGGAAAGAATTTTGCGGGAATTGAATCTCTCACACGATTCGTTTCGGTTTTATCCGTCATGTTGTCTTTCGACAAATTGTTCTGATCCAATTGCAACCACAAATAGCGTAAAGCCTCCGGTGCATTATTATAGTAGGTGATAGTTTCCTTTCCGGTGATGAATTGGGTTTCATCATTCAATTCTACATCAATGTCGTAGTCGGCACGTTGCTGCCAATAATTAACTCCAGGTGCGCCTGATGCTGATCGGTAGCTATTAGGCGTTGGCAAAATCTGATCAAGCTGCTCGAATTTACCTTGCCACTTTTGCTGGCTGAAAGCAGAGATTGAGCATACAATAAAAATTAGAACGACAAATGGTTTCATACTGGGAGATTTATTTAAAGGCCCCAAAAGTAACCAAAGTTGATGGAATGCCGAACGATTATTACTTGGCCGGAATAGGCGATAAATCAGAAGTAAATCCAATGAAACCGTACCCCATGCGTAGAAACTTCGATGGCAGGAGCTGGGCATTTAACAATGGTGAGTGGAAATAACAACGTGCGCCATCCCGATTTGAGCGAATTAAAATAGTTCGGATTCAAATCCAGCGATAGATAAAATTTCCGATAAGGAGAATAGCCATGCGCAGCATTTTCCGAATCACGGCCATAGATCATACCTTCTGCACCAAATCCAATGGCAATCGACAAAAACGAAGGCCACCATTTTTTTTCAGGCGTCCAACTGTACCAAAGAGTTTGACCATTGTAGTCTTTCAATGCTTCTTGTAAGAATCCATCTCCCAACAAACTGGGTCGCAGCACGGCAAATGAAGTGGGATGAAATGAGTATTTCGGAAAGATTTTTATGTGACTCCACCACTTAATCTGTGCGAAAAATAAAGTGGCACCCATCGCATTTGCGAGTAAATCAAAAAGCGAAGCTCCATAGCCGATGGAAAAACCATCCATTATTTCTATAGACGAAACGATGAAAAATCCGGTGATGGTACCCAATGGAAGCGCCTGCTTTAATCTGCCCCAGCGCAAAAGCCTCCACGCCACTGCACAAACGTGAAATGACCACGCAGCATGAGCGAGTTTATCAAGTTGTTTCCATTCGGGCCAGTCGTTAAAAAAATGAAAGGGTTGCACCATCTGATCCGCATACCAAGCTTGCGCCAGTGCTCCTACCAGCACCACATAAACGAGCACCATAAAACCAATCACCCACCGCAAGCGGGATTGGCCATAAACAAACTGTTTAAGCTTTTGGATCACCGCACCAAGATACAAGATCACCTTCGCAAACGCTGAATATTTTCTACTTTTGAGAGTAAAGTGAAACTATGCATCGAATTTTTGTTTTTTTGATTGCGGTTGGTTTATTGATTTCATGTGGGCGAAATGGTGAGCCCACATTGCAATCATCCTCATTAATTCCGTTGCCTTCGGAATTAAAATCCGGCTCCGGAAATTTTGAGTTGGTGAACAATACTATGATTTACATTCCACAACAAACTGAAGAATGGAAAAACATTTCGAGCTACCTCATCGGTATGCTGGAACCCGCTACCGGCTTTCAGTTTACGGTTCAAAGTGGAGTTGGAGAAAAAGGAATTTGCTTTAAATCCATCGATGAAAAAGAATTGGGAGATGAAGGATATCGCATTTCCATCGATGAAGAATTAATCACCATTGCTTCGAATCAACCCCAGGGTGCCTTTCGGGCAATTCAAACATTACGACAGTTACTACCTGCGACCATCGAGTCAAATAACATTCAAAATACTTCATGGAAAATTCCAACGGGAAGTATTCGTGATTTTCCGCAATACAGTTACCGAGGCGCCATGCTGGATGTGGCGCGTCATTTCTTTTCCGTAGAAGAAGTAAAACGTTATATCGATTTGATCTCTATTTATAAAATCAATTTTCTACATCTGCACTTGTCAGATGATCAAGGCTGGAGAATCGAAATAAAATCGTGGCCAAATTTAACACAAGTTGGTGGACAAACAGAAGTAGGCGGAGGACAAGGAGGTTTTTACACTCAGGAGCAATACACAGAAATCATTCGCTATGCGCAAACGCGCTACATCACCATCGTACCCGAAATTGATATGCCCGGCCATATTAACTCCGCACTGGCTTCGTATGGCGAACTAAATGGTGGCACTATTGTGCCTGCAGAAGGAAAATTGGTAGTTGCGGCAAACGCCAATAAAATCTTAGACGGCAAATCAAATCCAACCGATTTGTACACCGGCATTAAAGTAGGTTGGAGTACTTTGCGTTTAGAAAAGGAGGCCACCATGCGATTTGTAAGTGATGTGATACGCGAACTTTCTGCGCTCACACCCGGGCCTTACTTCCACATTGGAGGCGATGAAGCCAAAGTGACCAAGAAAGAAGATTACATTCAGTTCATTAATCGATTTCAGGATTTGGTAAAGGCGAATGGAAAAACGATGATGGGTTGGGAGGAAATTGCACAAGGTGAAATAGCAGGTGAAACCGTAGTGCAGTTTTGGAATGCGGACAAGTATACATCGATGGCATCCGAAAAAGGAAGTAAAATTTTAATGTCACCTGCAAAAAAAGCGTATCTCGATATGAGTTACGATTCTACATCAAAATATGGGTTACATTGGGCGGCTTACATTGAAGTGGATAGTGCTTATCTTTGGGATCCTTCAACTTTCGTTGATGGAATTGCTCAAGAAAACATTATTGGCATAGAAGCGCCATTGTGGTCGGAAACCATTTCGAATATGGATGAGGTAGAATATTTGTTGTTTCCACGGTTGCCGGGATATGCGGAAATCGGCTGGACAAAAACCGAAGCGAGAAATTGGGATGAATATAAAATTCGATTAGGTAAACAGGCCGAACGCTTTCGGTTAATGAACATTGATTATTACCGCTCCAAAAAAGTGCCGTGGGTTGATGGTTTGAATTCTGTTGTTGGGCATTAATCTTTCAGAGGATTTTGAATCCTTCTTTTACAAAAACATATCACCCCTTCGGGGTTGATAATTCTTCGGATTTTTTTGCTACAAATATTTAACCCCTACGGGGTTGATGACGCTTCGGATTTCTTTGTTACAAAGATTGAACCCCTACGAGGTTGATGACGCTTCGGATTTCTTTATTACAAAGATTCAACTCCTACGGGGTTAATGATTCTCCGGGCCTTTTTTGCTACAAAGATTTAACCCCTACGGGGTTGATGATGCTTCGGATTTTTTCGCTACAAATATTTAACCCCTACGGGGTTGATGATTCTCCGGACTTTTTTTGCTACAAATATTCAACCCCTACGGGGTTGATGATGCTTCGATTATTTGTTTGCTACAAATATTTAACCCCTACGGGGTTGATGACGCTACGTTTATTTCTTCGCTACTCCATTGACATCCCCTCGCCCCGTAGGGACGAAATATTTGTAACTAACTCAAACACTATTTCCCCCGCCCTGTAGGGGCGGAATATTTAAATGGCCCCTCATCCTAAAATAAAAAAAGCTGCCCTTGCGAGGCAGCTCTTTCATTTCGGCTAAACACCAATTAATTCTTCTTCTTCAATTCATCAAACTTGCTTGGCTGTGCCACTTTTGGAAACACGTTGTCTTCGATGGTGATGTCAGCTGTTTCTTTTTGAGGATCGAGCACTACGCTCACCACTTCTTTTTCTTTCGCAAATACCTTGGTCACTTTTGTTTCGTTGATTCTCCAGATCTCAGCTGGCAGACGTTCGATCTCTTTGCTGCCGTCTTTGAATGTCCACTCGATGATCACCGGCATTACCAAGCCACCTTTGTTCGTGAGCGTGATCTCATAGAAATTTTTGTTTTCCATCTTCGCCATCACAGCCTTATCATCAATGCGGTTGGCAAACTCACCATAAAAACGGTTGTCGGTAGGAATAACAGTGAAATATTCAGGGCCTTTGCTGAAATCGCTTGGCTTTTGGTTGGCATCGCCCTCCTTAGCCAAATCGCCTTTCGCCACTTTCATATCTTTGTTTTCCAAATTGGTTTTTTCCGTGCGTACTTTGTACCACTTCACATTGTCCAGCGAGATGTCTACATTATCAGTGGTGTAAAACCATCCTTTCCAAAACCAATCCAAATCAACAGCCGATGCATCTTCCATCGTTCTGAAAAAGTCTGCCGGTTTTGGATGCTTAAATGCCCAACGCTGCGCATATTCTTTAAACGATTTGTCGAACAGCTCTTTACCCATCACCGATTCGCGAAGAATATAAAGTGCAGTTGCCGCCTTTGCATATTGTTCTGAACCAAATGCAATCACTTGTTCTGAGTTCGTCATAAGCGGGCGCATGATGCTCTTATCGCCTTTCATGTAAGGAACAATTCCTGCCGGCTTGCCTCGGCTCCAATCCAATTGCGGATAGCGCTCTAATTCGGTCATCAACTGAACAAAGCTGTCGATACCCTCGTCCATCCACGTTGTCTGGCGTTCATCGTTGTTGATAATCATCGGGAAGAAGTTATGACCCACTTCATGAATCACCACACCCAACATGCGTTGCAGGGTGGCATTGTCATAGGTTCCGTCTTTTTTCGGGCGGCCAAAGTTGAAGCAGATCATCGGATATTCCATTCCAATGGATGCTGCGTGAACAGAAGTAGCGTGTGGATATGGATAATCAACTGTGTATTTCGAATACACTTCGATGGTGTTCTTCACTGCCATTGTTGATTCCTTTTCCCATAGCGGATTTCCTTCTTTTGGATAATATGACATCGCTAGTGGAGTCTTATCACCTATCTTCACCGCCATTGCATCCCAAATAAATTTACGGGAAGAAGCGAAAGCAAAATCGCGTACGTTGGTAGCTTCAAACTGCCATGTTTTCTTTTGCGTTGACTTTGTTTTCTCGCGAGCAATCGCTTCATCTTGTGTTACAATGATCACCGGCTTGTCGTAAGTGTTTTTTGCTTTTTCAAAGCGATCCATCTCCGCTTTAGTCAAAACCTGTGCAGCATTTTTCAATGAGCCGGTAGCGCCAATGATATGATCGGCAGGAACCGTAATGCTCACTTTATAATTTCCAAAAGGAAGGGTGAATTCTCCACGACCTAAAAATTGCTTGTTCTGCCAACCCACTACGTCATCGTACACGCACATGCGTGGGAAGAATTGAGCGATGGTATACACATAGTTGCCATCTTCAGGGAAAAATTCAAGTCCACTGCGGCCACCGTATAAGTTGCGGTCGTTGACATTAAAAGACCACTCTACCTTAAACGAATACTTATCACCTGATTTTAAAGGAGTAGGCAAGTCAACGCGCATCATCGTTTTGTTGATGGTGTAGCTCAGTGGCTTGCCATTCACATCGGTAACGGCTTTTACTTTATAACCGCCTTCGTAATCATACAAATTAAACTGGCCAGCCATGGATTTAGCAGCTGTAGAATCGCGGATAGAACTGGTTTGTGTTTTGGCTGTGTTGCTCTCTTTATCCAAAATGTTTTGGTCGAGTTGCAACCATAAATATCTCAACACATCCGGAGAATTATTGATGTAGGTAATGGTTTCCTTTCCGGAGATGCTTTGGTTCAAATCGTTAAGTTCGATGGCCATGTCGTAGTCGGCTTGCTGCTGCCAGTACTTAGGTCCGGGTGCACCAGAGCCTGAGCGATATTCATTAGGCGTAGGCAGTGTTTGATCGAGTTGTTCGAATTTGCCTTGCCACTTTGGCGCTTCCGGTTTTTGCTCTTGCGCCCACGTGCCGAGCGACACAAGCATAAAGGCGAGTAGTAAAAGTTGCTTCATATAATTTATTTAGTTCAAAAGTTTACTTGTTAATAATGGATATTGCTTACAAACGATCTTTCATCAAAATGATGGCGATTCCGGCAATAGCCGAAGACAACACCATCTTCCAGTCTCTTCGCGTTACTTTCAATAAATCAACCACAAGAAAGCTAAGCGCTAGGAAAATCGCTACAACAATTATTTGGCCGAACTCCAAACCCAGATTAAAGGCCAATAGCTGTGATAAGATACTCTGGTTTTTACCCAGGATGGCGCGCAGGTAGTTGGAGAACCCCAAACCATGAATCAAACCGAACAGAAGTGCGAAAATGTAATTGATCTGTACCCTACCCGTACTCAGGTTTTCTTCTTTTTTAAACAAGTTGGAGACTGCTGTAATAAAAATGGTAAGTGGTATTAAAAATTCGATGAACGCGGGATCTACAGTCACCAGTTGCAAGGTGGCCAGTGCAAGCGTAATTGAGTGGCCAATGGTAAAGGCGGTGACTAAAATAAGAATCTTCTTCCAATCGCGGACTAAATAAACCGCACATAGTGCCAGCACAAACAAAATATGATCGTAGCCATTGGCATAGTCTAAGATATGCTCTTGGCCAAGTGTGAAATAAATTGAAAAATCATTCATCTATTCTGCATTGCTTATCTTTTCCCACTTATTCGAGTTATTTAAACGCCACAATTGCCCATGCATATCAAGCCAAGTCCCCATCTCAACATCCTTCTTTTTCTCTGATCCAAATCGAATTACATTATCATCTAAATCATGTACTTGCATTTCGTATCCCCACCAATAGTTAGTTGGCTCCTTCCGTATTTTAGCGTTACGCTTTCTAAATTCTTCAAAAAGGGTATCAACATTTTCAATACCAATATAAGACCAAGTACCCTGATGGCCTTGGTCACCCTCGCATAGCATGAAGTGACAGCCTTGACGGGACACAGAAGCCATGATTGAGGGATCAATCCAATCCACCGAAAAGCCAAGCACCTCCTTGAAATAAACAATAGAATCATTCAGATTCTTAACGGGCAAAATTGGGATTGCCGGATGAAAATTGTTCTCCATTGCAGTTACTGGTTGGTGCAAGTATAAAGCTAATTTTGATTTAGGACAATTCGGGGTATTTTTGCAACATGAAGAAAATCGTTATCAGTTATTTGTTGTTAGCCATAGGATTTAGTTTACAAGCCAATAACGATCAACCGCTAACTAGTAGCGTCCACCCCGTCCACATCTCTGTCACTGAAATTAGTTACAGCGAAAAAGATAAAGCGCTTCAAATTATTTCGCGTCTATTTATTGATGACCTGGAGCTTTCCATTCGCGCCCAGCGCAAAGAACCTGATTTGGATTTGCTCGAACCCAAAAATGGACTCACTACCCAACAGTTGGTCATCAACTACCTCAACGAACACTTTCGCGTAAAGCTGGAGGGCAAGCTCTGTAAGTTTAAGTTTTTAGCTGTAGAGCGTGAAGACCTTTCGCTCATCGCTTACCTCGAAATTGAAGGTGTAAAAAAGGTGAAGTCGCTGGAAGTTTTCAATGATGCCATCATGGGCACGCATGATGATCAATCCAATCTGGTGCATGTTACTTATAAAAGTCCTGTAAAGAGCGCGCGCCTCACTGTTAACTCACCTTCAGAAAAATTTGTATTCGAAAAAAAATAAATTCTCACCCACAACTGATTATTAACCTTACCTAAAATAAATCTCTTATGCGTCAAAAAATTGTAGCCGGAAATTGGAAAATGAACAAAACATTGGAAGAAGCGCAAATCCTTACTTCAGAACTGATGGGCATGGTGGCCGATGAAGTGAAAGGAAATGTGATTACCGTTTTATGTACCCCTTTTCCTTACTTGCTGCCAGTTAAAAATCAATTAGGGCAATCAACCATTAAAGTTGGCGCACAAAATTGCAGCGAACACGATAGTGGCGCATACACTGGTGAAGTATCCGCAGGAATGTTAAAGTCGATGGGTATTCCTTATGTGATCATTGGACACAGCGAGCGTAGACAATATTTCGGAGAAGACGGAAAGTTACTTGCAACCAAAGTAGACAAGGCATTGGCAAATGGAGTTACACCTATTTTCTGCTGTGGTGAGCCCCTCGAAATTCGCGAGAAGGGAACGCATGAAGCTTTGGTAAAACAACAAGTGGAAGAAAGTTTATTTCACTTAAGTGCAGAAGCTATTCAAAAAGTGGTGATTGCTTATGAGCCTGTATGGGCGATTGGTACGGGCAAAACAGCTACATCGCAACAAGCGCAAGATATGCATGCGGTCATTCGTCAGCACATTGCCGGAAAATATGGTGTTTCCGTTGCACAAGAAATTTCCATTCTCTATGGCGGTAGCGTAAAAGCCGACAACGCTAAAGAACTTTTCGCTTGCGTGGATGTGGATGGCGGCCTTGTTGGCGGAGCCTCGCTGAAGTCGAGAGAGTTTGTGGAGATTGTTAAATCAATTTAATTCGATGATTCGGTAATTTGTTAATTCGATAATGATCGAAACAATCAAAATCGAATTAACATGGCCGAATTCAATTCATCAACAAATTAACACATCAACGAATCACCGAATTAGTTATGTACTACACCCGCCTGCAAGTAGTTTGCGATCCGGACTTTTCGGAGATATTGATGGCTGAGATTGCCGATGTTGGCTTTGACACGTTCATGGAAACGGAGAAGGGCTTTGAAGCCTACGTGGAAGAGCGCAGATTCAATGAGCAGCAACTGGCAGAAGTACAGGAAAAATACAAATCGGTAAACCCGCTCCTTTTCTTTTGGGATCAGATCCAAAAACAAAACTGGAATGAGCAGTGGGAAAAAAGTCTGGAACCCATTGTGGTAGATGATCGCTGCCTGATTCGGGCGGAGTTTCATCAGATAGAAAAAAAATATCCTTACGAGATCATCATCACACCCAAGATGTCCTTCGGCACGGGCCATCATCAAACTACCTATCTGATGATCAAAAGTCAGTTGGACATCGATCACCAACAGAAGCGTGTGATGGATGCTGGTTGTGGCACCGCCATTCTCTCCATTATGGCTGTCAAGCGCGGAGCCAGCGAAGTAGTGGCATTTGATATTGACGAGTGGAGTGTGATCAACGGAAAAGAAAATATCGAAAACAATCGCTGTGAGTCAATTCAACTTCACCGCGGAACGATTGAAGAAGTAAAGCCAAACGGCATGTTTGATATTATTTTGGCGAACATCAACAAAAATGTACTTCTACAAGAAATGAAAACCTATGCTGCCCACCTCGCACCGGGTGGATTTCTATTGTTGAGCGGCTTCTACACGAAAGATATCGAAGATTTGAAAGCAGTGGCTACTCCCCTTGGCTTAAAAGAAATGAAGCGCGATGAAAAAGAAGAGTGGGCTTCGCTTTTATTGCAAAAATAAATCCCGCGCGCATTCGTTGTTTACCATTAGAACTTTCGCGTTTTATTTCCGAATTTCACCAGTTAAAACTGATCCTATGAAATCGTCATTAGGTCATCCCTGTTGGATGTGGCGTATTGTGGCAATTTCATCGACTTATCACTGTGAAAAATAGTCTTCTTACATTCTTTTTAGCGCTGGCGGTTTCATCCGCTACCTATGCCCAGCAAGAGGCCACTGATGTATCCGTTCAGCTCGGGTTTCAGGATAGCATTCGGGTGCTACTCAACAACACACGCGCTATGGAAGTAATGGCCATTGGCGATGGTTTCGGCAACGTGTGGGCAAATCTGGGCCCCGATCAACAAGCTTTGATCAAGAAACAGGCAAAGTTCATGAAGAAGAGGGGCTATAAATTGCGCCCGCACTTCATCAATTACTACGGGTCCATTGTGGCTGCGCTTTCCATTGAAAAAACAGATCCATCCAAATTCGATAGTTTTTTGAAAGTGGCCGATCAGGTGATTACCAAAGAAAACAGCAATCAAGCCAACATCTTCTTTCAGCAAAGCCGCGATTTCTTTGAGCACCATGCGCTCAATTATCTGAAAGCATTTCGTTTGAATGCCAGCGATGATAATTATTCGTTTGCCTATCTGGAACCCGCTGCTCCCGATACAACACAAGCCTATATTCCTCCGGCTGAGCCAGACACCACTTCGGTGACTTTACCGAACTGGCAACAGCCCATTGTTCAACCTGAGATATACGGAGCTGCTATTGAGTTTGATAAAGTAACGCTCACTTTTGTTACGCCTTACGATTCAGCATCGCTAAAGAGCACACGCGGAACTTACTTTCTACGTGATCGGATTTTTGTTGGCGAAGGTGGCCGCTTCGATTGGAAGATGGCTGGATTGTCTGGTGATTCAGTTAACTACGAATTGAACAAGTTTCATTTCAAAACCACGCAAGCGTATCTGAAAGCTGAGCAAGGTAAACTTCAATACATCGGCAAACTCTCTGGTCGCGTGCCGGGGCAATTTGAATTTAAAAGCATCAGTCACAAAAAAGGTCCATCGCCTATTTACCCACGTTTTAAATCATACGAAAACAATATTCCAATATTAGGCTTGGGTTCTGACCGGATTTTTTACAGCGGTGGCTTTGGTATGAGTGGCGCCACTGTCAATAGCAATTCGGTAGATGGCAATCCGGCCACTTTAGAATTGCGCGGAGATGCCGACAAGCGTTTCAAAGCACAATCACTTTCCTTTGCTTTCAAAGATTCGTTAATCGTGGCATCGAGTGCAAGAGTAGTGATTTATCAGGACAACGATTCGCTCACCCATCCTTCTATGCAAGTGCGGCTTGACATTGCCAAACAAAAAATTACGCTAACAAAAGACAAATCCAATCTGCGCAAAGCGCCACTGTCTTCTTCTTACTTTGGAATTGATTTTTCAGCTGATGCAATTGTATGGGATTTGAAAAGTGATAGCCTCACCATCAATGTAGAAGGTAGCGGTGGAGTATCGCCCATGGTGATTGAGTCCAATGATTTTTATGATCCGAATGATTTCAATGAATTGAAGGGAACCGGTTTGGGCTTTCATGCACTCACTATTTTCGTGAACTATGCTAAAAACAATAACACGCAAGATTTTTATGTTTTCGATCTGGCCAACGCCAACCGCAGTACAGAAAAAATTCGGATGGCTGCTGACTTCCTCTCCCAAAAGGGGATGATTTTATACGATGCCCGCACCGGCAAAGTGCATGTAAAAGACAAGGCACTTCATTTGTTGGAAACGGTAGATGGCAAGGTCGATTATGATAACATGAAGTTGCACTCACTAACCGACACGGTAGCCAACGCAACACTCAGTCTGAAAGATCGCAGCATGGTGGTGCACGGAGTGGAAGAATTTAATTTGAGCGATTCCCTTAATGTGATGATTAAGCCAGACAGTGCTGTGATTACATTTTTGCGTAACCGTGATATTAAATTCAACGGTACTATCAATGCCGGAAATTTTGAAATCACCGGTAAGGATTTCACGTTGAAGTACGACAGCTTCTTCATCAACTTAAATCATATCGACTCCATTCGTTTTTACGTTACCGAGAAAAACGGAACACGTAGGCGAGTTAATAACTCGATGGTGGGTGCTGACTCAACTGCTGCCGCTGCCGGAGGTTTGCAAGCCGGAGCCAATAAAACTTCAGGTACTCTATTCATCAACCGACCTGATAATAAATCCGGGCGCTTGAAGGTTCCGAATTATCCAAGACTTGATGCTACAGCCGGTGGGGTAATTTATTTTGATCGCGAAGAAGTGCTCGATGGTGCGTATGATAAGTCTGTGTTTTTTGTGGTGCCGCCCTTTAAGTTGGATAGTTTGAATGACGCTGATCCGGGGTCGATCAACTTTGAAGGTACTTTCATTTCCAGCGGGATGTTTCCGGCTTTCAAAGAAAAGCTACACACCATGCCGGACAAATCGCTTGGCTTTACACACAGCATTCCAAAATCAGGTTACAATCTTTATCAAGGCGAGGCTAAATTATATGGTGGAATGAATCTCGACAATGCTGGTATTCATGCCAGTGGTCGCATTGAATATTTGGCTACGAAAGTTGAGGCCGATGACTTTGTCTTCTATCCGGACTCTGTACTATCGAAAGGAAAAACGGGAGAAATCAAAGAAAGACAAATTGGAAATGTCACTTTCCCGCAAGTGACATTTAGCGATTACCAGTTGAAATGGTTTCCCAAGCAAGACAAATTCAAAATGAAGAATTTGAAGGAGCCTTTCTCTCTTTACAAAAACACTGCTACGTTGAATGGTATTGTTACTGTCTCTAAAGGAGGCGTGGCCGGAAGTGGTAAGTTGAGTACACGAGGTTCTGAAGTTTCCTCACGCGAAATGACTTTTGCCTCTAAAGATTTAGGTGCACGCCATGCGCGCTTCGAAGTGAAAACGGGTAATCCGGATAAGCCCGCGTTGGCAGGTAGCGATGTGCGTTTAAAATTTGATCTTGATAAAAACGTGGCCACCATCAGCCCTGAAGTGGAAGGTGTTGCCGCGATTGATTTTCCATACGCACAGTTTAAAACATCCATTCCACAAGCAAAATGGGATTTGACCACACAAAAAATTGTGATGACCAAAGCAGCCGATGTGCCCATTGAAAATTCGTACTTCTATACCACCAAAAAAGAACTCGACTCATTAAACTTCAGTGCCGAAAAAGCAGAGTATGACATTCAGTTGCAACAACTGAAAGTGAGTGGTATTCCCTACATCATCGTTGCCGATGCTAAAATCACTCCCGAAAATAACGAAGTATTGATTTTAGAAAACGCTAAAATCGGTCAACTGAAAAACACCACCATTGTATTGGATACCCTCAACGGTTATCACGTGTTGACCAATGGTGTGGTGGATATCATTTCCCGCAAGGAGTTTACCGGCTACGCTACTTATCAGTATGTAAATGCTGCCAACGATACGTTTAAAATCAAGATGACTGATTTTCATTTGGAAGCAATCGAGGCTGAAGGAAAATCGAAAAAGAAAAACTTGAATGCCACCCAACAAACCGTGGCCAATGGGGCTGTTGCCGAAACCGAAAAGATATTGGTAGCCCCGCGTATCTTTTACAAAGGCGATATGGTAATGTATGCTACACGCCCTGCGCTTCAGTTGAAAGGTTTTGTAAAGCTGGATTTGAAGAAACTGAAAAACTACAACACGTGGTTGGCTTACAATCAAAGTGGAGATGAAAAAGATATTTACCTGGATTTTGATAACACGGTAACAGAAGAAGGCAGACGCGCAACAGCCGGATTGCACTTTGCGCAAGACAACAGTTTGTACATCACTTTCATTTTCGACAAGAAAGACGAAGGCGATGATGATTTCTTTTTGCCCAGCGGCTCCCTCTTTTTTGATAAGGAAAGCGGTCAGTTTAAAATAGAAGACCGTCAAAAAGCTGCTGGCACAAAGCTTTCGGGAAAAGTATTTGCCTATAACGAAGACAAACAAGAAGTAAGTTTTGAAGGCCCGGTCACTTTCTTTAAGAATCAAAAAGATTTGAGCCTCACCGCATCCGCTATTGGTTCGGGAAGTTTAGCTACGAACGACATCAAAATGAATTCGTTCATCATGGCCAATATGGGTATTCCAGATGCAGCGTATCAATTGATGGCTGTCAACTTACAAGAAATAATAAAAAATGAAGGCGCCACTGAGGGGCTAGGAGATCAAACCGAATTGCTATACAAAATGGCCAACCTGGTAGGCGAGCGTGTTGCAAAAGATTACGAGCAAAAATCGCAGCAAGGATATGTTTCGCTAGGCACCGTACAAGGGCTCATTCAGCCAATCGTTTTTTCAAATGTAAACTTAAAATGGTCGCAAGAGCGCAAGGCATTTTACAGTGAAGGTTCCCTGGGTATTAGCAACAGCTACCGTAACGACATCAATGGATCATTTGAAGGCTTTATGGAAATCCGCAGAAATGAAGATGGCTCACCGGTGTTTCATGTTTTCTTTAAGGCATCGCCCGAGGCCTGGTATTATTTCGGATTTGAAGATAATCGCCTGATGGTGCATTCATCCAATCCGGCATTCAATGATTTGATCTCCAAAAAGACCAATGCCAGCAAAGCGAAAGTGGGCGAGTTGGTTTTCATACCCGGTTCAGATGACGAAACACTTTCGTTTGTCAATCGCTTCCGTTTGAATTACTACGGACTCGAAGCACCGTACGATTTATCAGGCGGAACCTCAGCCGCAAAGAAGAAGGAGAAAAAAGAAGAGAAGAAAGAGGACGATGGGTTTTAAAACCTAGTGCGCTATCACTTCCGGATAATCGACATTGTTCTTTTTATAGAACAACTCTAAAAAGATTAGAACCAGACTTTTGTTTTCAGGTTGCTGCTGCGCAAAAAAATCATCCATTTCTAAAAAACCACTCTCCTGATAAAACTCAGTTTGTGTGAGGTGTTTAAATCCCATCGACCAGTTTGGGAAAATACGTCTGGGTGATTCGCCTTCAACTACGGTAGTCACTTTGCGGTGTCGAGTATCTTGCCGGATTCGCTCATAGAGATTGATTACGTTGTCACGTTCACCTTCCAACACCTGTATGAATTTTCCTTGCAAATACAACAGCATACCTGAAACGGCCTGTTCTTTATTGCTTGTTCTGCTTTTTTCTAACAGACGCACCAAATCTTCTTCCGAAAAAAGATTGGCCGCAAGGCTGGTGTAGACCAAATGGTACATAGACCAATCTACGACTTTATCTCGTCCTTATCAACTCGTGTGAGTGGATTAAATGGGGATGCCTCTTGATGGATGTGAATGGCTCTTCGAGAAAGGAAGATGCCTATGAACAATGAAATGATGGCACTCATCCAAATACCCGGCACATACGAAATGAACCAGAAGTAATCGTACGCTCCATGAAACAGTGTAGCCACCAGCAATGCATAAATAGCATAGTGCCCTTTGCGGTGTTCAAACTTGGCTTTGCCTAAAAAGTATCCCATCAACACACCGAAGGTAGCATGTGCCGGCACGGCCGTAAACATCCGTAGAATAGCCGTCTCAACGCCACCATTACTGATATACAAGATGTTTTCAAGGCCGGCAAAACCAAGGCTCACCACTACCGAGTAAACAATGCCATCGTATGGCTCATTAAAATTTTCATTGGGATACAAAACCCAATACACAAAAATGAATTTGCTGAACTCTTCGATCAAAGCTACTAACAAAAAAGCATGCACCGCCTGCTGGCTGATACTGGATGGGTCGATGGGGATTAACTGATTAATGGGCCAACTGATCAACAAAGTAATGAGTGTGCTGATGACCCCCATGAAAAAACTTTTGATTAATAATCCAATGGGCTCGCGCTCGTGTTCATCTTTCCAATAGATATAAAGGCCGATGGCGGCACCCGGTGCCAAAGCAAGCGCAAGAAGTACTACGATATCCATCGGTTTCTATTCGTGACCGAAAATTACTTATTTTCTTTCTCTTTTACCGCCTCCACAATAAACCGCAGACCGTCCAGTGTCAGCGTGGGGTCAATGGCATGAAAAAACGATTTGAGCGGAGAAATGACAAACGAAAGACCACCAGTGGCGATGGCTGGGCAATCTTCTTTCAGCTCTTCGCGAATGGCGCTCACCATTTTACGAACCAGCCCTTCGTAGCCAATTACAATACCGGATTGAATGGCTGTAACTGTGCTAGTACCTAAAGCTGATTTTGGAATCTCTAAGGGTACATCAAATAGCTTAGCCGCGTTTTGTGTTAAAGCCTTTAGCGCGGTGCGCAAACCCGGCACAATTGATACACCTAAAATTGTTCCTTCTTTAGAGATCGTAGTGAAGGTAAGAGCAGTGCCGAAATCTACCACAATGCAGGTCTGTTTGAACTTTACAAACGCGCCCATGGCGTTAGCCACTAAGTCTGAACCAATCTCGTAGGGATTTAAAACCTGAATGGGCAACTGCTGATATACTTTCGGGCCGAGTGTAATAGGCTCTAATGCAAACAGCGTACGAATCATACTCTTGATTTTCTCCGTGAGGCCAGGCACTACGCTGCTCACACAAACCGTAGTTACTTCTTGCATAGCTACTTTGGATTCTAAAAAGTAGTCGCGGAGTTTTACACCATAATACAATTCGGGCTGATCGGGCTTAGAAGGAATTCGCCAGACTGCTTTCCACTCATCTACATGCCAAAGGCCAATAGTGATGTCGCTGTTGCCGATATCGAGTACAAGTAACATGCGGCAATCTAAGCATATTCAGTAAATCCCAAAAGGTCACAAAAAGCGCAGTGCCACTTTGGCGCCCCACCAAGAATTGATGTTGTAAGTGGTATCCCAATTTTGGTTGTGGATGAATTGAGGCTGATAATCTTGGAAGATGTTTGGCTTATCCGTAGCAGCTATTTCAGTAATATAGCCGTTGAAAGTCACACCTCCATAAATCCAAAACTTGCGCGCCAACTTAAAGTCGAGGCCCAGATGCAATTTATTCAACAGGCTCATCGAAGAAGTAAAGTCGCGGGCTGAAACATGTTGCGAAGTGATATCGATATTCAGATGAATGCCGGAAGAAATTTTTCGTGCGGTACCAAGGCCATAACCAAATGTCCAACTGTAATTGTTACTGCTAATTTGATTCGGCTGAATACCAGCTAAGATGATATTGTAAAATTTGCGCACACCCGTGCGAAATGCCAAGTTCGCATAAAAAATTTCATCTGCCGAAAGTTCAATGCGATGGTAGCCGTGATTGACATAACTAATCAATCCAATGGGAACTCCGCCCAAACTATCAGCATAATTTAAAATTCCAATTTGTGTGCCGCGCACATTCTTACCATAGTTAAACGCAGCAGAAATTTGAGAACCTCTTACTTTACGAGTAGCTATGTTGCTAACGCCTGCCAACTGCGAGCCTGAAATATTTCCAGTCACCACATTCACAGCCCCTGCTAACTGCATTCCACTTAATTGTCCCGTCATTACATTGGCCCCACCTGCAATTTGCATTCCGCGTGATCTTTTATTCGCATAGTTGGCGAAGCCTGCAATTTGCATTCCGTTTAGTGAACGTAGGCTGGCATTTCCTAAAGCGCCAATTTGTAAACCATTGGTTTGACCTCGATTGGCATTGAAAGATGATAGTTGTAAACCTGTCATCTTTCCTCCATTGATGTTAGTAAAACCAGAAGCTTGAATACCATCTACATTCCGTCCCACCAAGTTTGCCACACCGGCCACTTGCAGCCAGCCCACATCGCCTCGATCGATGTTAAAGAAAAATCCCAATTCAATTTCGCGTGTACCCAGCGAATAACCACCTAAAAAATTAATCGAATAATCATTGATCGTATTGCCACTCAAACCTTTGTTGGTGCCTATGTACGGCAGAAAAGAAAGCTGAATATCCCGATAGATCGTATCGCTGATGTTTTGCACGTTGGGATTCGATTCATACGGAAGTTGCAATGGCTCTTCCTGCTTGGCTGTATCCACTACCGCAGCTGTTACTACCAGCTTGGTATGCAGTTTTACTTTCATAGAAGTGCGGTTTTGCGGTGGTAAGATCATTAGCGTATCTACATAGCCGCCTTTACTAACCGACAAGTGTATTGAATCGGTTTGTTTATTAAACTTCATGTGAAAATATCCCCACTCATCGGTGAGCACCGAGTTGATGAGCTCTTTGTCATACACACTCGCATCTTTTAGTTTTTCACCGGTCGCTTCATCTTCAACAAACCCCGCCAGAATAAACTGCGATGGCTTTGGTGCGAGTGTTACCTTTTTTAAAATGATGTATCGCTCTTTTGCTTTGAAGCTGACGGATCCTTTAAACAAATCGGTAAGAATGGCGCCAATGGTGCGGTCGATAGCATAGAGTGTTACCAATTGTTGATCAGAGATGAGTGAACTGTTATAGGTAAATGAACAATTGCCTGCTTTGCCAATTTGATTCAATGCCTCGGGTAAAGTTACTTCCACCAAGCTAATTGTAATTCTCTTATCCAAAAGAGAAGGTTGAGCCACAGCCGGCAATAAAAAGAAAGACACGAGGATTGTGCTAAAGATTGTCTTCATAAAATACGTTAGTGGGTGTTGCAGCCGGTTCCTTCCAAATAAATCTCCTCGTCTTTGCGGCTGATGGTGAGCCCCATCGTTTCGGCAATTACTTCTATAATCGTATTGGGGTCATCTTCAAAAAAGTGCGCAGTGAGTTGACATTCCATAATGGCCGGTGAAAGCGTAATATGCTTCTGATAGATTTCATTTAACAGCTTCACCACAGATTTCAATTCGGTATTTCGGAAGTTGAATACTTTTGTTTTGTACGCCAACACATTGGTGTCGGCTTTTAGCAGGCGTTGAAACTCCTTACGGGATTTAAGATAGAGTGCACTCTCGCCTGCCTTCAAATTTAAACCTGCGTTTTTTAAGGTATAAAATTGTACTTCGCCTTCGGTCACAACAATTTCAATGGTATCCTTATCGGGATAGGCTTTCAAGTTGAACTCGGTACCAATATCACGCACGAGCACTTCATCAGCTTCGATGATAAAGGGTTTTTCCTCTTCATGTTTCACAGAGAAAAATGCTTCGCCTTTCAGTTTCACTTTTCGTTGGCCGGAGCCGGAATGAAACGAAAAACTCACTTCTGACTTTTTATTTAAGAAGATTCGCGATCCATCGGGCAATGTATCATTTTGTGTGCCGATGGTTGAAGCAATGGTAACAACTTGGTTTTCTTTTTCACTGACCAAATAAAACAAGCCACTTACACCAATGATCATGGCTATAGCAGCAGCTATTCGCCAATCGAAAGTAAGCGTTCGGCTTTTTCCGGCTGGTTGTTGGGTATTCAGTTTCGATTTCACTTTCAACCAGGCGGCATCTTCATCAAATTTTTCACTCACAGTAGCTTTGGCTGCGGAATCAAAAATCAGCTTAATGTTATTAAAGTAAATCCGGTTTTCTTCGCTTTGCGAAATCCATTGCTCTACCTCCTGCTGTTCGGCAGCCGTTGCTTCTCCGGCAAGCACATTCGCAATCAGTGTATCGATATCGTTGAAATTCTTTTCCACTATTAGTTACCGGTTTGTATGAATAGTAAAACCAACACGAGGTACTCTTTCAAATGCAAGCGCATCGTTTTTAATGCCTTGCCCATCTGGTTCTCCACCGTCTTCACTGAAATTTCTAATTGTTCGGCAATCTCCTGATACTTCAATTCTTCAAAGCGACTCAACTGAAATACCAACCTGCACTGCTCGGGTAAAGCGCGCATCGCTTCATAAATTTTTGATTCCAAATCATTCGAAATCATTTTCTCTTCCACCACGGGTCGTGAAGTTTCGCTTACGTATTGATGATCCTTTGCAAATTCCTTTTTCACTTTCTCATGTTTGATTACGTTGAGACAACTATTGCGCACCATGCTGTAGAGATACGCCTTCACAGAAGTCTGCACTTGAATGTTTGATCTGCGCTCCCATATTTTTACAAATGTATTCTGCACTACTTCTTCTGCTTCGGCACCATCGTTCAAAAATGAATAGGCGTAATGGCACAAGGGTTTGTAATAGATTTTAAAAATCTTTTCAAACGCCAGTTCATTTCCTTGCACCAGCTCGGTATCGTATATCAAATCGCTATCTGTCATTTAAAAATGATAGCGCAATGTACGGCTAAGTTTAAATTTTAGTTACTGCCTTTTATATGAGTAACATTTGCCCGGCCGACCATCAATCCCTTTCGAATATCGGCTGAGCCCGCTACTTCAATTTGGGGTTCACCAAAAGAAGTGATGCGCACCTGGTTTGTAGCATAAAGCCGCAGTTTGGCTTCACCATAAATGGAAGTGAATATCGTTTCGCTGTTCAAACCACTATTGTCAATTCGGTTTTCGCCATAAAGGCGGTAGGTTTGCTGTTGTGCGCTGCCG
Organism: Cyclobacteriaceae bacterium; assembly: GCA_013140555.1. Classification (GTDB taxonomy): domain Bacteria; phylum Bacteroidota; class Bacteroidia; order Cytophagales; family Cyclobacteriaceae; genus ELB16-189. The sequence goes on along the minus strand of JABFSO010000035.1, from coordinate 719 downwards.
TGAGATACACGTAGCTTGTTTTCGCCATACAACGCAATGACAAAATCGGATACGTTCAAGCTGTCCAACGTAATTTTAGTTTCGCCATAAGCGCGAAGAATAAACTCATCGCCACTAATCATGCTATTGCACGAAACGGCTTCTTCCCCACGCACCACTAATTTTCGCAATGAAGTATACGTGACATAGGCTGTCACAGAGGCATCGCGATACATGGCCACTTTATGCTGATAATTATCCTCGGGCACGTAGTGGTTTTTTTCTATGATGCGCGCGCCATCTAAATAAAGTTGGAGTGTTTTGCCCGATACATGGGCGTGAATTTTTTGTTCGCTTACTTTTGAATAGACTATCCGAACACCTTCTTTGTCGCCTTTTACAAGTACTACATTGATTTTGGGCGAAACTACAATCTTATCAAAGAAAGGAAGCGTGCGCTTAATTTCCTGCCCGGATGCAAATCCGAAGCAACAAAAAACAAGGGCGGTTATGGCAAAAAGATGGCGGTAATGTGTTTTCATAATGTCTGCGTTTGATGTACAGACACCCCGCTCGGACTTTACCCCTACGCCTTTCTAAAAAAATTTTAAAAAGGGTTCATTAAGCCTTAAAATAGGCTTCCAGCTCGGCCAGTGTAGATTCTCCACGCAAATCTTTAATCACTTGTCCTTTCTCTAAAAGAACTATACGTTCGCAAATTTCTGTGACGTGGTTAAGGT
>JABFSO010000045.1 GCA_013140555.1 Cyclobacteriaceae bacterium | reverse complement strand
CTCCGGATGAAACTGAACGCCATACACAGTACCCGATTGAAAACAGCAGGCAAAAGGATATCCAAATTCGGTAGTGCCTGTTACTTGTTGTTCATTTTCAAAATTAAAATGATATGAGTGCGCAAAATAAAATCGCAGCTCATCTATATCTATACCCAATGGATTGTCTTGTTTAAATTTTACATCCGACCAGCCCATGTGTGGAATGATCGGCACCTTTGTCTCGTCAAATTTTATTGTCTTACCATTCACCCAACCCAATCCGGTGGCATCGTCCTCCTCACTGTGTTTGCTCATCAATTGCGCTCCTAAACATAAACCTAGAATAATTTTTTTCTTAACTAACACTTCTTCGTTGAGCAACTCCACCAAATTTCTTTTTCTCAGTTCATTCATACCATATCCAAACGCACCTACACCTGGAAGAATCAGTTTTGAAGCATTGCTTATCTCTGTTGGATCGGAAGTGATGATGGCATCTCCACCAACTTTGCGCAAGATGTTTCTGATCGCCAATAAATTGCCAACGCCATAATCAATAATAGCAATCATATCGTGTTCGTATTTCTTGAATCAAATTTTTCGTGTTCGGTATTAAAACGAATATGTTTCATAGGAATACCGCCTACTATTTCAAATGGTTTTACATTTTTGTTTACAACACAATGTGCCGCAACAATTGCGTAATCGCCTACAGTTACTCCGGGCAGTACCGTTACTTTATCTCCTATCCAAACGCAATCGCCAATCTTTACATCAGCCTCTGTTGTCTTTAAAGCTTTGCGATCAATATCTGTTGTTGGTTGCGTTAAATCATGTGTTTTAGAAGTGATGTGTACAAATCTTCCAATCGCACAGTTTCTGCCAATAGTCACTTTCGAATTTTCGCCCGAATCAATTCTGGAATAATCGTTGATGTAGGTATTCTCGCCTATAATCACAGTTCCGTCAAATGATGCCTGATAAAATGAAACGGTGGCGGGAAAATTATGCTTGGATCTAAGTCGCTCGGCATTATAGTCGTTGGCCCATCGTAAAAACATCGACATTATTTTTTTTACCAATCGCATACCGATTACTTAAAGTTTATTAGTACAATAACAGTTGCTAAAAAAACAAAGGTAGCCGCCAACGATGCCACAACTTGTTTCAATTTAAACTTTAAAAAATAAAATATCCCTACTATCGGAATAATACTTCCGAATGCATTGGTTACGCTAAACCAGAATATCGATTGCCTTTCATCGGCTACATAATGGACCATAATAAAAATGGCCATTACTTTTAGGGCGATGGAAAGGATGGTGGCTACGAATAAAAACCGCTGCTTCTCAATTACTTTGAAAACTTCAGATATCGGCAACGAAACAAAATTAAATGCATACTGTATACAAAGAATGGATACAAACACACCGGCTGCCGTCCAGGAGTCGCCAAATACAAAAGGGAATACAATTTCAGCTAGCAATGCCGCACCGGTAAATATGACGAGCGAAGCCACCAGCATCATCCAATACAATTTATACACACCGCTCTTCAATTCATCCATGGATTTGTTTTTCAATTCCACAGCCTTCGGAAAAAAAATGGAAGCCACCGAATAAGGTAACATCCGATTGATGATTTCCAATAAGCTACTGGCCAATGCGAATGCACCTATGATAGAGGAAGCAAAGTGTTGTTGTTTAAAAAAATAAATGGGCAAGTAACCTGAAAAGCTGTTGATCAGATTGGCGGGCATCACATAAAGTGGAAAACGCCTGTATAAACGAGCCACATAAGCGAGGCTCGAAAAGCTAGTGGATCTTATTAGCTCGATGAATTTTTGCCCAACAGATTTTATTGAGCCCAAAAGCAAGAGAAGCGCGGTCAGTTTTCCAAAAAGTTCTCCTGCTATCAAACCGATTGCTTGTGCCGGCATAGAAAAAGCATACCCAATCACAAAGCTTCTGGACGACAAATTCATAGCGAAGCCCGAAAATCCATTAAACGAAAATTTCTTATTGCGCACGTTGAGGTATAGCAAAATTTCTATGATGCCCGAGCAGCAAATGATAACCGGAATCAGCAAAATAAAATTACCCAGCCCCGCACTACCCACATAACTCAAGATGTAATCTCGTCCGGCCAGCACCACAATAAAAGTGAGCAACGAGGTGGCCGCAATCAGACCGAGTGAAAGTAAAACCGTGCTGTCTCTATCTTGTTTGGTTTCGCAAATCACAATAGCATCAGAATATTTAAAACTACCTACCAGTGTAATCGGAACAATGATGGAGCTAATCAAGGCAAATACCCCATACTCTGCCGGGCTGTATAGTCGAGTTACAATAGGTGATAAAACAAATTGAACAACAATAATCAGAACATTCCAAAAAGATGTTATTGAAACACTGCGGATAAAGGAGCCGCTATGCCGGATCTTGCGTATCTGATCTAAAAACAGAGAAAACATCTTCTAAAAAGCGCACAAGTTAGCTAACTTAAAAGGTATCTAAAACTTAAATAGCATCTCAAAATTCGCATACTAACGTAATTTTCTTACCTGCACGAGCCGCAGCTTCTATCCTAGGCAATCGCTCTAGGTGCGGTTAATCGAAAGATTTGGTTTCATCGAAATTGAGACTCGATCTTTGCACCCGCTCTTTGGATATTCTTCATCTTGGATTACCTTTGTTGGTTTTAACTCAATCGCTAAATATAATCGCATAAATAATGACAAGTCTGTTAACTGGAGGAGCTGGCTTTATCGGAAGTCACGTAAGCAGAGAGCTAACTAAACTGGGGCATCAACTCATCATATTAGATGATTTGAGTGGTGGCTTCGAAGAAAATCTACCCGCCAATATCACCTTTGTAAAAGGGAGCATTACCGATCAGAAATTAGTGGCCGAGCTGTTTCAGAAATACCAATTCGACTACGTATATCATTTAGCCGCTTATGCAGCCGAAGGACTTAGCCATTTTATTCGCAGGTTCAACTACGAAAACAATTTGATCGGCAGTATCAATTTGATCAATGAGTCGATTAAGCATAAAGTAAAATGCTTTGTGTTCACCTCCTCCATTGCGGTGTATGGCAAAGGTCAATTGCCGATGCGCGAAGATCTCAATCCAGAGCCTGAAGATCCGTATGGAATTGCCAAGTTTGCCGTAGAGCAAGATTTAAAATGCGCACACGAAATGTTCGGTCTGAACTATGTCATCTTCCGCCCGCACAATGTCTATGGAGAATACCAAAATTTAGGCGACAAGTATCGCAATGTGGTGGGCATTTTTATGAATCAACTGATGCAAAACAAGCCTCTCACCATATTTGGAGACGGAAGTCAATCGCGTGCATTTAGTTATGTCGGTGATATCGCACCTATCATTGCTAATTCGGTAAATGTACCTCGCGCTACCAATCAGGTTTTCAACGTAGGTGCCGATCTTCAATTTACTGTAAACGATCTGGCCAAAGAAGTTTGCAAAGCCATGGGCAAAGAGGGGCACATTCGCTATGTCGAAGCCCGAAACGAAGTAGCACATGCCTATTCCAGTCATGAAAAAGCGATGGATGTTTTTGGAAAAACAAAAACCACATCGCTGGCAGAAGGCCTTCAGAAAATGGCTCAATGGGCGTTTCACACCGGCTCGAAAAAGAGCACCGTATTTAGCAATATTGAAGTGACGGAAAAGTTGCCGGCAGTTTGGGTCGAATAAAATCAACTACCTTGAAACGGATTTTATTCATTGCAGCACATCGCAAAGATCGGGCACCGAATCAGCGATTTCGATTTGAACAGTATTTTCAATACTTATCTGAGCATGATCACGAGTGCGTTCTTTCACCTTTGATTAAAGATGAAAAAGAAGACAAACTTTTTTATAGTCCGGGAAACTATCTGAAAAAAATTCCGCTGGGAATAAAGTTTGCGCTGCGCAGAATAAAAGATGTTTGGAGAGCCAACCAATTTGATGTGATAATCATTGCCCGCGAAGCTTTCATATTAGGAACACCTATTTTTGAAAAGCTCCTCGCATGGCGAAACCCAAATGTTATTTTTGATTTTGACGATGCCATCTGGATTGATGTAATCTCTACAAACAATCGGGCGTTTTCCTGGCTGAAGGATGGATCGAAAACTGCGAAAATCATTTCTATATCGAAACTGGTTTTTGCGGGCAATCAATACTTGTTGGAGTACGCCAAAAAAAATAACACTGCCGTTGAAATTGTGCCTACCACCATTGATACGGATGAATATGTTCCAAAAGGCGGTGCCGTGAAGAACAAAAAAGTTACCATTGGCTGGAGCGGAAGTGTTTCTACTATTGAGCATTTTCAATATGCCATTCCTGCACTCACACGCATTAAAGCCAAATACAAAGATAACATTGAAATAAAAGTAATCGGAGACGGTAATTATAAAAACGAAGCACTGGGAATTCAAGGGTTGCCCTGGCGCAAGCAAACGGAGTTGGATGATCTTCAATTGATTGATATTGGAATTATGCCGTTGCCGGACGATCAGTGGTCGTGGGGAAAATGTGGACTGAAAGGGTTGCAATATATGGCGTTGGAAATACCTACATTGATGTCACCCGTAGGTGTAAATCGTGAAATTATCAGCAACGGTGAAAATGGGTTTTTGCCAATAGATGAAAATGATTGGGTGGAGAAACTATCACTGCTGATTGAAAATGAAAACCTTCGCCTTCAATTGGGCAAAGCAGGAAGAGAAACAGTTTTGAAAAGATATTCAGTCAAAAGCCTGCAGGCAACTTACTTAAAGCTTATTCAAGCTCTCGAAAAGTAGAAGCCTCTCTTTTATCTTTTTGACACGAAGAGTATATGATTGCCAGTGCCGACCAATAAAACGGAAGCAATGGTATTTTATAGCGCGATAGTGTACCAAAATTGTAAGATGACACACCTACGCCAAAGGCGAAAATCAAGGCAAATACCAGACAGAAAATAACTTCGGAGCGCACATAGTAAAACAAATAACTACGCACCTGAATGAGTACAAGAATGGTTGCCAACAGGGTGATCAAACTCTCCAGTGCAGATAGCGCCATCAGCGGGTTTTCTACCTCCCACAAATACGGTCGGAATAACGACACATTAATCGCACCGGGTGCTAACTTAAACATGCTTAACCACGATCCATCTAACTCGCCCAAGTTGTAGCCAGAGCCATCGCCTGTGCGTGCGCCCCACCCATAGCGAATATCATACGCAGTAATTTTTGAAGTCTGTGCGAGATTCTCAATCGAATAGCGGGCATCATCTTCAGTCACTTTTTTAATACTGAAATAGGTAATCACCAAAGAAGCAATAATCACAATGGGTACCAGCACAATGCGCAACATATACGAGCGAATCTGAAAGAAAAACCGAGAGGCTACCCACACCACAAAGCTCATGATCAAACAAATGAGAATGTATTTTTTAATAGAGTAAACCATATAAAAAGACAACACCAGAAGGAAGAAGTACCCTAGTGTCCGTTTCCTTTCAACCAACAGTTTATAAAAACAAAAGGTGCATATACCGGCAAATGCAAGCGTAATGGTGTCCTTTAATATTCCGGAGCCCCAAAAGAGTACCGAGGGAACAAACAAGCAACAAAATGCCAACGCAAAGTGCGCATGCGAGTGTGATTTATAAAATACCAGATACAGCATCCAACCTCCCACAAATGCCAATACAGAAAACAATACGGCTGTTGCCGAATAGGTAGAGAATGTAATCAAATCAAAAATTGTAGCTATCTGTATGACAAAAAACGAACGCGGGTCGCGCCAAAACCAAATTTTATCAGCTATTTCCCAAAGCCCGGGCCCGTAGGTGCCCTGTGAAAAATAAATGCGGACGCCTTCGGTGGGAGAATCCATAAAAGCATCCCAGATTACCCGACTGCCGTGGGTATGATATGAAAATGTGTCTCCACCAGTATAGTAAAATTGATAGATAATGCCGAGGGCAATAGCGCCAATCATTTTTACTGTAAGTGCTGGAATAAAGTAAACGCGGTTGATGGCATCGGTGCAATAGGGGCGCACAAAGTAGGCCACTACATAGACCAACATGATTACAATGGGTGTAACTATAAAGTCTCTTAGTTCCAAATCAAAAAATTAAAATGCTAATCACTTTTCTCTAACTTTTTTAATCTGCGCTTGGCATCCTTAAAGGCTTCATTTTTTCTACCCGCCTTTGACTTCACGAGCGTAAAATATTTTTTTGCGTCCGCCTTGTTGCCTTGGCGTTCACTGATTTCACCCAAAGCAATCAACGAATATAGGTAATACCCCGAATCGGTAGCGCCTATCTCTTCGGCAAACTTGCACGACAGCAGATAATACTTCTTAGCCAGATCATCTTTGCGTTTGAAATCATACAACTGCCCTAAGAAAAAAGCAGCATAGCGTCCGCTGGTAGCCTCATAGCCCAGCTTGGCACTATCAATCAACGAAAGAATTTTAAGTGATTCGCTTTCCAATTCCGGATACATACCTCGAGAATAAAGCATGCGTGCAAAATAGCGATGGAAGTACGGATTATTGGGATACGTTTGATGGAGGTATTCGGCAATCTGATGGGCACGCATCTGATCGTTTTCATAACTGTTCATAATGCGCATCAGCCAAACCATCGCTTCGGTGCGGGTGTAAAAGGCATTGTAGCTAACTTCTTTCAGTTGCTTCAATCCTAATTGCTTATCGCCTTTGCGAAAAAACCAGAGCAATGGTTTCATGGCCGGATAATTCTCTGGCACCCACACAGAAAAATAATTGTAGAGTGCATCGCCAAAAAGCAGTTCGGGGCTAAGGTCTTCTTTTTGTCTGCACACCTCTAAGTAATTCAGCGCTGACTTACCTTGCACGGCTGCCTTACGCCAGCTTTTGCGCTCCTCATCGGCATACAATCTTCCTTTAAATCCATGAGCCGCTGCCAAAAAAAAGGCGGCTTCAATTTTATACTCCGGGTGTTTCTTGTACAGATTTTCAGCTACGAAAATGGCACTATCCATATATGCCAAAAACGTGTCGTCATACTTCGTTTCCTTGGTGTTCGGCATAATCTTCCACCACTCACTAAGGCCCAACAAAAAATAAGGCAGCGGGTGCCACACATATTTTTGTTTAAACCAGCGCATCTGCTTCTCGGCTTCTGCAAAGTTAAAATCATACATATCGTTGAGTGCCTGAGTGGCCTCCAACTGCATGGTGATATTGTTAATTAGAATGATCGTTGTATCCTTCTCCTTTGCTGTTGCGTTTACCAAACCCGAAACCGTCCAGCAGGCGGAAAATGCCAAGAAAAAAAAGAAACGGTGTTTGATTGAAGTCATAGTATCAGAATTCAAAGTTGGGATTATTAAAACACAACATCAACTAAACAATTACTTTTGTCGCATGACAGCTATAGCACCAGACGAGAACCACTCTATTTTTGATACCGATAAAAGACTGACTTTTCTCATACTTTGTCTAATCTCTGTATTGTTGCTTTATGTCAAGAAGTCGTTTATTGAAAACGAAACAGCCGCGTTTGAATTTTTGCAAGATCGTCCGGAAGGTGCTATACTTCAACTGATTAGCACGCTTCAGTTTCTATCGATTCCATTTATTTATGCCTGGAAATTCACGGTTATTGGATTTGTATTGTGGGTGGGCTGCTTCTTGTTTGGATACTGGATCACTTTTAGTCAATGCTGGAGTGTGGCAATGGCAGCCGAATTTGTTTTTATCCTTCC
>JABFSO010000248.1 GCA_013140555.1 Cyclobacteriaceae bacterium | reverse complement strand
ATCGCAATGGCCATAAACGGCTCGCCACCCATGGCATACACATCACTAATCGCATTCACAGAAGCAATGGCACCAAATGTAAATGCATCATCTACAATCGGCATAAAAAAATCAGTAGTGCTCACTATACACGTGCCATCACCCAGATCATACACCGCTGCATCATCTTTCGACTCGTTGCCGACTAGCAAATTGGGATAACTTGCTTTCGGCAAATCAGAATGCAACATACTGTCTAAAACCGCAGGAGAAATTTTACAACCACAACCGGCACCGTGTGAATATTGAGTGAGTTTAATATCTGTCATTTTTTAAATTGAATTAGATCGCAATTGTTTTTCTGTTTCGTTTCGCAGCATCTCCGCATAACGGGATGAGTCAGTTCCATTCCAAGGAAGCGCAAACTTTACCCGTTCTTTTTTATTCGCAATGCTACCCAGATAATACTTGTCGTAATAGGTAAGTAAAATATCGATGGTGGTGGTCATGTCGCCTTCCAACCATTTTTCTTTCGCTGCTTTGTAATGTTGACCTCCGAGTCGTTTAGTAATTTTATCCATCGCAGCAAGAAATTCCATTTTATCCGCAGGCCCATATTCGTTGACCAATCGCTGAATGCGAATTTCTTTAGGCACATCCATTTGAACTAAGGGGCTCGCTTTCATGGTTGCCCAAAAATCAGGAGGCAGAAAAACTTTACCGATAGTGATGGATTCGTCTTCGATCCAAATTCGTTTGGAAAGATCGAGCTGAAAAAGCTTTTCAAACAGATCGTTGTGAAATTGTTCCGTAGTGGGCTGTGGAGGTTGCATTAAACTGCCAAAGGCAGAGCCCTTGTGATTGGCCAGTGCTTCGAGATCTAAAATTTGTTCACCTTGTTTAGCTAATTCACGAAGCACTTCACTTTTTCCGCTTCCGGTGCATCCGCCAATGAGAGTCAGCTGCAGGGGCTTTTTGAAATAATCAGTCGCAAATTGTCGATAGGCTTTGTAGCCGCCCTTCAGTGCCTGCGACTTTATTTTAGCCATGCCGATGAACTGACAGAAATTATTTGAGCGCATGCCTCCACGCCAGCAGTGCACTAACACTTCTTGCTTCGCAGCTATTTTTTCTGCTTGCTGGATGATGTCTTTTAATCGAGGCCCTACCAACCTGAAGCCTTCGTAAATCGCTTCCTGCGGACCTTTGCGTTTGTAGGTGGTTCCGACAATCGTGCGTTCTTCGTTATTAAGTATTGGAAGATTGATGGCACCCGCCATATGACCTTGTGCATATTCACCTTCCGACCGCACATCGAGCACGGGCAATGTGTTACGTAATCTGAAAAAATCTTCGAGCGACAAAGGCATTTGTCAAAGATCGGAAAATTCAACCGTAATTATGCAACGGAATTTCTATTGCATAATTACGATTGAAGCTGATAAGCCGAAGGTAAGATTGAAGGCCTGAATATCTTCTTAATCGCCAAAATTGACTGATAAGATTGAAGAGATACCAATTCGGAATCCATAATCTTGGTAGGTTCCGTTGGAGAACGCCACCGCGCCTTCCAATCGGAAAATGCGAAGGATGCCATCCAGTCCATAACCCACCTCAGTGAAGTTCTTAGACGAAGGCGTGCTCAGGTAATTGACAAAGAAATTTTCCTGCACGCCCATGAGGCGAATCAATGGAATGCGGGTGATCAAAAATTTACGGAAGTGATAATGAGCGCTCACCGAGACGAATTGATCGCGTGTGCTGTAGAGATAATAATCCATCAGGCGGAAACTTCCCACCGGATCTGTAGTAATGATAGGCGTTTTGTTTCCTAAGAAATGCTTGTAGTCCATGAAGTAGAGTTTGTCGGCATTCAGGAATTTTCCCGCTTTCACATTTACATCAAACGTTCCACGAATTCCAAACTTGATTTGCTGGCGAATGCCGGCTTCAATCAAATCGTAATTCACATCACTACCGAAAATGCCATTGAAGCCTTTCTTGTAATTGAAGCTCAATACAGGAGATGAATTTTGAATGCGGAATTTGTTTCCGTTGCGGATGCGGTACTTCTGCCACGGGCGCGCTTCAATACCGACTGCTCCGGTAAAGGCTGTATTGTCTTCAAAACCCGTGTTGAGTGTTTCCACATTCACCGGTGCGTTTGGGCGATAGTTTTCTTTGTTATCGGAGAAGAAAGTGTAGTCAGAGCGATTGTCTAACTCATGGCGTCTGGAAAGAGCCCACGAAGAAGTAATCGTAAATTTATCATTGATTCGATTGCGGTATTTCAAATCAATGAAATCTTGTTCATACAATTTCATCCAGTTGTCGCCACTGAAAAGCGAGGTAAGCGTGTTGACAAATGAGTGAATGGGTTCATCGCTATTAAATTGTTCCACATAGCGTCCACCTTCCAATGTGAGGCGTTGGTTTTGATTTCGATATTCTACGCGGAGCTTTCCGGTAAGCAATTGACGCGAGAAAGCATAACGTGCAATCGGACTGATTTCAAGACGCGAAGTGCGTGGCTTTTTGGTAGAATCGGTTTTGTCTTTAATCACCCAGCGCTTATAAAGACTAGTGCGATAGATTAGATTGAATCCTTCTACCGTATTGAATCCACCATACGGAAAATGAATACGGAAGTCAGTTGTTTTGTTTATTCGATAACTATTTCCAACCAACAGATCAGTTGGACTAAATCCTTTTTTCCCTTTGCGAGATTTGAGTGTGTCACCTTCCTCGCGCTGGCGCTCTACGGTAGAGATACTGTCGTTGATTTGATAGCCGCGCTCTTCTTGTTTCGAAAGCGCTACCGGACGAATTTCACTCCAGAACGTAGAGTCTTTTTTGTAGGCAGCGGAGTCTACAGTAAATGTACTTTCCGAAAGCACTTCGGGTTCTTTGGTTTCTTTTTGTTCCTGCTTTTCATACTCACGCACCATTTGACGCAGCTCTTTATTCGTTACTTCTTTGCCGGAGGCAAGGCGCTCTTGAATTTGCTGATCTTTCTTGCTGAATTTTTTCTCAATCTTTTTCGCTTCCTCTTTTTCAATCTTCTCATCAACAACTTTCATTTCGGCAACGACTAAATCGGGATTGAGCGTGATTTTGTAGTCTTTCAATGTTGCGAAATACTCACCAATAAAATCAAAGCCAAGAATTTTACCTTCTGCAGTTGCATGTTGTGACACTGGAAGCCAAACCTTATCTTCAATTGGATTGTAAATTTGCTTCACTTTTATTGATACACCTAGCTTAGTTGTCTTTAAGTCTAAACTATGAATGCTCCACCACTCCTCAACAATAAAAATTGTTCCTTCGAATACATCATCACCTTTAGATCTAGGCGTGACTTTTATTTTGCTTATCTCATACTGATTATCTTTAAACGATCCTAAATATTCGAAACGATAATATGAGAATGATTTAGGGGACAATGGTGAAACAAATTCAGCTATTGTTGGATTATAAAAACTTCCAAGCAGTAACTGATTGGGTGAATTCTTGTCGTTGCCAGTCGAATAAATTGCAATGACTTTTTCTTCGAACTTGTTCGGCCTTGTATATTTAATATCACTTACTGATTCTGAAATAAAAACTCTATCTTTTTTTACACCTTCTTTTTCAATTGCTTTTTTGGCAAACCATGGATAATCTCTTAATTGATACTTACCTTTAATGTAGGCTCTTGTTGTGTAAGAATCCAATTGTTGTGTATGATATTTCGCTTTACCAATGGCTTTGCGCATGATGGTGTAGGCGGGGTCTTCTTTACCGGCTTTGATGATTACGTTTTGCAAAACAACCACTTGTGTTTTCAACACGATATTGATTTCGACAAAGTCGGAGCCTACTTCAATTTTGCGTTGTGTGGTTTCGTAACCGAGGTATTGAAATAGTACATCGTATTGGCCAGGAGGCAGCGATAATTCGAATCGGCCTTCCATATCGGTGGCTGCACCGGCTGAGGTTTGTTTAACAAATACACTGGCAAAAGCCAAAATGGTTCCATCATCGCCTTTGATGGTACCTCGGATTCCTCCCGCGAAAGCGGAAGAAGAAGCTAGAAGAGCAAGTGCAAGTAGTGGGGTAATTATCTTTTTCATCAAAACCATAGACGCAAGTAAGCAAGTTTAGGTTGTCTAAGGATGTACCGTTAGCGATAAAAGTTTTTGATACGAACCATATTTTCTACTGATTCGGGCACAAGGTATCGAATGGATTTGTTGGCCTTGATACATTGACGAATATATGTGGCTGAGATATCCAGCAGGGGGGCTTCAATCATTTTGACATGCGGATGACGCATGAGTTCTGTATTTGTTACATCGGGCCGTGGATAAACATACAATTCATATTGTTCCAGTATCTGTTCGTAGTTCTTCCACTTTTTAAAACTCTCTAGGTTATCTTGGCCCATGATTATTTTAAATTCCTTATCGGGATGTTTTTCGGTAAGATAAGCCAACGTGTGAATGGTAAAACTCGGTTTGGGCAAATGAAATTCTACATCTGAAACTTCGATTTTATAGTGATCGGCTACGGCAGCTTTGGCCATGTCGTAGCGATCAAATTCATGCAGTAAGCCTTTGCTTGGTTTGAGTGGATTTTGAGGCGAGACTACCAGCCAAACTTTATTCAAGTCGGTATTTTCAGCCATTACATTGGCAATGATCAAGTGCCCGATGTGAATGGGGTTGAATGAACCAAAAAAAAGACCAATTTTTTGCACTAGGACTTGGAAAGAGTTTGTAGGAAATCGGTGGGTGTGAGTAATGGAATCAAAGATGACTTGAGGTGATTTACGTTTCTGGTCAGAATAACATCGACACCTTTTATTTCTCTCGCTGAAAAGAATTGCAATCCATCTTCAAAATCCACAAACTTTGATGTGAGCACTTGTTCAAAATGATTTTTAGTCAGATCGATAACTTTAACCCATGTCAAGATTAATTCAACGCACTTGTGGGGATTGCCACCAAACTTTCGGGCAAAGTAAGCACAGTTGGCGATGGTTATTGCAGATGCATACAGGTCAATTTTACCCTCATCACCCAGCATCAATATTTGCCTAGAGTCGTTTAAAAATTGACTTCTCTCTAAAATTACATCGAGCAGCACATTAGTATCTACGAAAACAGCCTTCTTCATTTAAGGTGCCTTTCAGTCAAAATTTTCAGCAATTCCTGATCGTAGTCAAAGTTGTCAGGTACTTTGCCGGCTATTCCAATTAAATCTAAGATAGAGCCCTTTTTCTTTGATTTCGCTAAATCGGGATCATCTTCGCGTAAGTAGTTTTCAACCATTTTAGAAAGGCTAATACCTTTTCTTTTAGACCTCCGTTTGGCAGATTCTACGACCTTGGAATCGATGCTCAAAGTCAGTTTGGCATTCATACGTAAAAATCGAATTATACGTAAAGATGTGAATGTTGATGGAATAAATCAAAGATGGACAGATACCCGTCCAACTGATATGCCAATTATTATTTGAATTGCTTATATAACATTTGCGCTTCGGCAACCGACTTGCTCAAATCTTCATTGAGCAACACTACATCAAATTTATCTTGAAATGACATTTCAAATTTTGCTTTGAAGAGTCTGCGTGAAAGACTCTCTTCGGTTTCGGTGCCGCGTGAGTTGAGGCGCTGTGCCAGAATTTCAATCGAGGGCACTTTCACAAAAACAGAAAGCGCTTTTTCACCAAAATATTTTTTCAAGTTGATACCGCCTTTAACATCTACATCAAAGATTACATTCTTGCCTTCGTCCCAAATTCGCTCGATCTCTGATTTTAAGGTGCCGTAAAAATTGCCGGCATACACTTCTTCCCATTCAATAAATTCATTGGCATCAATTTTCTCTTTAAATTCTTCCGGAGTTAAGAAGTGATAATCTTTTCCGTCTACTTCTGTTCTTCCCCGCCTATCGCGGGTAGAGGCTGAAATTGAAAAACCCAGATCAGGATTATTTTCGAGTAAGTATTTTACAATCGTGGTTTTGCCAGAACCGGATGGCGCAGAGAAGATGAGTGCTTTACCGGCCATTGGCTAAGAAGATTTTTGTTCGATTTGCTGTTTGATTTTTTCGATCAGATCGCTGGGCGCAGCTCCACCGCAGCATTTAGATTGCACTAGTTGCTTGAGCGACATATCCAAATCATACGACTTGTAACACGGCATGCAATGATCCATGTGCATTTTGAAATATTTCCTCTGTTCTTCGGTGGCTTGGCCATCCAAAATAGTTTGCAGCATTTCCATGCAGGTAGGTTTCTGCTGATCAGGCTTTGCAAAAGGATTGGTCGGATTGTTCATAGCTAAGCTTTATTATAACCCATTGACTTGGCGTATTCGCTCAATTTTTCTTTCAGTAAATTTCTAGCTCGGTGCAAGCGACTGCGCACAGTGCCGATAGGGATATCCAAAATTTTGGCCATCTCCTCGTACTTAAATCCTTCCAGGTCGCACAGTATAATCACCGTTTTAAAATCTACGTCCAATGAGTTTAAGGCATTCGAAATTTCATCTCCGATCATGTCCTTGAGCGATTCAACACGCAAGTCGGGAGTGATTTGTCTGTCTACCTCTTCTGAGTTATAATATGTTTCTACTTCCTGATAATCAACTTTAGCCGGTTCTTTGCTTTTCTTCCGGTAATCGTTGATAAAACTGTTTTTCAAGATGCGGAACAGCCATGCCTTCGCATTAGTTCCTTTTTGGAATGATTCTACAAACCGATATGCTTTTAGATAGGTGTCTTGTACTAAGTCTTTGGCGTCATCGCGATCCAATGTGAGGCGATAGCCGAAGTTATACATCGAGTTGATGTGGGGGAGGAACTCCTGATTGAAGATCTCGCCTTTTTCTTTTTCCGAATAGTTTTGCTTGGGTACTTCTTCTTCCAATTCCATGAGCCGGTAAAAGTAGTAAAGAAACCCGATTCTGAAATACGAAGACTAAACGATTTTGTAATTCTTGTATTCGCCAATGCGGAAACCGAAAAACCGCTTTACACGCTCTTTAAATGAATAATTCTTTTTCGATACATCGAAATCAAACTTCCAATTTTTGCTGGCAATACGCTCTTTCATTACCACAGGATGGGTATCAGTAAACAGTTCTAGCGAGTCGATGTTGCTGTAATCAAATTCGCTGGCTTTGGCTAAGTTTTCTTCGAGCCATTGATCATCGTGATAATAACTAGTGAAGGCCCGCTGCTTGCGCACCATCGCGCGTGGATCGCGTACCCAGCCGTAGTGATAAATGTAGGCATCGATCAGTTTTACACGCAGCTTTTCGTTTGGCTTCTTGCGAAATCCCTGAGCATCGCGATAGGAAAAAATATTCTTATCGTTGCGCACTACGCGAATTTCTCTCCGGTACCAGTTCCACGATTCGCCCACATAATCATACGAACCATAAAAATGTTTGTAATGAAAGAGCAGCCCCTCTACTGAGCGATTGTCTTTGTATTTAACCATGGCCTGCCGCACGGCATCATGGTATTTTTCATGAATCACTTCATCGGCCTGAATGTAAAATGCCCAGTCTGCATCGGCTGCTACAGCCTGAAAAGCCTTGTCAGTTTCCAACGCAAAAGTGCGGCCGCCTTCGCGTAGCGTATCATCCCAAATAGTATGAATGATTTTTATCTTAGGCGAATCAATGCCTTCAATCAAGGCGAGGGTTTCGTCTTCGCAATTGCCAGCGGCTACAATAAACTCATCACAAAGCGGAAGCACCGAAGTAATCGCTTCCACCACTGGATAATCGTAC
>JABFSO010000190.1 GCA_013140555.1 Cyclobacteriaceae bacterium | reverse complement strand
TAGTGATTCCAAAAAATTTAGAAGAAACTTATTACAACCGATTTGTCGCTCCGCTCATTGCATCGTTTGATGAAATCGAAGCACATGGTTTTGAAATTGCCAAGCACGAACACGATCCACATCCGCTACTCACCATCTCTGAATTGCCAACCGCCAACGAAAAAACAGTTCCTACTTTATTTGGGCAAGATGGCGAAGGTGCCGAAAGCACAGACGATGAAGCCGGCAAAATTGTATTTGATCTTTCTTTCCGCTATGGCAAATACAAATTTCGGGGCGATGCCTTTGGACCGGTAAGTGTTACGGTTGAGAAAAAAGACAACGACTACGTTTTCCATCGCATCAAACGAAATACCGAATCAGAAAAAAAATCAGCGCAAACATTAATTAAGTTAGGTTTGCCCTTACGGGGATTTCGATGTGCCGTAGATAAAGCCCACGCGTTTTCGTGGTTAAACGAAAATCGTGTTAACCTCCTCAATCTTGGCTTTGAAGTAAATCAGCCCGAAAACCGCGACAAAAAATATTTTGTGGGCAAGGCCGTGATTGAATTGGAAGTAAAAGAAAATATCGACTGGTTTGATATTCACGCACGCATCAAGTTTGGCGAATATGAAATTTCGTTCAAAGAGTTGCGCAAACTCATTCTCAAAAAGAAGGTAGAATTCAAATTACCCAATGGTGAAATTGCGATCATTCCGGATGCGTGGTTAATTAAGTATGGCGATTTATTTGCACTCAGCGAAACGCATGGCGAACAAGAGAAGCCAATGTTGAAAAAACACCACATCAATCTGGTGAGCGAATTGGAAGAAGGCAATCTGGCCAAAGTGCAAATGAGCGATCGCTTACGCAATCTGCAATCATTTACCGGCATCAAAGACTATGCGCTGCCCGCACAATTCAAAGGCACGCTGCGCCCTTATCAAAAAGCGGGATACAATTGGCTGCGTTTTCTAAATGAATTTCATTTGGGCGGATGCTTGGCCGATGACATGGGTTTGGGAAAAACGGTGCAAACATTGGCATTGCTGCAATCTGAAAAGGAAAAAGGAAATGCGGGCACTTCTCTATTGGTGATGCCTACTTCACTTATCTACAATTGGGAAATGGAGGCGTCTAAGTTTACACCCGATCTCAAAATTCTTACTTACACCGGCACACTCCGCAACAAAGATGTGAGTCGTTTCAGCAAATACGATTTGGTATTAACATCCTATGGTATTACTCGATTGGATATCGATGTGCTGGATAAATTTTATTTCAACTACATTATTCTGGATGAATCGCAGGTAATAAAAAACCCTACTGCCAACATTGCGAAAGCAGTGATGCAATTAAAGTCAAGGTATAAATTAACCCTTACGGGAACACCGTTAGAAAATACGACACTCGATCTGTGGTCGCAGATGACGTTTATTAATCCGGGATTGCTCGGAGGCCAAACATTTTTCAAGAAAGAATATCAATTGCCCATTGAGAAAAAAGCAGATGAGGCAAAAACAAAAAAACTCAATGGCATCATTCGGCCATTCATGCTGCGCAGATTGAAATCGCAGGTAGCAACTGACTTGCCGGAGAAAGTAGAGAACATCTACTATACCAACATGAGTGCCGATCAAGAGCAGAAGTACGAAGAGGTAAAATCATTCTATCGTCATAAAATTCTGGAGCTGATCGACAAAGAAGGAATTGGTAGTTCACGCATTCAAATATTAGAAGGTTTAACTAAGCTGCGACAAATCTCTAACCATCCCCGGATGGTGGACAGCCATTACACGGGCTCATCCGGAAAACTGGAAGACGTTTCGCACATGATTGAAAATGCGTTGCTCGAAGGCCACAAGCTTTTGGTGTTTAGCCAGTTTGTGAAGCATTTGGAAATCATGAAGGAGATGTTGAAAGACCGGAAAATTCCATTTGCTTATTTGGATGGATCGAGCACCGACCGACAAGAGCAGGTGGAGAAATTCAACAAAAATCCGGACCTGAAAGTATTTTTAATTTCAATCAAAGCAGGTGGATTGGGATTAAATCTTACCGAGGCCGATTATGTATTTATTCTTGACCCTTGGTGGAACCCGGCAGTCGAAGCACAAGCAGCTGACCGCGCTCACCGCATTGGGCAGAAGAAAAAAGTATTCACTTACAAATTCATTACACGCAACACGGTTGAAGAAAAAATTCTAACCCTTCAAAAACATAAACTCAAGCTCTCCGAAAATCTCATCCAAAACGAAGAGAACGTAGTGAAGTCGCTTACGCGGGAAGACATTGAGATGCTGATGAGTTAAAATTCTAAGTTGTATATTAGCCCTGTTGAAAATCTGGTATGATAAGAGGGGTTATATTTTTACAAATTGGTTTTCTTTTTTTCGCCACATTGACTTATTCGCAATCGCCTAAGTCAGACACTTCGTTTTTAGCTACTTCGATTACAAATGCTAAAGAAATCTATACCAACGCCATTCGCGGGCAGGAGCGAATCTTGAATGGCAGCGAGTACCTTGAATATCAGCCTACAGGCAGAGAGCACCCTTATTATTTATCAAATGAATGGAGCGAAGGTAATATTGAATATGACGGACAGGTTTTTACAAACATTTCGTTTCGATACAATAGCCATACAGATGAAATAATCATAGAGCAAGAATCGCCCTATCGAATGATTCAATTAGTGAAAAGTAAGGTCGTGCACTTTACGTTGAATGGTCATCACTTCAAATCGCTTTATTCAAAATCATTGCCTTTTGGATATTACGATTGCCTGATCGAAGGAGAAATCGGCTTGTATGCCAAACGAGTAAAAGAACTAAAAGAAACCACCTCATCGGGTAAAGTGGTCAGAGAATTCACCGAAAAGACACGGTTTTTCGTGAAAAAGAATGACAGCTATTCCTTCATCACCGGAAAAAAGGCGCTGATCAAAATTCTCAGTGATCATTCTCAGGAGTTGACTAGCTTTATTCGCTCCGAGCGTCTCCGCTTTAAAAAGAGTAAAATAGAAGAGAGCCTTGTAAAAGTGGTCGACTTTTATTTGAAACTTAAATGAAGGCGCGTCAATCAGGAATGTTTTTCTTGAAGATTTCTATGTGAGTAATGCGGCTTTAACAAGTAAATGTCAACGATGAGAACGGTTTTGTGCTGTTGGTTCGTAATCTGGAATATTTCTGCACAGGCTCAGCTTACTGATTCCATTTCGTTAAAGGCCGACTCAATCCATTTTGACAATTTTATACAGAAAATTGAATCACAAACGAATTATCTTTTCTATTATCGGCCTGAGTGGGTAAAAACAATTATTGTAGAGGGAGATTTTAATCAAGTCTCCTTATCCAAAATTCTGGATAGGCTTTTTGATAATAGCACGCTGCGCTATTATGTGGTAGACAAAAATGTTTTCATTACCAATAATCGTACGCTTACTACAAAATTACCACCTAATTATTTTCTAAACCAGCAAGCATTGAATGATTCGGTTTCTTCGGCATATCTGGAATTTTTGGAACCACCTATTCAATCGAAAGCTGATAATCAGGTGCCGATTACGATCGGTAAGGCCACAGGGTCTGTCATAGGAAATGCTACCGTAGCTGGAGTTATTCGCGATAAGCAAAATGGAGAACCAGTAATCGGTGCGACCCTTTCTGTTGAAAAACTAAGAATAGGTACAGCCACAGATGCCTTTGGATACTACTCGCTTACACTGCCTAAAGGGCAACACCAAGTGGCGATTAGAAGCATTGGTATGAAAACCCATACGAAGCAAATCATACTTAACGCGGATGGAAAGCTGAACATAGACTTAGAAGAAGAGGTAACGGCTCTTAAGGAAGTGATTGTTAAATCAGACAAAGACATTGCCTTAACCGGTACACAAATGGGTGTTGAGCGACTGGATGTAAAAGCAATTAAACAAATTCCATTAGCGCTAGGCGAAGCCGATATCATGAAAGTTGTGTTAACACTTCCCGGTGTTCAATCTGTTGGGGAAGGAACCGTTGGCTTAAACGTGCGGGGTGGTGCGAGCAATCAAAATCTGATTTTGTATAATGATGCTATTGTTTACAATCCTTCTCATCTGTTTGGATTCTTTTCTACATTTAATCCTGATGTGCTCCGAAACGTAGAGTTGTTGAAGAGCGGTATTGGAGCCGAGTATGGCGGGCGTCTGTCTTCTGTTTTATCCGTACAATCGAAAGAGGGTAATTCAAAAAAAATACAGGGGGCTGGCGGGCTTAGCCCTATCACCGGCAGGCTGACACTCGAAGGGCCGATCATCAAAAATAAAACCACATTCTTGATTGGCGTTCGGTCTACCTATTCGAATTGGCTTTTAAGTCAGTTCGAAACAAAAGAGTTAAAGAATAGCCAGGCTTCATTTTATGATTTGAATCTGAATGTGACTCATCAGATCAATGAAAAAAATCATCTTTATCTCTCAGGCTATGCCAGTAGCGATGACTTTAAACTGAAGAGTGATACGCTTTATCAATACAGTGACAAAAACATTTCATTAAAATGGAAGCACATTTTTAACAACAAATTATTCGGCACGTTTACCGGTGCGGCAAGTCAATACAACTACAGTATCTCGACTTCCAAAAATCCGGTAGAAGCATCATCACTCAAGTTCTCCATACAACAACTTAATGCAAAAGCAGATTTTAGCTATTTCTTCAATTCTAAAAACGCGATTTCTGCCGGCATTCACTTTACAAAATATGTAGTTGCCGCAGGGAACTTTGAGCCAATCGGCAGCGCCTCTAAAATTAAAGCAGACGCCATACCCGAAGAGCAAGCATACGAAAGCGCTATTTATCTGGGTGAATCCATCGAGCTAAGTCCGGCTTTATCGCTCTATGTAGGTGCGCGCTATTCCTATTACCAAAATATCGGACCCAAAAATGTGTATGTCTACAGCTCAAATGCGCCTCGTCAGATAAATAATATAATTGATACAATCGGTTATTCTGCAGGCAGTGCTATTGCTACTTATCAAGGGTTGGAACCGCGCGCATCACTTCGCTATTCGATTTCTAAAAGCGCATCGCTAAAAATAAGTTTCAACAGAATGCGCCAGTACATTCAAATGCTTTCGAACACAGTGGCCATTGCTCCAACTGATATCTGGAAACTAAGCGATCGCTACATTCCTCCGCAAGTAGGTGATCAATACTCCATTGGGGTGTATAAAAATTTCCGTCAAAATTCGATTGAAACATCGATAGAAGCTTACTATAAAGAAATGGAGGGTATTACCGATTTTAAGGACGGAGCCAATCTACTTTTAAACAAACATCTTGAAACGGATGTCGTAAAGGCCAGAGGTCAAGCGTATGGATTTGAATTTTTAATCAAAAAGCCTTCCGGCAAACTAAATGGATGGATCAGCTATACCTATTCGCGTTCGTTTTTATCCGCACAAGGAAGTTTCCCTTCAGAAACCATCAACAATGGAACCTATTACCCGAGCAGTTATGATAAACCACACGCGTTTAATTTTATTGGCAATTATAAATTTAGCAGACGCCTGAGTGTTTCGTTAAATGTAGTGTACAGCACAGGGCGGCCTATCACATTGCCAATTGCCAAATACGATTTAGGTGGTGTGATGCGCATTTTCTATTCTGATCGAAATGCCTTTCGTATACCCGATTATTTTCGCTCGGATCTTTCGTTTAACCTCGAGGGAAATCACAGAATCAAAAAACTCGCACACAGTTCGTGGACGTTTGCTCTTTATAATGTAACAAGCAATGCAAATGCTTATTCTGTTTTCTTTACCTCCGAAAATGGGAAAATTCAAGGATATAAGCTTTCTGTTTTTGCCACGGTGATTCCAACACTCGTTTACAACTTCAAATTCTGAGCTATGCCAAAAAGTCGTTCTCCTATTTTGTTGATAGCTCTACTTCTGGTGATAAGTTATAGCTGTCTGGAGCCTTATCCGCCACCAACAATTGATGGAGGAACCAGCTATCTGGTAGTGGACGGATTTTTGGATAACAAAACAGGATCTGCCAATGTAAAACTGAGTCGTACCATTCCGCTTAGCTCAACAGACATAGCCCCTGCTGAGGCAAGCGCAATCGTAAAAATTGAAAGGAACGATGGCGCATCATTTACATTAAGCGAACGCGGTGCTGGAAATTATGAAGCGAAAAACATTTTAGTTGATCCTTCCAAAAAATACAGACTGTATATAAAGACCAATACTGATGAAGAATTTCAATCGGACTTCTTATCCTCTAAAGCTACTCCATCGATTGATAGTGTAACCTGGAAAGTCTACAATAACCTCGAAGGCGTTTCCGTATTAGTGCATACACATGATGCAACCAATGCGACTCGCTATTATTTCTGGAGTTATGAAGAGACGTATGAATTTGACGCAGACTATTTTTCAGGATTAAAGGTTTCAGAAGGAACTGTAAACGCGATCCCACAGGCAGATCAGACCTATACATGCTGGCGCACGCTACCGTCTCAACAAATACTAGTTGGGTCATCGAGTCGATTATCCACAGATGTAATTGCTAATTTCCCAGTCACAGTCATTCCCAAAGGATCACAAAAATTGTTTAAAAAATACAGCATTCTTGTACGACAGCGCGCACTATCAATTGAAGCGTATACCTTTTGGGAAAATCTTAAAAAGACAAGTGAAGGGTTGGGAAGTTTGTTCGATCCACAGCCTGGCAAAGTGGTTGGAAATATCTATAATGTGAAAAATCCAAGCATTCCGGTTTTAGGTTACTTTGATGTTTCAGAGGTGAAGGAAAAAAGACTATTCATTGCCAGTTCAGATTTACCGGATGCATTACGATTATCCAAGCCATCCAGCAGTTGTTACGTTGACACTGTTTTCATCGCAGATCTGCCACGCTTCGATGGGAATACCAATTCCATTGTAGGAAGTGTAGATCTCGGTTCTGGTATTATTGGTTATCTCTACGCACAGCCCTATTGCTCCGATTGCAGATATAGTCAGGGAACAACTCAAAAGCCTTCCTTCTGGGAATAATCTCATGCTACGAAATCATCTTGCTCTGTTCTGTTTACTTTTCGTTCATGTATCTTATTCGCAAAATCTGAGAGATACCTTGAGAAAAAATTTCGATGGATACCGAACGAAAAATCTACAGGAAAAAATTTATGTGCATACGGACCGTCCTACTTATCTGGCAGGCGAAACGGTTTGGTTTAAAATTTATTTGACCGATGCATCCCTTCACAAAGCGCTTGATTTAAGTCGTGTGGCCTATTTGGAAGTGATCAACACAAATGACGTAGCCGCTTTTCAATTTAAGATTGAAATGAAAAACGGTGCCGGAAGTGGATCTTTCGCAATACCTTTCGATTGGAATACAGATAATTATACGATCCGATGCTATACAAATTGGATGAAAAATTTTGATTCGGATTTCTTATTCGAAAAAACCATTTCTATCATCAATCCTTTTAAAGCACCCGAACAAAATATATCAGCCAACACCATCCACGCTCAGTTTTTTCCCGAAGGAGGAAACGTCGTGGCCGGAATAAAAAGTAAAGTTGCATTTCAAGTAGTAGATGAAAATGGGCAAGGGATTGATTTCTTAGGCTGTGTTTTAAATGAGCGAAATGATACAATTGTAAAATTTACTCCGCTTAAGTTTGGCATGGGGCATTTCACTTTTGCACCTTCACAAGCCAGTTAGTATCGGGCACTTATAAAAACCAAAGCTGGAAATTCAATCTCTACAAACCTGCCCGCTATACTTTCTAATGGATATAGCATGCGTGTTGTGGACAG
>JABFSO010000040.1 GCA_013140555.1 Cyclobacteriaceae bacterium | reverse complement strand
GAATGCTAATGATGATATTACGACAACAACTACAGCCATTGGCGATCTGGCTGGAAGCTTTTCGAATCTGCAAATTAATAGTGGAGCAATAATAAATTCGGATGTTTCAACCACAGCTGCAATTGCCGGAACGAAAATCATTCCCAACTTCGGAACGCAAAACATTTCAACAACCGGTACTCTTGCATCTGGCCTCGCAACAGTGTCCGGTTTGACAGTTAGTGGAGCATCTACCTCACTGAATACAGTGAGTTACACCTGGCCGAATGCGCAGGCGGTTGGCACGCGTGTTCTTCAAAATGATGGAACGGGCACACTTTCGTGGGTGCCGAGCACCGGACTTTCTACTTCGCTCACATCTGCAAATATTTTTGTGGGCAATGGTAGTAACGTTGCCACGGGTGTTCCACTAAGTGGTGATGCAACACTTGCAAACACAGGAGCGATCACTATTTCAAACAACGCGATCACCTCTGCAAAAATAATTGACGGCACAATTGCCGATGCGGATGTTTCAGCGACAGCTGCAATTGCCGGAACGAAAATCACTCCTAATTTCGGAACACAAAACATTTCAACGACTGGTACTCTTTCAGTTGGAGCATCTACCTCACTGAATGCAGTGAGTTACACCTGGCCGAATTCGCAAGCTGTTGGCACGCGTGTTCTTCAGAATGATGGAACAGGAGTTCTTTCATGGGTGCCAAGCACAGGTCTATCCAGTTCGCTCACATCTGCCAATATTTTTGTTGGCAATGGAAGTAACCTTGCCACGGGTGTTCCACTAAGTGGCGATGCAACACTTGCAAACACTGGAGCGATCACGATTTCAAACAACGCGATTACCTCTGCAAAAATTAATGACGGCACAATAGCCGATGAGGATGTTTCAGCCACAGCAGCGATTGCAGGAACAAAAGTTACTCCCAACTTCGGAACGCAAAACATTTCGACAACCGGTACTCTTTCTGTTGGAGCATCAACCTCACTGAATGCAGTAAGTTACACTTGGCCAAATGTTCAAGCTGTTGGCACGCGTGTTCTTCAGAATGACGGAACAGGAGCACTTTCTTGGGTACCGAGCACCGGACTTTCTACTTCGCTCACATCTGCAAATATTTTTGTCGGCAATGGAAGTAACCTTGCCACGGGTGTTCCATTAAGTGGAGATGCATCACTTGCCAATACCGGAGCGATCACGATTTCAAACAACGCGATCACCACTGCAAAAATTGCTAACGGCACAATTGCTGATGCGGATGTTTCAGCGACAGCTGCAATTGCCGGAACGAAAATCACTCCTACTTTCGGAACACAAAACATTTCAACGACCGGTACTCTTGCATCTGGCCTCGCAACAGTATCCGGCTTGACAGTTAGTGGAGCATCTACCTCACTGAATACAGTGAGTTACACCTGGCCGAATGTTCAAGCAGTTGGTGCGCGTGTTCTTCAGAATGATGGAACAGGAGTTCTTTCATGGGTGCCGAGCACCGGACTTTCTACTTCGCTCACTTCAGCAAATATTTTTGTCGGCAATGGAAGTAACGTTGCCACGGGTGTTCCACTAAGTGGTGACGCAACACTTGCAAACACAGGAGCGATCACGATATCAAACAACGCGATTACCTCTGCAAAAATAATTGACGGCACAATTGCCGATGCGGATGTTTCAGTCACAGCAGCGATTGCCGGAACGAAAATCACTCCCAACTTCGGAACGCAAAATATTTCGACATCTGGTACTCTAACATCTGGTCTTGCAACAGTATCCGGTTTGACAGTTAGTGGAGCATCTACCTCACTGAATGCAGTAAGTTATACCTGGCCGAATGTTCAAGCAGTTGGCGCGCGTGTTCTTCAGAATGACGGAACAGGAGTACTTTCATGGGTGCCGAGCACCGGACTTTCTTCTTCGCTCACTTCCGCAAATATTTTTGTCGGCAATGGAAGTAATGTTGCCACGGGTGTTCCACTAAGTGGTGACGCAACCCTTGCAAATACAGGAGCCATCACGATTTCAAACAACGCGATTACCTCTGCAAAAATTAATGACGGCACAATTACCGATGCGGATGTTTCAGCGACAGCTGCGATTGCCGGAACGAAAATCACTCCTAATTTTGGAACACAAAACATTTCGACAACCGGTACTCTTTCTGTTGGAGCATCAACCTCACTGAATGCAGTAAGTTACACTTGGCCAAATGTTCAAGCTGTTGGCACGCGTGTTCTTCAGAATGACGGAACAGGAGCACTTTCTTGGGTACCGAGCACCGGACTTTCTACTTCGCTCACATCTGCAAATATTTTTGTCGGCAATGGAAGTAACCTTGCCACGGGTGTTCCATTAAGTGGAGATGCATCACTTGCCAATACCGGAGCGATCACGATTTCAAACAACGCGATCACCACTGCAAAAATTGCTAACGGCACAATTGCTGATGCGGATGTTTCAGCGACAGCTGCAATTGCCGGAACGAAAATCACTCCTACTTTCGGAACACAAAACATTTCAACGACCGGTACTCTTGCATCTGGCCTCGCAACAGTATCCGGCTTGACAGTTAGTGGAGCATCTACTTCACTGAATACAGTAAGTTACACCTGGCCGAATGCGCAAGCGGTTGGCACGCGTGTTCTTCAAAATGATGGAACAGGCACACTTTCGTGGGTGCCGAGCACTGGGCTTTCTACTTCGCTCACTTCCGCCAATATTTTTGTCGGCAATGGAAGTAACGTTGCCACGGGTGTTCCACTAAGTGGCGATGCTTCACTTGCCAATACCGGAGCGATCACTATTTCAAACAACGCGATCACCTCTGCAAAGATAATTGACGGCACAATTGCCGATGCGGATGTTTCAGCTACAGCTGCAATTGCCGGAACGAAAATCAATCCAAATTTCGGAACACAAAATATTTCGACAACCGGTACTCTTGCATCTGGCCTCGCAACAGTATCCGGTTTGACAGTTAGTGGAGCATCTACCTCACTGAATGCAGTAAGTTACACTTGGCCGAATGCGCAAGCGGTTGGTGCGCGTGTTCTTCAAAATGATGGAACAGGAGTTCTTTCATGGGTGACAAGCAACGGACTTTCTACTTCGCTCGCTTCCGCAAATATTTTTGTCGGCAATGGAAGTAACGTTGCCACAGGAGTTCCACTAAGTGGCGATGCTTCACTGGCAAACACTGGAGCGATCACGATTTCAAACAACGCGATCACCTCTGCTAAAATCACTGACGGCACAATTGCCGATGCGGATGTTTCAGCCACAGCAGCGATTGCCGGAACAAAAATTACTCCCAACTTCGGAACACAAAACATTTCGACAACCGGTACTCTTGCATCTGGCCTCGCAACAGTATCCGGGTTAACCGTTAGTGGAGCATCTACCTCGTTGAATACAGTAAGTTACACCTGGCCGAATGCGCAAGCTGTTGGCACGCGTGTTCTTCAGAATGACGGAACAGGAGTTCTTTCATGGGTGCCGAGCACTGGGCTTTCTACTTCGCTCACCTCTGCCAATATTTTTGTCGGCAATGGTAGTAACGTTGCCACGGGTGTTCCATTAAGTGGTGATGCTTCACTTGCGAATACCGGAGCCATCACGATTTCAAACAATGCGATTACCTCTGCAAAAATTGCTGACGGCACAATTGCTGATGCGGATGTTTCAACCGCAGCAGCGATTGCCGGAACGAAAATCACTCCCAACTTCGGAACACAAAATATTTCGACAACGGGTACTCTTGCATCTGGCCTCGCAACAGTATCCGGTTTGACAGTTAGTGGAACGACTACATTCAATAGTAAAACATATAGCTGGCCATCTACTGCATTGGTTGGCAATACTTTCTTACGAACAGATGCAACAGGTAATCTTTCATGGGCACCAATACCTGCAAGTTTTTCTACAAATAATATCATTCCAAAAGGTGATGGCACCGGATTGGTTGCTTCCAGTATTACAGATATGGGATCCAATATCAGCATTGGTGGATTTGATGCAACAGATGCTGCCACGTACAAATTTATCGCTTACGGTAAAGCGGGAAACCCTGCCATCGGTACAGATTTGAGTGGCATAAAAATTGGCGATGTAGGTGGTAACTCAATGACCAATTATTTCTACACAGACTTTGAAGGCGCAGGTACATTTTCTTTTATGAATGGAAAGGTAGGAATTGGCACAGCTAACCCCACTACAGCTAAAATAGTGATATCAGGATCTTCGGCACAGGTGGGATTAGATTTATCATCTACTGACCAATATGCAGATATGCGTGTGATCAGAAATAGTTTGAGTGGTATTGATAGGAATATGTATTTAGGATATGCAGGTGGACCAGGGTCTGGCATCATACTCTATTCAAACGATATACCAACATTGTCTTTGTTTAATTCAAAGGTAGGTATCGGTGTGTCTTCTGAGCCGATAGCTAGATTGGAAATTCAACAGGTTGGTAATACTGTAGGTGCTTGGTTTGAAAATGCCAGTACAGCCCCGGCAACATTGTATCTTAGAAATAGAGGCACAGGCTTTGGTATTTTTTCGGAAGCGCCTCAGAATGGTGGGAACTCAACTTGGGTAAACTCTTCTGACGCTCGATTGAAGAAGAATATTGAGCCATTGAAAAATGCACTTCAAAATGTATTGCGCATGAGAGGTGTTAGCTTTGATTGGCGGCACGATGTTGAGGCCAAAAAGAATTTGCCTACCAAACATCAAATAGGTGTCATAGCACAGGAAGTACAAGAGATCTATCCGGAAGTAGTTGCAACAGACCCAGACGGTTTTCTCGCAGTCGGGTATTCAAATCTCGTTCCGGTTTTAATAGAGGCTATTAAAGAGCAGCAGCAGATCATTGATAATCTAAAATCTCAAACAGATGAACTGAAAAAGCAACTAGCCGACTTTACCGAGATGAAGCGGCAAGTAGAAGAAATTAGGAATGCATTAAGTTTAAAAAAGTAAAATCACAACTCGATATAAAGCTACTTTGTGTTTTCTCCATATTCGCTGGGGGTCATACCAAATTTCTTTTTAAACCTTTTGGCAAAGTAGGACTGCTCATTGAATCCAACAGAATAACTAATTTGGGTTAGTGTATCAACTTTGCCTTTTATCATTTCTGCCGCGCGTAGCAGACGAATGTCACTAATAAATTCATTGGGTGACAATCCGGAAATCGCTTTTAATTTTCTGAATAATTGCGCTCGGCTTAAATGCATTTCGTCTGCGAGACTTTCCACGCTAAACAACGAATCGCTGATGTTACGTTCTACAACCAACTTCGCTTTTTGTAAGAATTTTTCATCCAGCGAAGGTTCGTTTACAACTTTGGATGCGTTCTGGTTGGACAAACGCGTCATATATTTCTGCGCTAGCTTTTTACGAAGGTTAAGCAGATTGGCTATCCGAATAAATAATTCTTCTACAACGAAAGGTTTGGCAAGGTAATCATCCGCCCCAATTTTTAAACCGGTAAGACGCGATTCCAGGTCTGCTTTGGCTGTGAGAAGAATGACAGGAATATGACTTGTTCTTTCATTTTGTTTAATTTTTTCAAGCAGATCGATTCCATTCATTCGCGGCATCATTACATCCGAGAGAATTAGATCAGGTATTTGTTCGTAGGCAGATTCAAGTCCCTCAACACCATCTTTTGCAATTGCAACCACATATTGTTTGCTTAATATAGAGGCTAAATAATTTTGTAAGTCGGGGTTGTCTTCCACAATCAAAATAGTCTGCTTTGCTTCAGGCGACTCTTCATGTGACGGAGGCATTGTCTCCAAATGCTCTGAAGCTTCTGCTGGCGTGATTACCTCATTTTGATTTGAAACCGGTGCAATAGATTGAATAGATGCGAGCGAAATTGTTTTAGGTTTTTGAAGAGGAATGGTAACGGTAATAATGGTTCCTTTATGAAATGTGCTTTCCAAATAAATATTGCCCTGATGCAACTTTACTAATTCTTTTACCAATGATAAGCCTAAGCCGGTTCCATGATCACCGTCAATCCCTTCGCGAACTTGATAGAAAGCTGAGAACAAATGATGTTGATCTTCTTCTGGGATGCCAATTCCGGTATCTTTTATAACTATCTTAATTCCAGTTTCGGGATCCTGATCGGTTACTTGAATGGTGATCGTACCATCGGGTGGCGTAAACTTGAAAGAATTCATCAACAGATTGGTAATGATTTTTTCCATTTTATCAGAGTCGAATAAAAACTCTCTGCTGGACAAGTGGATGTCGCGTAAAAACGAAATTTTCTTTTGAAGGGCTAGCGGTGCGAATGAATCGGTGATTAATTGTAAAAATGAACTGAGATCATCCACCTTTAGTTGGAGTTCCATTTTTTTAGCTTCCAATTTTGATAAATCCAGAATTTGATTTACCAAATTGAGAAGTCGCTGTGCGTTTCTTAATACAAGTTTACTTGTTTCATAGTCCATACCGGATTTTGAACCGAAAGCTAGTTTTTCTTCAATGGGAGCAATGATGAGTGATAACGGAGCACGAAACTCGTGAGAAATGTTAGCGAAAAAGCGAGACTTCAATACATCGGCTTCTTTTAGTTTGTCTGTTACCGTTTTTTGAAAGGCCAATAGTTGTTTAGCTTTTAGATTTCTTTGGTTCTGAAGCAAATAAACGATCACACTAAATGATGCGAGTAAAATAATTCCAATCGCCAAAGAAATTTGTAAAATCCGGTCTGCTCGTTTCTGTTGCAAGAGCAGTTGAATTTCCTTTTGTTTTTTGTCCGTGTCGTAGCGTGTTTCCAGTTCAACGATTTCGCGGGTTATTTTCTCATTGCTTAAGCTGTCTTTTAGATCGTAATACGCTTTTTGATAGTACAAGCTTTGAGGCAAATTGCCCTGCGCTAACTTTAATTCCATCAACAGAAGATAGTTATCTCTTACAACCGTTTTGAGCCCGATGCTTCTGGCAATTTTTTGAGATTCGGTCAGATACGTTTCTGATTTGTCAAACTTTCTTGATTGCAGGTAAGTAAAACCAAGCCGCGATAACACACGCGATGTGGCATAGCGATTTTCTATTTTCTCAGAAAGAGCCAGCGCTTTTTCATAGTACGATACTTCAATTCCCAGATTATTGAAATACTTATTGCTATAAACCGAGCCTATGTTGGTATAGATTACGGGAAGGTAATAATCATTGGGATGTTCTTTTTCAATGGAAAGGCTTCTGGTAAATAGATAGAGCGCACTATCCGGTTTATTTTTTGCCAATTGAATGACGCCTGCACCTACATAAATGCGCAACATCATTCCCCAGTTCTTTTTAGCGACACATACTTCCATCGACTTATTCAAATAATACTCCGCTTTTGAAAACTCGAGTTGATCAGAGTACGTAACTCCCAGTATGCGATACGTATCGGCTAGCAGCCCCACATCCAGGTTTTCATTCTCTACAATATGAATCACATCCATGGCATGCTTAATGGCTAATTCACCATCGCCCAACACCCAATAGCAAAGAGCAAGTCTATTCTTGGCAATGGATATGCCTAATTTATACGATAGACTATCAGCGAGCTTTAAACCTATCATGGCATATTCGCGAGCTTTATAATAGTTTATCCCAATGTGGTGATAGCTTAACTCATTCCACAGCTTTACTTTCAATGTGTCATTGGGGGTGTGTTTGCTTAGCATCGATTCCACACTATCTATTTTGCTTATTTGAGCGAATGCAACGTTCACAAAGAAAGTGAGAAGTGCGGCCAGGAATATTTTGTTCATACTGTAGGGATAATTTTA
>JABFSO010000051.1 GCA_013140555.1 Cyclobacteriaceae bacterium | reverse complement strand
ACAACTACAACGTGATCAAAGAAAGCGCGCTTGATAAGAAAATTATTCAGGACTTAGAGCGAGAGGAGCCGCTTGAGAGCCAATTCAAGGATGGAAATTAGTGCGTGAAATCACCCAACCCCTGACGAACTAAAACAGGTTCGCCTGACGAAAAATCAACAATAGTAGATGGCACATTGCCTCCTTGCCCACCACTAATCACCAAATCAACTTTGTTTTTGAAATCCTCATAAATCTCGTCCGGATCGGTGGTGTATTCTTTAATCAAGTCGTCATCTTTGATAGAAGAGGTAATCAAAGGATTGCCCAATAATTTTACAATTTCAACCGGAATGGCATGGTGTGGAATACGAATACCAACTGTTTTTTTATTGACGCCTAAAATTTTCGGAACATTTGAGTTCGATTCAAATATAAATGTAAACGGGCCGGGCAAAAGCTTCTTCAAAATTTTGAATGCAGGTGTATCAATCCGCTTCACATATTCAGATATGTGGCTGAGGTCGTTGCAAATGAAAGATAAATTCATTTTTTGCGGCTTGATGTTTTCAATCTGGCAGAGACGCTCCACCGCCCGCTTATTCATCAAGTCGCAGCCAATGCCGTAGATGGTGTCAGTCGGATAAATAATCACACCTCCGTTTTGTAGAATTTCCACCACTTTGCTGATTTTGCGTGGTTCCGGATTGAGCGGGTGAATAGATAATAACTCGGCTGCCATACGTAACTGCAAAAATAGCTGATTTGAAGTTGAAGAGTTGTAATTTTTTTCAGAGACCACATATCACTGCCCAATCGATGTATCGGATAGTAGATATACTTTCGTATTTTTGAGATCAATTTTAATTATGGCTGAAGTAAAAAAAGTTAAACTCGTTTTGTTTTTGGTTGGATCGGTGTTGCTGATCTCTTTTATCTTTTATGCTTACCAAATTGTTTATGTGCCCAATATTTTGGTGGAAGGAGACGATCGTGTATTTATAGTAAAGCCGGGATCTTCCTATCAAACAGTACTCACCGATTTGGGCAAAGGGCACTTTGTGAACGATATGGTTTCCTTTAGTTTTTTAGCCCGCCTCTCCGGATACGACAAAAAAATCATCCCGGGTCGTTTTATTCTACGCAAAGGAATGACCAATCTTCAGGCCATTAAAATCCTGAAAACTGGCAAACAAGAACCTGTTAAAATTACGTTTTCCTATGTGCGACTTACCGATGAATTGGCCGAGAAGCTCACTCGCAATATTGGAGTATCGCAAGATGAATTTCTGGATGCATTGAATGATTTTGTTGAGAACAATAATGAGGGCTTTACCAAAGAAAATGTGCGATGCATGTTTTTGCCAAATACGTATGAAGTGTATTTTAATGTGCAGCCCAGTGATTTGATTGAGAAAATGCACGAAGAGTTTAATAAATTCTGGAACGAAAAGCGTAAGCAAAAAGCAAAGGATATTGGTTTAACACCAATTGAGGTTTCAATTCTAGCTTCAATCGTACAAGCGGAAACTGTGAAACAAGATGAAGCACCTTTGATTGCAGGGTTGTATTTGAATCGCCTCAAGAAAGATATTGCCTTGCAAGCAGACCCCACTTTGGTTTATGCATCGGGTGATTTTGGTTTAAAGCGTGTGCTGAATGGACATAAGGAAATTGACTCTCCGTATAACACTTACAAAAATGCAGGATTGCCACCCGGCCCCATCAATGTGCCACAGATAGCAAGCATTGATGCGGTGCTTAACTATAAAAAGAGCGATTATTATTATATGTGCGCCAAAGAAGATTTCTCCGGTTACCATAATTTTGCTGCAAATTTGAGCGAGCACAATGTAAATGCACGTAAGTATCAGAAGGCATTGACAGCCGAAATGAAGAAAGCGGAGGCGAATAAAAAATAATGTATACATCCGAAACATTTGTACGTGTGCGCTACGGAGAGACCGACCAAATGGGTTATGTCTATTATGGAAACTATGCCATGTACTACGAAGTAGGGCGTGTAGAAAGTTTGCGACAGTTGGGGCTTACCTATAAAGAGTTGGAAGATATGGGCGTGATGATGCCGGTCTTGGAAAACAAATCGAAGTTTCATCAGGCCGCTTTATATGATGACCACCTCAAAATTGTGACAACGATACGAGAGAAGCCAGGAGTGCGCATTGCGTTTTATTATTCAATCTATAACGGAAGCGGAAAACTAATTCACGAAGGTGAAACTCATTTAGCATTTGTAAATAAGAAAACCGGACGCCCATGTAGACCGCCACAAGTATTCATGGATGTGCTCAAGCCTTATTTTTGATGTTAAAATGGGTTGTTGAATGGATTCTAATGGATGATTCAAGAATCAATAATTAGCAGAGTAGTATTTTCAAAATTTCAAATTGAATAATGAAGTACGTAACCCGAAAGAGAATTCTTCAATATTCAACCGCACGTACCAGTCGCAGTTGGCTGAAGCGTATTAAATTTAAACGATACGATGATTTATCGCTTTATAAATTTTTAAAAATATTCGGGCATAATATTCAAGAAGATGAAATTATGGATCGCGCCAATGGCGTAGCGTATAATTTTATCCTCGCCACATTCCAGGCTATCATTTTTCTTTTTACTTTATTGCCTTACATCTCTGTCTATTTTCCGGAGGTAACAACAGAATCCATCATGGATTTTATTAAAGAGTTTGTTCCATCTACCATGTATGGTGCAATAGCTTCAACCGTATTCGATATCATCAGCAATCAGCGGGGAGGCTTGCTTACGTTTGGTTTCGTTTTTGCCTTGTATCTTTCTTCAAATGGAATGATGGCTTTGATGCGCGCGTTCAATGCATGCTATCGCACGGTAGAAAAGCGCCATTGGATTCGGATGCGTTTTACATCGTTGGCACTCACTATTATGCTGGCACTGGTTATGGTATCTGCTATTTTGCTTTTGGTAGTAGGTCAGTTTGCCCTCGATTACGTTACCGGTCACTTATCAGAATTCAGTCATTTGAATTTAGATCAGTACACAATTTATTTATTATTCATGCTTCGCTTTCTGGTTATCTTCATTGTGTTTTTCATTGCAATATCTTGTATTTACTTCTTTGGGCCGGCTGTTCATTATAATTGGAGTTTTTTCTCCATTGGGTCTTTGTTGGCCACTTTGGCAATCTTGGGTTTGTCGTATGGATTTTCGTATTACATCACCAACTTTGGAAGTTACAACAAAGTGTATGGTTCCATTGGCGTACTCATTGCCTTGATGGCGTGGATTCAATTGGTCACTATTATTTTGTTGTATGGTTACGAGATCAACGCGAGCTTACATTATGGCAGAAAAGTAGAAGCGGTCGAAGCATTTCAGCGCAAATCAAGAATGGAAAGAGCATCGCGGTAATAGAGAAAAAATGAATCTACAAATTGAAAAGCTCTATCAAATTGCAAATAAACCAGAGCGATTGATTATTGGATTGATGTCCGGAACTTCATTGGATGGATTGGATGTAGCGCTCTGTAAGTTTCACGGCCATGGATTGAATACAAAAGTGGAGTTGATTGCTTTTGAGACAGTAAGCTACGATGCCACCTTCAAGCAAGAAATTAAATCTGTATTTGCAAAAGAAGTAGCCAGCCTGGAAAAAGTTTGCTTGCTCAATCCATGGGTTGCTAAACTGCATGCGCAAATGATTTTGCAACTGTTGACCAAATGGGGCGTGGATGCCAAGCATGTTGATTTGATAGCAAGTCACGGCCAAACCATCTATCATGCTCCGGCACGTCAGCATCAACAAACTAAGTTTGGAAATGCAACACTGCAAATTGGTGATGGCGATCATTTAGCAGTTGATACCGGAATCATTACACTGAGCGATTTCAGACAAAAACATATTGCGGCCGGAGGAGAGGGAGCTCCACTGGCGGTGTACGGTGATTATCTCATTTTTTCGAAACAAGATGAAGACCGGATTCTTTTAAACATTGGCGGTATTGCCAATTTTACTTTTTTGCCGGGCAACCTGCGCGCAGATGAGGTGTTCAGTACGGATGTAGGGCCTGGCAATACATTGATGGATGTACTTACACAAAAATATTTTCCAGGAAAATATTTTGATGAGAATGCAACGATCGCTCTGGCGGGCAAGTGCCATTCTGAATTACTTCATGAGTTAAAGCAAAATCCATTTTTTAATCTTTCATTTCCAAAAACGACCGGACCGGAAGTTTTTAATCTTGCTTATTTGGAACGTGCACAACTGAAAACAAATACACTTCATCTGTCTATGGAAGATTGCATGGCCACCCTCAATCAACTCACAGCCGATACGATTGTGGATGCAATGCAGAAGACATTGCGCAATAGTAAAAATCCTGTTATTTATTCCAGTGGTGGTGGCATGCACAATCCTTTGCTGATGGAGCGAATTCAAAGTCAACTGAAAGATGCGCACTTTTTAACCACATCTGATCTTGGTATCAATCCCGATGCAAAAGAAGCTGTACTGTTTGCCACTTTGGCGAACGAAAGTATTGGTGGAGGAAATGTTTCGTTCGGCAAGAACCGCGAAGGAATCCCCTCGGTTTCAATGGGAAAAATTTCTTTCCCAGGTTGAAGTTGCCATCCGAATTAGGTAAAAAAAATTATTTTTGTCGCAACTTATCAAATTGAATTTTTTCTATGCGATTGATTCTTGTGTTTTGTCTAGTAATGATTTGCCTCCCAAAGAGTCTCGTAAAAGGGCAAACGGTTAGTGTTCAACAACGTACCATTACTAGCGTAAAGATCAAAACATTTCTACCCGCAACAGTCATCATGAAGGTAGATGAATCTGTGAGAAAGGGTTTTGTTTCATTCGCAACTAATTTTGTTGGGTTCTACCATCACGCACTTTTCTTAGATTCATTGCCTTCGGGGTTGGCAGGTGACGACTTGGTTGGTGTGGATCGGTGTTTGCTTTTGAATAGTTCAAACTTTAAACAGATACGAACAGATTCCATTGTTCTAATCAACCAACGTTTAACCGGATGCGGTGCTAATTGTCTCTTCATTAATCGACTTCTGTTTGAGAATAAGTATTTTTTGGTGACAGCTCCCGTTAATGTATCTATTGAAGACATCAGAATAAGCGCGAAGGCAAAACTGAATTATGGTGTGCTGTTGGAATTTAAAGTAGGAAAACACACAGGGAAAGGATACCATATATTGAACTACTTTCCGAAAGTATTTCCGAATAAAGCACAATCAAAATTAAAACGCTTGTTTAAGGAGTATCCGGAAATGGTGAAGATGGTTGATGAAAAGCGTTTTTCGAATGACTTTGATGGATTGTTGGAGATGCTTACCTATTTCGAAACTTCGTACATGAAGTAATTCTTGTAGCAATCTAAATTAGTTCCAATCCTTTTTCCCGGAAGGGAATCAATAGCGAATGCGATGGTTCTAATTCTGTAATAAGTGTATGCACTTCGCTGGTGGCGCAGATTTTGAATCGTTGAGACGAATTTATTTTTTCAGAAATAGTGAGTACCACTGTTTTTTTGGCGGATTCCATCATAGCCTTTTTTAACTGAACTACTTCCCAGTCAAATTCAGTCAGGCCAGAATCAAGATCTAAATTGCCCGTACCCATAAACAGGATGTCAGCTTTGAGATGAGACAGCGTGCGAATAGCATCGCCACCTAAGGCAATTTGTGCGTCTTTCGAAAGTCGGCCACCAATAAAAATAGTTTCAACTAAAGGGTGGGCGATTAGTTGCATGGCAACCGGTAGACTAGGTGTAAAAACGGTAAAGCGTATATTATCCGGAATCAATCGAGCTAACTCCAGATTGGTTGTTCCGCCACTCATCAGTACCACACAATTTTCGTGAAGCAGTTTCACAGCCTTACTTGCAATGGTGGATTTATGTTCATGAGCATAGATCTGATCTTCACGGTAGCTATAAAGATGAAAAGAACTGGAAATGGCACCTCCATGTACCTTTTTGATTTTGCCTTGTTCATCCAAGTGATTTAGATCACGCCTGATGGTGTCTTCGGATACATTTAGTTTACGCGCAATGTCAGTAAGCAAGACCCTATTACGGATTTTGACTTCGTTCACTATATAATTATAGCGCTCTTCTCGAAGCATAGGGAGTAGGTATGTTGCACGATTTTACAAAATTTGATGCACAATCTATTGTAATTATCGAAAAAAAACGCAAATTCAAATCATGTTTACGGTTTTTTGCGGTTTTAAAAACCTATAGACTAGGTACCCATCTATTCATTTTAACCAATTTTTCATGCTTAAATTTTACACTTTCAGGAAGCGCAGCCTTAAGTATCTAGGACTGGCTTTTGTGTTTGCCTTATCTGCAGCGATGGCGCAGGGGCAGTCAGTGACCATTACAGGTAAAGTAACAGACAGCGAAACACAGCAGGGGCTACCAGGAGCATCTGTGTTGGTAGTCGGTACCACATCGGGCACAGTTACCGATGTGAATGGTGATTTTACACTTTCAGTTGATGGAAGCAGTCCTATCAAACTTGCTGTAAGCTTTGTTGGGTATACATCTACCACCATTGATGTAAATGTTTCCAATGGTTCAACAGCACCCTTATCAATTCCACTGCAACCGGATTTTCAAGCATTGGATGAAGTGGTTGTAACGGGATCTACTCTCAAGCAAGCTAAAAGAGAATTAGGTAATAATATTTCAACGGTTAACTCTTCAATGCTCGAGAAATCTGGAAGCAGTGATTTATTCAGTTCACTACAAGGTAAAGTGCCGGGAGCACAAATCACTCAAAATTCAGGAGATCCAGGTGGAGGAATGACCATCCGTTTGCGTGGTGTGAAGTCGCTTTCTGGTCCTTCAGATCCTTTATATGTAATAGATGGAGTAATTATAAGCAATGCAACTTCTAACGTCTCTCAAACTGCCCTTACTAACCAGGCAGGCGAAGCCACGTTGGGTAGCAATCGTATGACTGATATCAACCCCGCTGATATCGAAACGATAAGTGTAATTAGTGGTGCGGCAGCGGCTGCTATCTATGGATCGCGTGCATCTAATGGTGTGGTATTAATCACCACTAAAAAGGGAAAGCAAGGAGCTCCCCGCATATCATTCACAACAAGTGTAACAATGAATGAACTGCGAAAGAAAGTACCAATAACTACTTATGGTAAGCAATTTGGGTTTTCGTCTTTGCGTTTGCATCCAATAGCCGCGTTATCAAATACGCAATTAGCCGGCTATGTTCCCCAGCCAGGAGAAACCTTTACGGCCGTTACTCGGGATGGAGTGGTTAGTAATTTAAGAACCAATTTAGTTGATGTAACTCGCTATGATTATCAGGATCAGATTTTTCAAAAAGGTTATGGCACGGATAATAATTTATCTATAAACGGTGGAAGTGACAAGACACAATATTTTACATCTTTATCGTATACAAAAAACGAAGGGATCATAAAGGGTACAGATTTTACGCGCTATAATTTGCGTGTCAGAATCGAGCAGCGATTAGCCGATTGGGCTAAATTGAGTGTGGGGCTTTCGTATGCTAATTCGTTTTCAAATGAAAAAGCAAATGGAAATGTTTTCTATAGCCCGATTAACTCCGTTAACATAACAAACAATATCTATAACATTAATCAACGGGATGGTGCCGGAAAATTGTTGGCAGTAGAGCCTACGAGGGTAAACCCCCTCTCTACTATTGAAGACATGAATTTTACACAATCTATCAACCGGACAATTAATGACCTGCAATTAAATCTTACACCTATTAAAGGTCTTGGTATTGATTGGGTCATTGGTGTTGATTCATATACTCAAAACGGGAAAAGCCTCATAAAGCCTTATCCATATCAAGCAGTTGCTGGTTTGCCATTGGAACGTTACCCAACTGGATATGCTGCCAATGCCAGTAACTCCGTGTTGCAGTTCAATACAGATTTAAATATTTCGTACGAACGTCAATTAACAAAAGATCTTAAACTAAATGCTGTAGCCGGTACCAATTATCAATATCAACGAGTAGAGATTCAGCGATCTAGTGGCGAAGGTTTAGCGCCTTTTATTGAAACGGTCAGTGGCGCAACCAGCACCACGGTAACGTCCGGCTACGGACTTCCTCAATATAGCGTGAGTGGATATTTTGTTCAGGCAACTTTGGGTTATAAAAATTATGCGTTTGTAACCGCTGCTGTACGAAGAGATCAATCTTCCATTTTCTCAGAAAGTCAAAGAACTCAAACGTATCCAAAAGTGAGTGGAAGTTTTGTAATCTCAGATATGGAGTTTTGGAAGAACAAGTTAACCAATGATATTATCAACTCGCTTAAATTGAGAACCTCATGGGGACAATCTGGAAACTTAGTTGGACTAGATCCATTTTCGAGATTCTGGCAATTCTCTCCTGTCGGATTTCTAGGTAAGAATACAATTGTACCAGGCTCTCAGCTTGCTAATCCAAATGTAAAACCAGAACGCATGACTGAATATGAATTCGGTGCTGATATTTCCTTATGGCGCAACCGGATCAGTTTAGGAGCAACTTTCTATAATCAAAGTATTTCTGATTTAGTAGTGAGCAGAGGGTTAGCTTCATCTGAAGGCGGACTCAATATTGTGAACAATGTAGGTACAATGGAGAACAATGGAATGGAAATATCATTGAACATCAATCCTGTAAAGACACAAAATCTATCTTGGGATGTAACATTTATTTTTAACCAAAACAGAAATAAAGTAACCAAGTTAGGAAGCCCTACAATTTCAATTTCCAATTCTGCTGGTGCACCAGTTTATTTGATAGAAGGCGCACCGGCCAGTGTATTTTATGGTACAACCATTGCAAAAGATGCGAATGGAAACCCCTTGTTAACACCACAAGGTTTTTTACAATCTGAAAGAGGTATACAAAATTCTGCCACTCCTCTTACTTACACTTCTGTAAGAGATGGCAGTGGTCAACCTGTGATTGCTGGAACGTCCAGTGTTCGAACGATCATTGGTAACCCCAATCCTGACTGGACCGGATCTATTGTAAGTAATCTAAGCTACAAAAATCTTAGCTTTAATTTCTTGCTGGATTTTGTACAGGGGGTGAGTGTCTTTAATGCGGATAAAAGAACCAGAGAAAATGTAGGGATTGGCCCTATTGCGGAAAAGGAAATGAAAGGTGAAATCGTGCGCGGTTATACATTCGCGATTGGTCCAATTGAAGAGTGGCGTGTAGATAATGGTTCATTTGTTAAACTTCGCGAAATAGGACTATCGTACAGCTTAAAGAGCCCAGTTAAAGGAATTGAAAATATTAACATTGGATTTTCCGGACGAAACCTTATTTCATGGGATAGCTACAACGGTTATGACCCCGAAACTAATGCGGGCGGAAACAGCGATCGGATTAGAGGAGTAGATTTTGGTAACGTACCTATTCCACGTTCGTACAAAATGCAGTTAACATTTACATTTTAACACCCAATTACAATAGCTATGAAAAAGTCATTTTCAATATTATTTCTGATCGGGGTGTTTATGTTTGCTTCGTGCAATCAAGAATACCTTAATCCAAGTGCTGCCAGTCAAACACAAGTAGTAAATGATGTCACTGGCTTAATCACTCTAGCTAATGGATTGCAATACAAGTATTCCATTTCAAGAGTATCACCTAATTATACTTTGCCAACTACTGGTGGCTTATTATCAAAAGAGCTGGTAGTATTGAATGCAGGTAATACAGATGAGCAAAATTTAATGCAGGGTGGCGCGAGTGTTATCGGTAACAATGGCGTGATCTCAAATCTTTGGAATCAATGCAATTTGATAAAATCAAATGCGGATTTGATTTTGAACAATTTGGGAATTGTATCTGACCAGGGAACGAAAGGAGCATTGCAGGCACATGCAGCAATTTTTAAAGCGATGGCATTGGGAAACCTTGCACTTTTCTGGGAAAAGGCGCCAACCAAAACTCAAGCAGCGGCTCCTTTTCTTACACGTACGGAAGTCTTGAATGAAGCGATTGCCATATTAGAAGCAGCGTCTGTTGAATTAGCAAAAGCGCCAATCTCCACAGCTTTTACATCGAGAATTGTAAGTGGAATTGATTACGCAAACACAATCAATGCGCTTATTGCGCGATATGCACTGATGGCTGGAAATTATGACAAAGCCCTGGCTGCTGCTAACCTTGTTAATCTTGCCGTATCCGTTAAGTCTAAGTTTACTCACGATGATCTGACACGTAATGCCTTATTTGAAACTAGTTTTTCAAATAGAAATGTGTGTGAACCTCTTGACAATAAGTTTAGTCTGCCATTGGCATTACAGACACCTACCAATGACGGCCGAATAGCATTCTATATTAATCCTTCGGGTGGAACAGGTGCGGTCAATTTAGCAAGAGCTAGTTTTTTTACAGCAAATAATAGCGATTTGCCTATTTATCGAGGTGGTGAAGTAACGCTTATTAAAGCGGAAGCATACGCGAGGAAAGATGATTTGGCAAATGCAACGATAGAATTGAATAAAATTCTGCAAAAAACAGCAGTTGGAGATGCATGGGGAATCGGAGCAAATCTACCTGCCTATAGTGGGGCAAACATTAAAGCAGATATTCTTACTGAAATCTATAAGCAACGTTGCATTGAACTTTACCTTACAGGTATGCGTCTGGAAGACAGCAGAAGATTTGGAAGACCTGCAAGTGAAAGAGGCCGTGACTTCCTTCCATATCCTTTTTCAGAAAGAGACAACAACCCAAATACTCCGGCTGATCCGGCAAGTTAAGTCGTTTCTTGATTTGACATTAAGAGGCATCTAAATGGTGCCTCTTTTTTTTGTCTTTGTTTCACCTACTATTCAATCGGTTTCGATTGAAATGAAAAGTTCGTCCTGCTGGTGAACATCTTCCCTAGACCACGTTCTCCATGTTCGTAGATATTTTATGTGATTTTTCAATATATTTGGTAGGCTTAGATAATTTATATGCTGCGTTTTCTAGTGTTTACGGTTTGTGTGATGAGTGCATGTGGAGTTTATGCCCAGCAATCCAAACTGGAAAGTTATTTTAATCAAGTGCGCACCGGAAAATATCCTTCAATTCCGGCTGAGATTTCCAAACCGGAAAATGCTTTCAACGCCTTAAAAGAATTGAACAAATATTTAAGTGACTCCATTACTATCATAAGACAGCGAGCCGCATCTTTATCAAGATATGTTGGCACTCAAGCGAAGGTGAGTTCAGTACGTACGAAAGCTGTGGATCAAATAGTAATATCAGCCAAAGATAAAGACAATGGCAACGTGGGTGCTGCACTTTTATACCTCACCGAATTTAAGAAAAACGACTTTAGTAAGGCTAATCTGGATACACTCTACTCACTTTTTAAACGAAAACAAGCGCACCTAAATACACTGATTCGATTGATGGGTTATCTCGAAATCCAAACATCGAAAAATGACTTATACAATTTGTCGCAAGATCAAAGTCTGGGGAGAAAAGATCGCTGGACCGCCATGCTGGCGCTTGCGCGAATGAATGATGAACAAGCCATGACAGACGTACTCAATCGAGTGAAACGTATGCCACTAACAGATGCAGTAGTGTATGAGATTTTTCCTGATTTGATTTTTACGCGAAGACCTGAAGCCATCGCATTTTTAGTGGAAGCTATCTATAGTGATGCAAAGAATTGTGAGTCCCCGAACTCTGATAGCGCAGAGCGAATTCCCTGTGCGTATCGCATAATGGAAATGCTCGCTGCGGTTATTGAGAATTATCCTCTAAAACAGAACGCAAGCGGGGATATCGAGACAACCGATTACACGGCAGCCTTGCAACAAGTAAGAAATTGGTTTAAGAACAATAAGAACTATTCGATTTTAAGAGATACCTATTAACAAATAATAGTCTGTTGTGCCGTATTTGAGTTGTGATATGAAAAGACTTTTTATTCTATTCGGGATTTTTTTATGGAGTGCTTCCGCATT
Source organism: Cyclobacteriaceae bacterium (assembly GCA_013140555.1). Classification (GTDB taxonomy): domain Bacteria; phylum Bacteroidota; class Bacteroidia; order Cytophagales; family Cyclobacteriaceae; genus ELB16-189. The sequence goes on along the minus strand of JABFSO010000051.1, from coordinate 23,044 downwards.
TGGCCTTGACGTACGCGATAGTTTAAATGTAAAAGCCCGATTAGACTCGGTACTGTCTTCCGGAATTACTTCATCTAATGCCATTCCTGATTTTTTGGAGGAAGGTCTATTGACGGAAATAGATCAAAATGACTCCATAATTCAGAAGATTGAATTTGCAAGATCTATTCTTAAACAAGTTAGAAGTGCACAAAATTTCATAAAGACAATTGATGCCAATTCTAAATTTAGTCTTCCGGTTGGAATCAGTAAGACCATTGCGGGTGTCAATTACGATGTGGCAATATATGCAGTCCGACTCAAGCCACTCTATGCTGAGTTGGATGTGGTGATGCAGATTGAAATTCCTCAAAATGGAAAAGAGCTTACTTTCATGGCGACAGGAATCAAACTTTCAAATCAAGGTGGAATAATTGGTGACGCCACCCTTCAATTAATAGGTGACTACGGAATTAACTTTAGTGGAGATAAAATTCAGTTAATTATCAAGGGCGGATCAAAGGAGCAGTTAGGTGGCACCTATGCAAAAATAGACTGCGATGGTTTCAAGGAAATAGGATTAGATGCCAGTGTTGTTTTTTCACGTGATCTGCTGCTTCCGGAAAATTTAAATGGCACCGTTCAACCTGAAGGACGTGTAACAACTTCCTTTCAATCAATCATTAGTAACTGGAATGATTTATTAGTACATGTAAGTTTACCTAATTTTCAGGTGAAGGGGCTTACGGGATTTGGATTTACTGTAGATCAGGCTGTATTTGATTTCAGCGATTTGCGCAATTCACCTGCAGTCGTTTTCCCAAACGGATATACGAGCACGCAAATGCTGCCGGACAACCAAAATTTATGGCGGGGATTTTATGTGCGACAACTCTCCGTGAGATTGCCACAGCAATTTAAAACGAAAGACAACAACCGTACTTCACTTTCGGCCTACAACATGATCATCGATCAACAAGGCGTGTCGGGCTTGTTTGAAGGAAAGAATTTGATTGCACTTGATAAAGGTGATATGAGTGGCTGGGCATTTTCACTGGATTCGTTGGGAATTGAATTGCAAGCCAATCAACTCGTTCAAGCCGGATTCAATGGTGGAATAGTCATTCCTATTTCAGGAGAACAAAAATCATTTGATTATAAGGCAATCATCAATGGTGATGATAATTATCTTTTCAATGTGGTTGCTAAAAGCGACATGAGTTTCCCAATGTTTCAGGCAGCCAAAGTGGATATCTATCGCGGATCATCGCTGGAAGTTCGTGTGCTAAACGGAACCTTTTTGCCAAAGGCAAATTTGCACGGACGCATGAACGTCAAAGCAAAACTAAGTGATGGTGGTCAAGGACTGGAATTGGCAGATATTCGATTTGAAAATTTACGCATTCAATCTGTAAAACCATTTATACAAGTTGGCACCTTCTCATTTGGATCGGAGGCATTGCAACAGACCATGGCTGGTTTTCCGGTAAGTATAAATAAAATCGGACTTCGAAATATCACCGATAAAGAGCTAGGTCTAGAATTCAATCTGAAGTTGAACTTGGTAGGAGAAAAAAATGGGGCTTTTGCTGCCGATGCAGGTTTAACAATCGTAGGAAATATGGGTACCGAATCTGGAATCCAAAATTGGCGATTTAAAAGTATTGATGTTAGAGATATTGCGGTTGACATTAACGGTGGTGCATTTAAATTTAAAGGTCGGTTGGTATTCTATCGCAATGACAAAGCATATGGCGATGGCTTCAACGGAATAGTGGATGCCGACTTTGCTTCCATGATTAAGGTTAAAGCCTCTGCCATATTTGGTAATGTAAAGGGCATGCGCTATTGGTATGCAGATGCGATGGCAGATTTTAAACCAGGTCTTCCCATATTTCCGGGTGTAGCTATTAGCGGCTTTGGTGGAGGCGCCTACTTTGGTATGAAGATGGACAATGCAGGAGGCAGCGAATTAGGAAAGACAGCTTCCGGAATAATTTATGTTCCTTCTGAAAATGCAGGCTTAGGATTAAAAGCATCGGTTGCGATTAGTTCATCACCAACAGAAGAGGCATTTAATGCTGATGCTACATTCGAAATTTCATTTTTCCCAGCAGGTGGAGTTAGATATATGTCATTTATGGGAAATGCATTTATAGCTACAGCAGGTATGGAAAATGTACTGGGTAACATACAGGCCTCGACTGGAAAGATGTTAGCAGTATTGAAAAAGAAAGGCATCACTTCAGAAAACAAAGATCTGTTGGATTCACAAACAGCCGATACGCAACTCATCAATGAGATTCATGGTATCATAGGGCCTGGGGTGATTAAGCGAGGTGCCATCTCTGCGCGGGTCTTTATTAGCTATGATTTTGAAAACAGTGTGCTGCATGCAAATTTCAATGTGGGCATCGATGTGGCTTCGGGTTTAATTAAAGGTGGTGGAGAAGCTGTACTCCACTTTGCGCCAAGCGACTGGTATGTTTACATTGGCACGCCTGACAATCGATTCAACTTGGGCTTTGGAGTCGGATCGATTCGTGCACAAGCCGATGCTTATTTTATGGTGGGCACAAAAATACTCGGTAGCCCACCGCCACCGGAAGCAGTTTCTCGCATTTTGGGCGGCCGCGATTTCAACTACATGAAAGACCTAAATGAAATTGGCACTGGTGGTGGCTTTGCTTTTGGATCTTCATTTAGTTTCAACACCGGTAATCTTAACTTTTTGATTTTCTACGCACGCTTTGAAGCAGGAATGGGCTTCGACATCATGCTAAAAAATTATGGCGATGTGCGATGCGAGGGCAGTAGCGATCGGATTGGTGTGAATGGGTGGTATGCGAATGGACAGGTGTATGCATACTTCGAAGGCTCCGTTGGAATTCATGTAGACTTATTTTTAGTGAGCGGTGATTTTGAGATTTTAAGTATTGGCGCAGCCGCGATCTTACAAGCACAATTCCCCAATCCATTTTGGATGCAAGGCACCGTGGGGGGAAGGTTCAGCATTTTTAGGTGGACTTGTTTCGGGCAGTTGCAGTTTTCAAGTAACACTTGGTGATAAATGTAAATTAGTGCAGAAGCAGCAAAATGTGTTGAGCGGCATCCGCGTGATTTCTCAGATTACACCATCGCAAGGAGAAAAAGAAGTAAACGTATTCAATGCTCCGCAAGCGGTGTTTAATATGGCAGTAAACAAAGAGTTTAATGTCAGCGATAAGCAAGTCGGAAAAACCGTTCAACGTTCGTTCCGGATTAAACTAGAACAATTCAAATTTACCAGTGAGGGAAAAGATATAACCGGAGCCATGCAATGGAATGAAGCACAGGATGTGGTTGCTTTTAACTCCATCGATGTACTTCCTCCGAAAAAAGAGATTAAGGGAGTTGTGGAAGTAAGTTTTGAGGAAAATAAAAATGGTACATGGACACAAGTGTTGTTTGAAGGAAAACGTGTGACAGAAAAACTGGAGACCACGTTTACCACCGGCACAGCCCCAGACTACATTCCTCATTCGAATATTGAGTATACCTATCCTGTCATCGGGCAATTGAATTATTACAAAGACGAAACCCGCGAGGGATATATCAAATTAAAGCAGGGACAACCTTATTTATTTGAACCAGGTGCAGAGTGGAATCAGGTAGGACGGTTTACAACAGCAACAGGTAAGAAATCTGAATTTGGATTCGCTTACAATGCAGGATTAATAACATTTGCAACACCCAATGATTTGCAAACCAATCAAGTATATGCTTTTGAATTATTGAATGTTCCTAAGCAAGCTTCAGGCTCTATCGATCGAAACGTAACAGCGCAAAAAACAAATCTGGTGGTAGCAGGCGAAAATACAAATACAGAGATCAAAACGAAGAAGGCAGAAGGTAACTTAACCGAATTAGAAGAGAAGGCGATTTTTACGGCCGTTATTCGATCTAGTAAATATTCCACTTTTAATCAGAAGATTACCGCTCAAAAATTGTCTCAAACATATAGAGTGTTACAGGTTTTATGGAGAGTGCATAGTTTAATGACATCTTTTGAAATAGATGAACCATTTGATAAAATAGAACTATATGGAAACATCTATACAAAGAATAAACCGCTAGTTTCTTTTATAGCTGATGTTTCTGATAATCGATATTATAACCAAGAATTATATCCATTGATTTATGAGGGATATCCAATAGATGGTAAAATCACTATTTCAAATAGAATACCGTCAGAATTAGGCGTGCCGCCTTTGAGTGGTTTACGAATTATCCAAAGTCCTGATAATTTCGAAATGAACCTCACTGATCCAATGAATTCATTTTCTTCTTTTCAGCAATACTATTGGTATGATTTATCATATTATATGAATAATGATTTATTGGAAATTCAATATAAAGCGGCAAATCAATACCTCGCTAAAGGCATCACAAGCCCAAGAATAGAGAAAATACTTTGGAGCCAGTTTCCAATCATGTTAAAAGGGGACTACAAGGTCAACGTACAATATACTCTTCCGAACAAGCCGGCTATCAATTCTTTTAAGCAAGTGATTTTGGAAAATCCAATTGGTGATTAATGAGTAAGATGAAGAAAACAGTCTTTACCATATTGTTAATTGTCTTTGTTAGTTTGCAAGGTATTTCGCAACAACAAAGGTCTATAAAGCTTTTAGCAAAAGTAAAGTCAAATTCAATTTGGTTAAGGTGGGCTCCTAATGATCCGACAACATGGATTATGGGAAATACCAATGGTTATCAAATAGAGAGATATACGATCGTAAGAGGAAATACTTTGTTGAGTAAACCTGAGAAAGTAATCCTTCAAACCATTCGACCAAAGCCTGTGGAGCAATGGCAAGAAGACGCCTCGGTTAACAGATATTCGGCAATAGCAGCTCAAGCTATTTATGGAAAGACATTTCAAGTGAAAGTTTCAAACACGAGCGATCTTGCTCAGGTTATGAACCAATCTCGCGAGCAGGAGCAGCGGTTTTCATTTGCTTTATTTGCCGCAGATCAATCTTTCAATACAGCAAAGCTTTCGGCACTTGGCTTTCAGGATAGTTCTGTTAAGATAGATGAGCGCTATCTGTATCGCGTAAGCGTTCTAATAGGTGATGAGAAGGCTAAATCAGATACAGCTTTGTTTTATATCGGGTTGAAGGATAGTGTAAGACAAACAGCGCCTATTAGTTTACAAGCTAAGTTTGGTGATAGACACGTTCAATTACGGTGGCCGCGTTTTGCGGTGGAAAGAGAGTATACTAGTTTTATTGTAGAGCGTGCAGAAGCGAAAGGCGAATTCAAACGGATTAATAAACTTCCTTTGATTAATACACTTGCCAAAGAAGAGACGCACTTTCAGGCGATGGACTCATTACCTCAAAATGGAGTTGAGTATTTGTATCGTATCAGAGGGCTGGACGCATTTGGAGATTTAGGTCCGGAGTCTGAACAAGTTTCAGGAAAAGGCTTCAAATTACTAAACGCAACAGCAGCAATTAAAAGTGCCAGAGAAAAGAATGAAACGATGGTTATCAATTGGGAATTATCCGGTGATCGAAATAGTATTACTGGATTTAGTGTTGAAAGATCAAGAACCGTTAATGGCAAATTTGAAACCGTAAATAACAGTAACTTAAGTTCATTGACTTTTACGTATACAGATGACAGGCCATTAAGTACAAGTTATTACCGAATCAAGGTGTTGGGAGAAAATGGACAAGAGAATTTTTCATTTCCATATTTAGCACAACTTGCGGACAGCGTGCCGCCTATGCCTCCAAAGGGATTAAAAGTTGTGATTGATACAAGTGGAAGAGCTAAACTTTCCTGGATATCGAATACAGAAAGCGACTTACTAGGATACAGAGTTTATCGTTCAAACTTTTCTAAATCCGAATACTCACAAATTAATAGAGATCCTTTTTTAAATTCGTTTTATGTAGATTCGATTAATATAAACCGACTGAATTCTAAAGTTTATTACAAACTAGTAGCAGTAGACCGAAGATTTAATCCATCTGATTTTTCTGAACCAGTTGTTGTTGAATTGCCCGATATCATACCACCGCTTTCTCCAGTAATAGAATCGATCCGTTCAACTTCGAAAGGGGTAAGAATTAGTTGGGGGCCCAGCGCGAGTGATGATGTGGTTTCCTATAGTTTACTAAGACGCGTACCGTCTTCAGGATCATGGGATACGTTAAAAACCTTTCGCGCTCAAGATTCTCTTGTCTTTACTGATAGAAGTGTGGCATTGGGAAAAGAATATCAGTACACCATTGTGGCTACTGATAAATCGAAATTAATGTCATCACTATCTCAGCCAGCAGCAGGTCGGTTAATTAACAATCTCATCAAACCTACTATTTCTAATATTAAGATTGAAATTGACAGAAGCGAAAAGAGTATAACCTTGAGATGGAGCTACAATGAATCAAATGTTACTAAGTTTTTGATTTACCGATCTGTAAATAATGAACCCCTGATGCTTTATAAAACAGTTGCAGGTGGTAAATTTCTTTTTAAGGATTTGAATTTAATGATCAGAAATCTTTATAAATACAGAATAAAGGCTGTATTTGATAATGGATCTGAGAATCAATTTTCAAATGAGCAAGTAGTGGATTTTTGATGAAAAAGATAATGAAGTTAATTGAAAAGGGTAATGTCTAAGAAATACATCCTAGCCTTTGTAATTATAACCTTTTGTACTCCTATAGTTTTGTTAGCTCAAAAGTATAAGGTTACTAATTATTCAGGATCTGAAAGCGATGGCGCTTCTGGATGCAACGGATCTTCTTTTACATCTTATATTAGAAACAGCACAGAGAATGGCGGTGCTGGTACATCTTTTTGGAATAATAAGCCAACTGAACTCGTTATTAATTCAACTTCAGAAACTTCTGATGGACAATGTAATAATGTTGTTGTAGTTTGTAGTGATAACCCGATCATAAGCCTAAGTCTTAATGATTGTGATAGCTTTAGTTATTTCTACAATGGATGTTATTCAGGCAATATCGGATTTACAATAGAGCCCATTCTAGGTGCCCCTGTGGGTCCACCTGTCAATGTCACCTATTGCGCTAGTTCTTCATCCATCTTATTAACCGCGACAAGTGGATTTGGTTCATACAACTGGCAGTATAGTCGCAGTTCCTCCAGTGGATTCCAATCGTTTAGGGTATCAACAACAAATTCTATCTCTGTTAGCTATAATGAATTAGCTGCTTTAGGACTAGGATCTAACCAAAACGTGTACTTTCAATATTCTGTTGGCAATTGCACAGCCATTAACTCTTCATCGATAGGTCCATATAAGTTTGCGCCAAATCCACTTAAAACGAATATTGCTCAGGTAGTTAAGAATGAAATAACATGTGTTGGTTCAGCAAATGGATCGTTAACAATTCCCGTAGCCTCTACTTCATTTGATAGAAATTTATTACTTGGCGAAAATATTGTTTCAACTTCGCTCTACACTCAGCCTGATGCAAATCCTATTTATTTTTATAAAAGCAGTCCGGGGAATAGTATCTCAGGGATAGCGCCAGGAACCTATTATGTTTTGGTCGAAAGCAATATTGTTCCTTGTTCAACAGCGAGCTTTTCCAGTGCTATCACTTTTGCTAATCCACCCACAATTACCGCTACAGGTTCAGTAACCTCCAATTATAGTGGTTCTCAAATAACTTGCCCTACTGCTACAGATGGAATTATAACAATTACCGGAGGAGGTGGTACGGGTACTTTACAGTATAGATTAAATTCCGGTGCTTATCAGGCTAGCAATGTATTTGCTGGCCTTGGTGTAGGTACTTATATATTTGGAATACAGGATGGAAATGGATGCCTTTTAACGTCAACGCCATCAGTTACGATTTCTCCCCCAACAGTTGTAACAATTGGATCATCATCAAAGACAGATGTGCTATGCAACGGAGGAAATTCAGGGGCTTTAACAATTACACCAAGTGGAGGTGTTGGTGGTGGAGTAATAAGCAATTATCAATACAGTAAAAATAATGGTGCCTCCTATCAAGCAGGAAATACTTTTACCAACTTAACAGCAGGCATTTACCAACTTAGAGTAAAAGATCAAAATGGATGTGAAAGCGGAACACTGGCGGTTGAAGTGTTTCAGCCGGTATTAATAAATCCAGGTGCCTTTACGATCATTCACCCCCAATGCGTGGGAGCCACATCAACTACCGGCTCCATCTCCATCACCGGAGTATCCGGTGGCACTCCTGGATACACGTGGCAGATTTATAATCTTTCCAATGTTGCTGTTTCGGCATCAACGGCAGTGGCGAGTGCAATCAGTGTAGCTGCCGGAACCTATTACGCAAAAGTGACAGATGCCAATGGATGTTCTATTAACACATCTAATTTTGTAGTAAATACTCCGATAGCAGCAAGCTATACTTCTGTGCCGGCAAGTTGTGCAGCAGTCAACGATGGATCACTCACTATTACCGGTGTAACAGGAGGAAATGGCTCGTATACTTACTCAATCAATAATGGTGCGTTTGGCGCAAGCATTACTTTCTCTTCGTTAGCGACAGGAGCAACGTATGTATTAAAAGTAAAAGATGGGAATGGTTGTGAGTTTACCATCAACAACGCTGCGGTTGCGTTACAGCCGTCCATTACCGGCACTATTTCACAAACTTCATTTATTAATTGTTTTGGCCAGTCAACAGCTTCTATATCCGTAACGCCTTCCGGTGGCACCGCGCCATATACGTACTCTTGGTCGAATAGTGTTACCACTCAAAACAATCCGAACATTCCCGCAGGAAGTTACAATGTCACCATTACAGACAGTAAAACATGTACGGGAACAGCAAGTATTTCGATCACTCAACCAACGGTATTGACCGTTACACCGAGTGCAACCAATATCAGTTGTAAAGGCGGCAATAATGGAAGTATTAACCTCGTGGTAAACGGAGGCACAGGTACAAAAACATTTCTTTGGTCGAATGGCGCAACCTCTCAAAATATTTCGGGACTTGCGTCTGGATCGTATTCCGTCACGGTAACAGATGCGAATGTCTGTAGCAACAATTCCACGAGCGTTGTTATTACTGAACCAGCTACAGCTGTAACCGTATCTCTACAATCAAAAACCAATGTCACTTGTTTTGGTTTGTCGAATGGCAGTATTCTTGTAACAGCATCCGGAGGAACAGGAACTATAACGTACAGTAAGGACGGAACCAATTTTCAAACAAGCGCCAGCTTTACGGGTCTAGCTCCCGGCAACTACACCATCACAGCGAAAGACGCAAATAACTGTACGCAAGTAACTACGGCTATCAGCATTACGCAGCCATCTGCAGCACTGTCAATTTCGGGCATTGTAAAAAATAATCCGTTGTGTAACGGAAATACCAATGGCAGTTTAGTGGTGTCAGTCACTGGTGGCACCGCACCCTATCAATACTCTATTGATGGAACAAATTTTCTTTCCTCCAATACAATTAGCGGACTGTCATCGGGCAATTACGTGGTAACTGTAAAAGATGCAAATAATTGTACAGTCGTTTCGGCTTCTCAATCATTAGTCAACCCTGCCGCACTCGCTGCTACAGTTACAGCTTCACCACAAAGTTGTTCTGCCATCACAGACGGACGATTGACCGTTTCGGCTTCCGGAGGAACAGGCACATTGCAGTATTCCATTGATGGCACAAATTTTCAACTCAGTTCGATTTTTAACGGACTGCATGCTAACAATTATACCATCACCATAAAAGATGCAAACAATTGTTCCATCACACGTTCAGCAACAATTACTACGGTGACTGCCATAGCCGGCAGCATTTCTCAACCAGTCTTCATCAATTGCTTCGGGCAAAGTACTGCCTCACTTAACCTTTCTGTATCAGGTGGAACAGGACCATTTAATTTCCTTTGGAGCAATGGTGCAACCTCACAGAATATTAGTTCTCTTGCAGCGGGTAACTATTCAGTTGCAATTACAGATTCAAAAGGCTGCACAGGTTCAGCCAGTTTTTTAGTTACACAACCTGTTGCGCTAAGTGCATCCACCACCTCTTCAACTTATAATGGTTTTGGAGTAAACTGTAACGGTGCTGCAACAGGCTTTATAAATTTGACTGTAGCAGGAGGAACAGCACCCTACTTCTACACATGGTCGAATGGAGCAACTGTAAAAGATATTTCAGGTTTAACAGCTGGCACGTATTCGGTAACGATAATGGACTCCAAATCTTGTTCTGCCATAGCGTCTACTACCTTAACAGCGCCAACTACGGTTACGGTGGCACTCACAAACAAAACAAATGTGACCTGTGATGGTGGAACCGATGGAGCTGTAACGCTCAGTGCAGCGGGTGGTACCGGAGTTTATAACTATTCAAAGGACGGTATCGTTTGGCAGGTAAGTAATACGTTTACTTCCTTGCCGCAAGGATCTTATACATTTTTGACAAGAGATCAGAATAACTGTAATAGCCCAACTCCATTAGCGGTATCCATTACACAACCGGCTGCGATCACAATCACTTTTTCCGGATTTCAAAATGCGAATTGTGGTGCGGCAGACGGATCAGTGCAAGCCATAGCATCCGGTGGAACGGGTGCGTTAACCTACCAGTGGAGAGATCAGGCAAACAATGTTGTTGGCAATTCTTCTACCTTATCAAATGTCGTTAGTGGGAGTTATTCGGTAACGGTTACCGATCAATTTTCGTGCTCCAAAACTTCCGCGACAGCTGTTGGCTCTAATGGGGGAGCTGTGTTTACGGTGGGCTCACTCGTAAGTACTTCGTGTTTTAATTCAGTCGATGGAAAAGCGCAAGTAAATATTTCAAGTGGAGTAGGGCCATTTACAATCACCTGGAGCAATGGAGAGACAGGCACGTCAGCCATTCAATTACCGGGTGGTAGTAATTCGGTCACCATAAAAGATGCAGGCAATTGTTCGGTGTCATCCACATTTACAATTCCATCACCAGCAGCGATATCCTTGAGTGCTATCACTAATACTTCTCCTGATTGTGTTGGCGGAAATAATGGTAGTATACAAGTGACAGCAGTGGGAGGAAATGGTGGCTATTCGTATCAATGGAATGGCGCCAGTGGAACCAATATTCTTTCTGGAATTGCGAGTGGCACATATAATCTCCAGATCAACGATTCTAAAAACTGTTCATTGAATCAAGCGATTACACTCAGCGATCCCGCTCCAATAACCATTGCTACCGTAAACCAGATAGCTCCTTCTTGTGCTGCAACAGCAGATGGAAGTATTCAAGTTTCTTCTTCCGGAGGGAATGGAGGATTTACCTATTCCTGGAATACCGGAGCCACAGGCGCATCGATCAATGGCTTGGTTGGTGGAACCTACACCGTTACAGCAAAAGATGCCAAGAATTGTACGCAAGTAAAATCCATCACATTGATCGCACCTGCGGCTCTCAATTTATCCATTGTCAACTCAACACAAGTCAGTTGTTTTGCTGGCGCGAATGGAAGTGTTACTCTTTCTGCTTCGGGTGGAACAGGAACATATGAATACTCCATCAATGGTGGAAGCACGTGGCAAACATCGGCAACTTTTACCGGCTTAGCGGCTACTACCTTCACGGCATCTACACGAGATAGCAACGGCTGTATCGGAACGACCAGTGTAGTCATCACACAGCCAACTGTTTTATCGAGCACGATTAGTTCAACTACCAATACCACTTGTGGATTAGCAAATGGATCTGCAACAGCTTCCGGTTCGGGTGGCACTGCACCATATACCTATCAATGGTTCAACTCAGCTAATCAATTAGTAGCCTCTACCAACACATTGCAAAATGCGAGTGCCGGTAACTACGAGATTATAACCACCGATGCAAACTCATGTACATCCACAAAAGTAGTTACGATCGCTCCATCTACGAATGTAAGTTTTTCAATCTCCAATGTGACTACAACAAAATGTTCAATCTCTTCCGATGGATCGGCAGTGGTTGCTAATGTAGTGGGCAAGGCACCTTACACTTATTTGTGGTCGAGTGGAGAGACAACCGTTGCCGCTACGCAATTAGTAGCCGGCACCAATACAGTAAAAGTAACAGATGCCGATGGCTGTTCATTGCAACAAACTTTTTCCGTCAATTCTCCTTCGGCTATTTCATTAATCGCTGAAACAATTTTTGCTCCTGTTTGCTCAGGAGGCAATGGCGCAATACAAGTCACTGCCACAGGCGGAACAGCTCCTTACTCATTTCAATGGAACGGTCAATCCGGAACTTCTTTTATCCAAAACATCAAAGCAGGCAACTTTCAATTAGAGGTAAAAGATGCCAATGGATGTTCCTTTACCAAATCGTTTACGATGACTGACCCTCCTCCGTTTACGATTGATTTAGGTCCTGATAAAAAAATATGTACAGGCGGTACGTTAACGATTACATCACCCATCGATGCCGCAGATTATTTGTGGACTTCCTTAGCAGGATTTAACAAAACAGGAAAGCAAGTTACATTGACACAACCGGGTGTTTACAAACTTCGGGTTACGAACAACAATGGTTGTATTGCCGAAGATTCATTCGAACTCACCACATCCAATGATTTATTAAAAGCGGACTTTTTGATGGCACCCGAAGCTCATGTGAATGACACGATTATTGTCATCGATATTAGTTGGCCGTTGCCGGATCAGATTACCTGGTCATTCCCAACCGAGGCCACTGTCATTTTGCAATCGCAGGATTATTCATCTATTTTATTTAAGAAGGAAGGAGTTTATCCGGTGAAAATAACGGCCAAATTAGCCGAGTGTCAAAGCGAATACACAGCGTCAATAGAAATATTAAAGGCAGGAGAAACAGGTGGAGGATCGGGAGGTGGTAGCACCGACTTAATCAAACTGCTCCAAGCATTTCCAAACCCAACGGCCCAAGGGTTCATCAATTTAAAATTAGAATTAAATGAGGTGGCTCCCGTGCGCGTGCGGTTGGTAAGTTTAGAAGGTAATGTGATCGTCACTGATTTTAGTGATAGCGGTAAGGATGCCTACGATTTTGAAATAACATTGCAAGGAGTAGCACCGGGTGTTTATTTTTTATTAGTAGATGTAAAAGATCAAAAACGAGTGGTGAGGATTGTGATTCTTTAGGACTTGGGACTTGGGGATTAGGACTTGGATGTTGAATCTGATCAAATAAGATTGAAGGTAAATTGAATTAGAATAATGAGCACGTTGTTTAGATACAAAGATTTTGGAGTAGCGACTTGGCCTAATACCCAAGTCCTAAGTCCAAAGGTCATTGTATTGGTATGTCTGCTTTTTCTTTCTCTCAATAGTTTTTCGCAGAACTTGGAGACCATCGGTAAAGAGAAACCAATAAAATTATCAGGTGGTGTTTCGTTGAGTCAGATTGGATATGCCGCCAGTGGAATCGACAGCAGGCGTGATCCCTATTCGTATTATGCTACCGGAAATTTGAATGTGAGTTTGTATGGTTGGAGTATTCCGCTGAGCTTTAGTTACTCCAATCAGGGAGTTTCATTCCAGCAACCCTTCAATCAATTTTCAATGCATCCCACCTACAAGTGGATTACGCTTCATGCCGGATTTACGAGTATGAATTTTTCGCCTTACACCGTAGGTGGTCACTTATTCAGTGGAGTAGGAGTAGATGCGAATCCAACTAGTAAATTACGAATCAGTGCGCTCTATGGTCGCTTTTTAAAAGCGGTTCAGCCCGACACAACGGCCGGATCAAGAGTACAAGCTGCGTATGATCGTTATGGATATGGCATGAAGGTTGGCTATGGCGATGGAAAAGATTTTGTGGAAGCCATTGTGTTCCGCGCACAGGACGAACAGCAATCAATCCGTTTCGTACCCGAGACACAAGGCATCTTGCCGCAGGAAAATTTAGTTCTGGGATTTACCGGAGGCAAATCATTGTTCCAAAAATTATTACTACGATTTGAGTGGGCTACCAGCGCGATCACCAGAGATACGCGCGCAGGTCAAACCACCACTGAAAATCCGTTAGGTAATGTGGGTGGCCTATTCACTCCGCGCACATCATCATCTTACTACAATGCGATGAAGGCCAATGTCACCTACCAGGGCAACGGTTATTCAGTGGGAATGGGTTACGAACGCATCGACCCGCAATACAGAACATTAGGCTCCTATTTTTTCAACAACGACTTAGAAAACATTACAGTCAACGCGGCCACGTCAGTACTACAGGGCAAAGTAAATTTGTCGGCCAACGTAGGCACGCAGCGCGATAACCTCGATGAGAGCAAAGCCACTACCATGAGGCGGGTGGTGACAGCTTTGAATGTAGCCTTTGCACCGTCACAGAAATTTAATTTGTCAGTTTCCTATTCGAGCTTTCAATCGTTCACCAATGTCCGTTCGCAGTTTGTGAACATCAACCGACTCACACAGTTTGATTTTTTAGATACACTCAACTTCACACAAATCAGCCAGAACGCCAACATTAATTCCATGTATCAGTTGGGCAACAATAAAAACAGGCGACAAACTATCAGCCTTAACCTGACCGCGCAAGATGCTTCTGATAAGCAGGGACAAGTAGAACAAAATTCCGGATTGCGGTTTTATAATTTCAATTCATCCTATAGCCTGTCGCTCACGCCACAGAGCTTAACTCTTTCAACTTCATTCAATTTAAGTATGAGCGATGGCGTTGCATCGCAGTCACGCACCTTCGGTCCAACGGTAGCAGTTACAAAACAGTTCTTTGAAAAAAAGTTACGAACCACCGCTTCGATCTCGCACAACGAGTCGTATGCCAATGGTTTGCATACCGGAAGTATTTTAAATGGCCGATTGTCCGGCAACGTGTCGATTAAAAAGAAACATAATATTAACTTAAGCACAGTAGTAGTAAATCGAAACAGCGTACAAGAAGGCGCAGCAAAATCCTTCACGGAATTTACTGCCACGCTTGGGTATGTGTATTCGTTTTAGTTGCTGGTCAATGGTCATTAGTCATTGGTCAATAGACAGTAGTCATTAGTCATTTGTAATCAATACCTATGACCAATGTTTAGTACAGGTAAGCGGTGAGGATATGAGCAAAAACTTGAATGATTTGAAGATTTACAATCAGGCAATGGAAATAGGAGAGAAAGTGTGGCAGGATGTAACCGGTTGGAATTATTTAGAAAAGGACACGGTAGGAAAGCAATTGATACGAGCAGTAGATTCTATTGCGGCAAATTTGAGTGAAGGTTATGGCAGATATCATTTTAAGGAAGAAAAGAATTTTGCCTATTATTCTCGTGGTTCTCTGTACGAAACAAAGACTTGGTTGACGAAGGCTAAAAACCGGAACCTAATAAGTGAGCAAAGATTTTCCGAGTATTCTGCTTCATTGACTATTTTAGTAAAAATGCTAAACAACTATATAAAAACGATCGGCCCGAAACCAGACTCAAAAGAAATAAATGAACCAATAGAACCCTATGGCTTAAATGATATATAGATAGTCATTTGTCAATATTCATTAGTAAGACCATCTACTAACTATTGACTTAATGACCAATGACTATCGACTTAATGACTAATGACTTAATGACCAATGACTATTGACTATTGACCACTGACCATTGACACGAATTAAAACCATATTACTTTTTTTATTGACGGTGGCCTCATTAATGAGTGAGGGCCAAGTCTTCCCCGTCCAATCCACGGTGCAGTTGACGCCTCCGTATTCATTGTACCTGTCGGATTATGCGGCACCGGGTTCGGAGCGATTACGGGTAACGGCTTTCCTGATTGATGCTACCCGTCCTGAACTGAACGTTCGCTTTCGCTTACGCATCGAGGGCAATGGAATAAAAATTGAGACGAAGCCGGAGTTCATGCCACCGCCTGTTACGTTGTTGGGTGGTGTACCATTGCAATTGATCAGCTCTGATCTGGCGGCTTACTTCGATCCGCGCAATTTAAATTTCACCGGCATCACGCAACGCGAGATCGAACAACGCGGTGCTTTGCCGGAAGGCCTTTATCAATTTTGTTTTGAAGTAATCGAATACAATCGCGGTGTTAAAATTTCGAATACCGGATGCGCAGTAGCTTGGTTGATTTTAAATGATCCTCCTATTGTAAACGTGCCGGCCGACAATGAGAAGATTCGCATTCAAGATCCACAACAAGTTATCTTCCAGTGGACACCTCGCCATCGGGGCACCCCCAACAGCGCATTCAATGCGGAGTATGATTTTAAGTTAGTGGAAGTTTGGCCGTCCACACGCAACCCGAATGATGCGATATTAACGTCACCGGTTATTTTTCAAACTACGACCAGTGAAACGACAATCATCTATGGCCCTGCCGAAACACCGCTGGAGCCGGGCAGGCGCTATGCGTTTCAGCTGCGTGCACATGCGTATGCGGGTGCGGACGAACTAAGTCTTTTCAAAAACAATGGCTACAGTCAGGTCTACACATTTGTATATGGCGATGCCTGTTTACCTCCAAAAAATATTTCGGTTAGCGATGTGGGAACTACGCGCTTTAATGTGAGTTGGGATGGAGCATCGAATCAAACGACTTATGCGCTGCGCTATCGATTTGCAAATACGGGTAACTGGTACACGAATCAATCACTTACGCCAAATGTGACCGTCAACTCACTTCAGCCAAACACACGCTACGAATTTCAAGTCAATGCCGGTTGTGGCACCTTCACGAGTGACTATTCGCTAGTGACAAATGTGACCACCAAAGATAATCCGGGCATTCAATATTCATGTGGTGTTCCACTTACTCCATTTAATCTGGACCCCTCGCAGTTAATCAATAGCTTGAAAATAGGCGATGTCATTAAGGCAGGAGATTTTGATGTGGTGCTCAGTAAAGTGTCAGGCAGCAACGGCACCTTCTCGGGTGAGGGCGTGATTGAAGTTTCGTATTTCAATCAGGCAAAAGTAAAAGCCGAGTTCACCAACATCAACGTCAACAATGAAATGCGGATGGTGAACGGTTACATGAACGTGACCGGAGCCGGAGTAGAAGTGATCCCAGCAGGCGTGATGGCTCTGATGGATGATTTGAGCGAGACGTTGAACAAGATCGATCAAAAACTCGATAGCATTGAGAGGAATCTTCCCCAACAGTTTGATGAAAACGCAGCCGTCACCAGCACACTAATCACCGTGCCGGGCACAGCTACGGTTACGCCAGGCAGCAATGGTAGCGTGGTGATTGTAGATGGAAGCGGTAAGCGCACGGAAGTACCTGCGGGTACTACTGCTTCGGTGGTAGATAGCAGTGGCAAAGGATATATTATTGACAGTAAAGGAAAAGTACACACCACCACAGCCGCTATTGCAACAGCAGCTGCTAAGCGCGAGTACAACCTCAAATTAAAGTTTGCAGAAGCACAAGATCAGAAGTTTGGCTTTGATGCAAAACGGTATGATCCGATTGCGTCTACCTACACAAAAGTAGAAGACCAATACCTCTCGTGGAAGTCTGTTGCCACAGGGCAGGCCGACAATGTCATTGCGCAGCTTGAAGGGACTGGCATCGATAAATCAAAGATACGCTTTGAACTTAATGGGGCAATGGTCAATAGTCAATGGTCACTAGTCAATGGTGGCTCCACCTCAATGACCAATGACCAATCTACTATTAGCATTTTAGGTGCCGGAGACGGTGTGGAAAGCGAACTCATCGCTCTCTACGATGCGCAAGCCCCAGTGACCAATGACAATTCACCAGTGACCAAGACTCAAGTCCTAGGTAAACTGAGTGTGATTACCTACGATCAAATTGTTAAAGACTTGGTGATCGTTCCGGTAAATGGAAACAAGTATCCTTACAGCGAAGATGTACTGCGCACACAACTCAATAAAATTTATGGACAGGCAGTAGTAAAGTGGAACATCACCTTTGCTTCCAATTTCGATGTGCCGGGTATCGATCCGTTTGACGATGGCGGCAGTGGACTGCTGAGTAACTACAGCCCCGACATGCGCAAAGTAGTGAATGCCTACAAGGCAAACCTACAGCCTAATACCTACTATTTGTTTTTAGTAAAGAACCCCAAGAGAAGCACGTTGGCGGGCTTCATGCCACGCAGCAAAGAGTGCGGATTTATTTTCGTTGATAAAAATGGCAGCGAGGAAGCGATAGTCCGCACGATAGCGCATGAGTTGGGCCATGGCGCATTTACGCTGCAGCACCCATTTGCGGATGAGAAATATACAATGAAGCCTCAAGGAAGTACCAACAACCTGATGGATTATACATTGTCTGGCACTGCATTATACAAATACCAATGGGACAGGATGCGCTATCCGGAGATTGTGATGGGATTGTTTGAGGATGATAAGGATTCGGAAAATAGAATTAACGATGGCATTGATTTGGTTGGTAACATTATTACAAGAGTTGTATTTGGAGTTCCAGGTAGGAAACTGGTCGGAACACTAGACAAAGATAGACCCTATTTGAGAACAGGATACCGTGAATATACGGATGATGAGAGCAAAACCCTTTTAGCTTCTTACAACGCTTTTATAGAAGCTGGAAAAGTAGTTTATCGAGATGCATCAAGTAAAGAGATGCCCTATTCTGTTGAAGTCTCGAGTTCTGGGAATGCAATGATTGCGATCCTAAACGATCAATGTACTTATAGTATATGCAATTTAACTGCTTGGGTAAAACCTTCGGATCCCACTTCAATAAAAGAGACCATTAAATTAAAAATCAATGAGCAAAAGCCAAACTGGGAGACATTAAGCTTATTCAAACCAGATGCCTCATGTACAATGATAAACTCTCTATTGTCCTTGATTTCAAAGGATAAAAATTCAAATCAATGCTCAATTTTAAAAATTGAATCAGATTCTGAAAAATTAGAAAAGCTTTTTGCCAGACAAAGTTTCACTAATGATGAATTAACCGGTTTGGTATATGACGGAGGTGTCTGTTTAGCAGCCCTTAGAAGGTTGACCTGGGAAAATTTGAGTAAAGGGATTGAACAGTTGGGAAATTCGAGTGAGTCGATATGGGAGAAAAGGGAGATAACAATCTTGCGATTGATGTCAGCAATCAATTCTTCTAATTACAAAGATTTTATCGCATTACTTGAGAAAGCAGATAACAAGTTGTTATTGAACCTAATTTCCAAAATTCAAGACAAATCTATTAATCCTTGGGATGGTGATAATTTCACGTCTTTCATTAGTGGTCTTTGTGCTATTTACAAACTCAAGCCTGAAATCTGGATAGAAAGAATAAAGCCTTTTACAAACACAGATCTTATTGGGCAGGTTGTTTCATTGGCTCCTTTCAAGTTCTCTGCGCCAAGCAATGGACCAATCATTGATATTTTAATGCCAGCGCTTGGAGAAGCCAAATTTGAAGGTGATCTAAATGGAGCTAGAGTCGAAATAAAAAGGTATGTCAAATACTTAGTCTCTACGACCTCCCCAAATGGAAGCATTTCAGTCCCATCTTGGGTAAAAGACGATGACTTTGATCCGGTCCAATTAAGTCCTCTTGACCCTATTATAATATTGACTAAGCAGGAACTCCCTTTAGTTGAATCTGTGATAAATGGAATTGAACCGATAGGAGAAAACCTTTGCGTAGTACCTGCTATTTTTTTGCAATACAAAACACAAAAGGAATTTAATGACGCAGTAGAAAAAGGTGTTATGATCACCTTTGATGCCATCACAATCGCAACAAGTGGTGGTGTCGCTCTTGCAACAAAGGTTACTTGGGCAAGGAGAATCTGGGCAATTACTGAAATAGTGGCAGCTGGAAGTAATATTGCTATCAACACGGGAAGCATCGACCCCAATTCAAACTATGCTAAGACCGTAAACGCCTTCAATGTAGTGATGGCAGTCGTGGGATTAAAAAATGCAGCCAAAGGAGTAAAGAATGTAATAAAAAATATCCCCGATTACGTTAATACAGCTATTCAAAACAAACAAAGTTTACGCTTATTTTTATCGGTTCAGATCCAAACATTTAAAAAATACCTTGCCGATCTTAAAAGGCCTGGAGGTGGTTGGGATAACTTGGATGATGCGACTAAACAAAAACTTTCTCAGCAAGAAGAATTTGTAGAGCTTTTAGACGACCAAGCGAATTATATCGAAAGCAGTAAAGTTGTCGCAAGTAATAATGGTATTATATCTGGCTCACTAAATAAATTAATAGGTAAGGCATCTTCTGAAAATATTTCATGGAAGAACCTTGACGAAACAAATTTAATTTGGGCCAACCCCAATACTAATGTTTTATCAAATGCAAAATCTTTTGCAAATGAAACGGGTACATCTTTGTATGATGCGGTTTTAACCGATGGCTACTATGTTAAATTTGACTTGGATGATGGTAGAATATTATTGGGAAACACTAACGGCAACTATAATGCTTTTGCTGTTTTCAATGATGACTTTGGAGCATTCAAGTCATCTGTATTAAATGTTAGTGATGATGTGTTTAAAACCAAATTATCAGATTTATTATTGACCAATTCTGATAAGTTAAAAGTGCTTTCGGGAGTTGTTTCAAGGCAATTAACTATTTCCGGAAGAACCGTTTCGCTCAGTACAAGTAAGGTAACCACAATACTTGGGAGATTTAGGCCTGACATTGCAAATCTACTTAATGAATTTGGTTCGTTTAAAAATGTGGGACTTGGCGAAACAAAGGGAGGCATAAATATTCTTAATAAACCTGATTACTATTATGATGCATCTTCTTGGTGGAGCGCTTACAACAAACCTTGGCTTGAGAAGGCAATTGAGAGAGGAGATGACATTTATCTTGCCACAATTCCTACCAAAGCAGATATAGTTGATGCAGCAGGGAATTTAAAAGGCGCTTACGCTCAGGAGCTAAATTATTTAGCTACGAAGGGATATAAGCCGAAGAATGTTTCTGAAGCAGAATTCCAGAACATTAAAAATTGGCTTGGTATCAAACACGCCAATTGGATTGAAGTCACTGACATTACAAATAAAGTAATAGCTAAAAAATCTCATGTTTTAAGAATAGATATCAATGCTAGCAACACAGGTTTTAACGGATGTCATAGTAAAATTGCATTAGATGACTACATAGCCAACAACCGAACAGCAACATTTGAATTTAGAAACAAGGTAATGGATGCAAGCGGTAATGGAGTGTATGAAGCTAACCCAGTAATCAAATTGCAAAATGGTACTGAATTAGTTAAGACAAATAATGCGGGTAAATCTACATTCTTCCCAGATGCTTGGAATGAGGCTAAAATATTAGATGAAGTAGAGTATGCAATTGCAAATAATAATGGAAAATATGATCCTACAAAGCCCGGTAGTAATGAATATTTTGGATTATCAAGCGATGGAAAAGTAGAAATACATTTTTATTATATGTCAGACGGAGCTATAGGTTCTTATTTTCCAGCAAAAAATTAAAATCTCAATGAAGTATAAATTTAATATTCACAAATATTCAACCCCAAATGGAATAGAAAAAGAAAGACCGATTGTCGATATTGAAAATCCCATCCAATATGGATGGTTTTTTTACGATGAGATCAATAACCTTTCATTCAATCCCGATTACGTCAAAGAAATAGTATCAAAATTAGAAGAAGTATTAAGCGGCAAGTTGAAAAATTATGACGGTTTTGGTTATGAAATGTATATGATAGAGTGCGATAAGGAAAATGCTAAAGTAAAGAATATTTTTGAAGGTGGTAAGGTGGATGCAGTAATACCTACCGCTGAAGTATACGAGTTGATGCGGGAGTGGCGAGACTATATAGAGAAGTATAATCAAAAAAATCCAACCAATTATCCGTAAGGATTATTAAGGAATGTTAATTAAATATTTTTACCTGCTAATTATTGGATTACTTATGAAAAATCCACAATAGTTCATTAAGCAAAATATTCTTTAAAATCTTTATCATTCGATAGATCAACAAATTGGTCAATGTCTTTAAAGATATTGACCAATTCTTTTATAGACGATACTTCTTTGTTCTTGTCTGTATAATCGAAATTTTCAATTATGATTGATTTACCTTGTTTGATAAAATCTAGCAAGGCTTTAGTTTTACCGATAGCAAAGTTTTGTCCTGAAGCAATTTGGAAAGCACTCATAATTTCACAAATTTCTTTATACGGAATCGAGGAATTGCTTTGTAAGCGTTCTCTAAATTTGAATTGGATATCATTAATCATTTTGATACACTAATGTAGTAATTATTTCGGATTAAATCCCTCAGCTATCTTTAGTTGGTGCCAACCTCAATTGCTATCCTTAGTTTTCCCCTTCAGCTATCGGCAGCTTGTGTTAGTCTAAATTGCTGTCCTTAGTTTGCAACTAGTGACATCGAACCTAATGTTAGTCTAGTCTGCTCTCATAAGCTACTCTAGCAGTTAATAGACCCATCAACCCACTCCTCGGATTATTCAATCTATATACCTATCTTTTTAGATAATTTCGATCACAACACTATAAAGTAATTGTATTTGTAGATAGGGTAACTTGTAACATGTGTGTCGGGCAAATGGAATATGTCTTAAAAGCTATGAAAGTTCAGGAAGTCAAAATTATCCAATGGAAGACCAGTAGTGGTCTATTGTTGAAATCTAAAGTTTTAAAGGCAAAACAGTAGTTATGAAGACTAGGTGCACTTATAGATCTCCGCTAGGAGACGAGGTAGAGGATCCAGATGAAGATTTCATAAAAAAGATAATCTATAACTATGATCAAAATTACTGGTCTAAAGAAACCACTGGAGATTCAGCAATTGTAGTACGCGAGAATAATAGGGATTTAATATTGGTTTTTTTCTATGACCACCCGCATGGTTTTTTCCTTTATTATGATGTTAAATTTGTGCCGCTAATTAAAAATACCCCTTTAAAGGACACAGTCGTAATTAAACATTTCATTGGTTCAGAGCCGATGCTTGTTCCTGCTATTTGCTATCGATCACGAGAAGAGTCTTGGGAAATTATATCGGAATTTATTGATAATCATACTAAGTGTGACAAATTCAAG
>JABFSO010000004.1 GCA_013140555.1 Cyclobacteriaceae bacterium | reverse complement strand
CTACTGACCACGCCCGTCTCGCAACACGCACCCCCCAAGTCCCAAGTCCTAATCCCCAAGTCCTACTGTTCGCGCCTAAGCTAACAAAATCTTGGACTTTCTTGTCATTAAAAAACGACACGGTTTTGTAGAGATTTTACGACAAGACTTTTTTTGGTGGAGTGGGAGGGATGGACGAAATTTGACTTACCCATAGAGCTCAAATGAAAATTACCGCTTACGTTTCTATTGCATATTCCAACATCTTTGATGACTATGATAAAATAGAAATTAAAACACTTCTTAATAACATCCCCTCTAAAAGTGCCCTTGAAGTAGTAGGGCACTTCTCAGCACAAATACACTCAAAAGAAAGGGATAGCAGGCGTCAAATCGAATTTCTCAAAATCTGGTTAGCCCGGTTGCCGAATTCAGTGCATAAAAGAATAAATGAATTGATTCTCAAATTAGCGAAAGAGAGTAATGTAAGAATCAATTTCATAAATAATATCACTAACTGCTTACTAAGCGAACATATTCTAGCAAATCACAATTCTCTTGATAGGGTTTCAAACTTAACACCAGAACAAGAACTCGATCTGTTCAAAGCATATTTGTGGTGTTCTCAACAATGGACAGATAAACTAAAATCAAAAGAAAATCGAGAAAGAAGTACGCTAGACCAAAGAGCAGCCTTCTTAATTCGAATGCAATTCCCATATCAAGAGCTTGTGGAATTTAAAGACTTCCGAATGCAATTCATCAAAGCTACATTCTTCTTTAAGTTCTGCGAATCCAATGAAGTATTTGCTGAATATCTAAAAATATTTTACAGTGAACATAAGGTTAATTCATGGGAAGAATATCTCACTTTTCTACTCAACATTTATATTCGCAAATTCGAGGAACTAAAGACATCCTCAATTACAAAGATCAATGATGATCATAAATTGGTTCAGGAATTTGTGAGACAATACTGTGTTGATGTTGCCGATTTTAAAATGTCAGATGATTTTCTATCTCTGCGTGAAAAGCCCGTTTACGAGATTGAAAACAATAGCTTTCTGTTCTTAAATCTTAATCTAATAGTTGATAAAATATTTCAAGGAGTTCAGTTTGCACTTTCCAAAGCTTTGATCAAAAATGGTGCACGATACAAGGGTGTGCTAATTCAGCGATTCGATCACTTCAAATCTATATACGGGGAAGAGCTTTCCGAAAAGGGGCTATTTTACTCGATAATGGAGTCCACTTTTGAAAAGAACGATTATATCAAAATTGATGGCAATACTTTAAAGAGAACATTAAAAGACGGTGAGCCTGACTTCTACATTCGCGACAAAAATAAGATTTACTTATTTGAGTATAAGGACGTAATTATAAACGCACAAACGAAGCATTCATATGACTTCAAAGTTATTTACACCGAATTGCTAAAGAAATTTGTTGCAAATAGAGATGGAGATGCAAAAGGCGTAACGCAGCTTGTCAATAGTATTAAAAAAATTCAGAACGGTGAGTTTAATGCGGTAGATGAAATCGATAAGGATAATGTCATAATTTACCCAATTATAATTTTTACTGATTATACCCTAAATATTGCTGGAGTAAATTATTTGCTAAACAAAGAGATGCGGAAGATTATTGCCAACAGGAAAATTGACAGTCGCAATGTTAAGAACCTAGTATTGATTGATATTGATATACTTGTAAAATTTCAAGATCTATTTCGATCAAAGTATCTTAAAATAAATAACTGCCTAAACGAATACATTGAATATACAACAATAAGAACTCCTGAAATAAAGCAGTTAGGAACATTTAATATGTTCATTCACGATAAGACTTCAAAATTAAAGGATTATACCCCCAGTCTCTTATTTACGGAGGCTTCAAAATTACTTAGCAAGGGTTAATACTTAAACTGTTAACATATGCAACTAAGCCCAACTGAATTTGATACTGTCCTTGATGAATTCTTATTGGCGTGGCCAAGAGAACGTGTAGAATCAATGACAATTGAACAATATGCTAATCTGGCAGATCACAACTCCTACTGTTATTGGTTGGAGTATAGAAGCGAAAAAATTGGTGCTATCGGTGGTATATCCCTTCATAAATTTGAATTATGGAAGCCAAAGGACGACAAGGAGACAAAGGACAATAGGTACACTTCTGATGGAAGATACATTTGGTCAACGAAGAATGGAAAAACTGTAAATGAAGCATTCTTCCGAATCAGACAATTAATCCTAAATATCATTGATAATTCTAAAGATCAGAATTGGACAGCAATCGATTCGATACCATTTCACTTAATTGCTAAATGGAAAATTGCGTTTATTTATTCCGATCGGAAACTTTTGCCTATTTATACTAAGAGAGCATTACTCGAGATAACGGAAGGTCTCGGCATGACATTCCCTTATAAAACAAAAGTCTCTATTTTACAAGAATTCATTCTATCTAGAAAAAAGCCTGAAGAATCTATTAAAGATTTTGCATGGAACCTGTATGGTAAATATGCATCAAAAAATAAGAAGAGGAATTACTATATTATAGGAAGTAAGTATGGAGACGATGATGGTAAGGATGTAGTTCCAAAGATTGACGAGTTTATCGAAAATCAATGTGTAGCAATCGGATTTTTAGGTGATATGGATTTTTCGAATTTGATGGGAAATACCCCAGAGAAGATTCAGGAATTTGTGTACCAGAATTGGAATGAAGATAAACCCGCAGCGTATAAAATCAAAAGGTACTTTCAACTTTTGTCGCAAATAAAAGAAGGTGACATAATTGCCATCAAATCCCATGGAGCACATAACCAACTTACAATAATTGCATACGCAGAGGTGGTAGAGCGAAAAGGATCTATTTACGAGCACCATCAGCATATACTTGGCCACCACATTAATGTCGAATTTCTCAACGCTCGCTTTTATAAACCGCTTGGCTTAACATATGCGGAGACAATTCACCAACTAACGCCCAAAAAAGATGGAGATAAGTTTTACAAAGTCTTCGGTTGGTATGCAGAAGTAGGTCGTAACGAGGAAACTCCGAACCCTTCATTGATTGATATAGAAGAAGAAATTTTGGATCAGGATGACGAAGGGGGTGAAAGGAATGAAGAAGGTTACAACGAAAAAACAGAGATATCCTTTCAGCGGAGTCCGATGTTATCAGTCAGAGTTAACCGAATTCATAATAGAATTCAAAACAGATTTATTGAATACCTCAACCAAGAATACACTAATGATCAAATATCTGGCGAAAAAAACAGGATTGATGCCAAGCGTGTTACAACAAATGAAATTTTCATTTATGAAATAAAGCCATTTGAAAGTGTCTACTCTTGTATCCGCGAAGGTATTGGCCAGTTATTAGACTATTCACATAGAGAAAGCACTAAAAGGAAAATTAACCTTTTTATTGTTGGCCCTAACAAACCATCACCAAATGATATTGACTTTTTGGAGGTAATTAAGAGCCTCCTAAAACTACCCTTTGGCTATATTGCTTTTGACGAAGCCAATCTAGATGCTATAGAATATTAATGTAAATCTTTTAAGTAAAACCCTTATTATTGATATAGATTAGGCATTATGGCAAAAAACTCAACAGGAGAAGAACTTCAAAGATTTGCGGAGTACATCCGTTCCGATAGCAACGAAGATGCGAAGAGGGCTGACCTCTTCCCCTTATTCAAAAAGCTTTTTAAAGAGAAACTAAAATCTGAATCAGATGCGCATGGTGCTGATGTGTATGTCGAGGGTAAACTATTAGTAGAATGTAAGTCTTCTGAGTCTCAGTGGCTGGACGGTTTCTACCAGGCTTTGCACTATCAAAAGAAGTATGGATTAGCTTACAATACCGTAATCGTATTGGCGCATAAATTTGTAGCCATTTGGAAATTAGGAACGCTACCGGAATTTGCAGTCATTCAATCCAAGACTGCGGATGCAACTAAGGCACCAAACATAATTGGTAAGGAAAATGCTCGTAAAACAAGTGCCGCTAATAAAAAGGAAATTAAGGACGCTGCAATTTATTGGTTAAGTCCACGAGACCTAGATGGAGATATCTTTGTCGATGCTAAAAACCTGACAACTGAATCCTTTGCCGTCTTAAAAATTCTAAACAACCTCGATTCTGACAGAATTCAGATCAACCCGCATAACTTCATCAATGAGATCGAACAGTTAAAAAGCTATTTCGATACGCCCATTGACGCAGTTCATGCTTTCTACACAATGGTTGCTTATTGGGACATTACTTCTAAAGCATCTGTAAATGAAGCAGGTGATGAAATACGGGTAATAGGTTTCAACGGAAACAAATTTAGCGACCCTATTAATCTTCATCCGCATAAGGTGAACGATTTGGTGCGGTTCATCAACACTAAATACATTTTTACGAACGAAGGTTCAGGGCTTACAGTAGATCATTACTTCAGTCGTTTTGACGAGGTAATGGCTAAGATCGATCCTGAGTATGTGAAGCAGCACGGAATATTTTTTACTGATAGCAACTTGAGCAAGTTTGCTTTATGGTATGCGAAATATCATTTCCCTGGCAACATTAACGAAAACTATATTGTTTTCGACCCTGCGGGCGGTTCAGGCAACTTGGTATCCAGTTGGCGCGGAAAACTTAAACACAAAATTGTTTCTGAGTTGCAACCCGATTTGTTACGGACTATTGAAAGGCGTATGAAGGTTGACCCTTTTCATATTGAAACGGGCTTTACAATCGTCCCCAAAACATCCGAGAATAAAGGCTTGAACTTTCTTGATCGATCAGGAGCGGAGTATCTAAGTGAACTGAAGAAAGAATTAAGTCTTAAGAATATAAAACTCGATAAGCCCATTGCATTCTTGCTCAATCCACCTTACAAAAACACAGACGAGAATGTAAAAGAAAGAGAAAAGACAGAAGCAGCCTACGAGATACATCCTTCCATTTATGAACTGACTGGCGAGGATGCAGGTAAAGAAAGATACCTCGCCTTTTTAGGCCAAATCTTAAACATTGCCAAAGAGCAAGAGAAGGAAGGTTTACATCCTGTGGTGTTGATTTTTACACCTACTTCTTGGTTAATTCCTCGCCCCACCTATGTTGAATTTAGAAATGTGTGGGATAAATACTTTCGCTTCCATAGTGGCTTCCTTACCACAAGCAATGAGTTCTTCAAGATTGAAGGTAGATGGCCGCTTGCCTTCACAATTTGGAATTACGAGCACAACGAAAAAGCAAAACCGAACATCGTTAAAGTACATGACCTCACTCACTTTAGTCATTCCGATTTGGATAGGATAACTTGGACACAAACAGACGAGGTACTAGATATTCTTCTCAATAAAATGTTAAAGAAGTCAAGGAAGGTAAGGATGGATAATTCAAGAGGTGACATTAGAGAGAATTTACCATTAATAATTAGAGATGGGAAAAATGTACGTCAACCAAGATTGAATCTTTACCGTAACAAAACCAAGGATGAGGAAGGGCATAAAGTAGTAAGTGGCTTCCCATTAGATGATGACAGACATCAAAGGATTAAAGCACCTCACGGTTTTGTTGATGGTTCGTTCATTGGATTTATGGATGATAACACGCCTGTAAGATTGAGGCAGGAACCTTGCAAAAGATTATCCAACTATCCTGATAGGGTCTGGCTTCAACTTCGTCCAACTTTTATTGATACAAACCTGACCAAAGTTCAAACAGGTCCTCAAGATAAATACGCATATAGCGCATATGATTTACAAAGCGGAAAAGCTACGATGTCATGGTTTGCAATAACCAAAGCGCTAAATGGCAACTACCCGCTTTGGGTGAATCAATATGATATTTGGGCACCAACGATTAAGCCAGAACAGGAAAAGTATTGGTACTCGCTTTGTTTTGCGTTTGTTCTGGCCGAAAACCGTTGTGTGGTTACTAAGTTTGAAAAAGACAACCCTGTAAAGGGTGCGCTAGAGGTTTTTGTAGATAATCCTCTATGCCCGACTAATCCAGAAAGTTTTTGGAGCAAAACACTTGATAAAGAAATTGCTATTAATTGTGATACTGCCAAGCAATTGGTAGACAAAGTAAAAGAGCTATATAAGTTTTGGAATACGAAATACTGTAAAGGTCAATGGATGTCGAACGTTGGTCTTCACAATGAACCTTACTTTAAATATTTTAATTACGCTGATTTTCTCACTCCACATTCTGGCTTAGTTCAGATCAGAAAGTACGCGGAGAAGGGTGGCATCGCAGACTTATTGGAAAAATTCGATGAAGTTTCAGTTTTTACAAAAAAAGCAAAGGAAGAAATTCATCGATTACTAGTAGATGAGTTTAAATACTTTGATTAAATCATTATGCCAATCCCCGATTTCCAATCCATCATGCTTCCTTTGTTGAATGAAGTAAAAGATGAACAAGAACATTCAACAGTTGAAGTCTATAAAGCGCTTGGCCCATTTTTCAATTTAACAGAAGAAGAGTTAAACAAATATCTACCCAGCGGGACTCAAAAAGTTTTTTATAACCGCGTCTTCTGGGCAAAAGCTCATCTTAAAATGGCTGGCTTGCTTGAAAATACCAAGCGCGGACATTTCAAGATAACTTCCACTGGCCAGAAAGCACTGGCGTCCAATCCTACG
The DNA here is from genome assembly GCA_013140555.1 of Cyclobacteriaceae bacterium. Classification (GTDB taxonomy): domain Bacteria; phylum Bacteroidota; class Bacteroidia; order Cytophagales; family Cyclobacteriaceae; genus ELB16-189. The sequence continues at coordinate 1,178 of JABFSO010000004.1, read as the reverse complement.
ATCATTAACATTGCCTTTCTCAGACAGTTTCCTGGGTATAAAGAAAGCATTAGTGGAACAAAAGAAGTAACCGATTCACAAACTGCCATTGAAGAAACTATCTCTACCGAAACACCGCTAGAAACATTGGATAAGAGTTATCAGAGTATAAAAGCGAATTTAGAAGAAGAGCTACAATCAAAACTGAAACTATCTACACCCGCATTCTTTGAAAAAGTGGTAGTCGATCTACTCTTAAAAATGGGTTATGGTGGAGCAGACGAAAATGCCGGAGTCATTACAGGTAAATCAGGCGATGAAGGTATTGACGGAGTCATCAAGCAAGACCCGCTGGGTATTGATATGATTTACATCCAGGCAAAGAAATGGGATGGGGTAGTAGGTAGGCCGGAGATTCAAAAGTTTGCAGGAGCATTAACCGGCCAAGGTGCAAAGAAAGGCGTGTTCATTACTACTTCCCGTTTCTCGAATGAAGCCTTACAATATTTAGGAAGAAGCGAGATGAAGATTGTACTTATTGACGGAGCGCAATTGGCTAAATACATGGCAGATTACAACTTGGGTGTTTCCACCCAGCAAACTTACGAGATAAAGAAAATTGATAGCGATTATTTTGAAGAAGATTAGAATGATGTTTTGAATAGATATTGAATTAACTAAACTAAATACACCTATGAAAAAGATGATTGTACTTTTAGCAGCAGGAATGCTTTTATCGTTCGCTACCTATGCGCAAGATTGTAAGCCACAAAAGAAAGAAGCAGTAGTAGAGCAAGTATTAGGGATGTACGTTTTTGTGGATTCAACCCCGAAATCAGAATACAATTATTTGGGTAACGTAACTGCTGGCAGCGGTCTTGGAAAAGCAATGGGAGGAGCAGCAGAATATGAAGCAAAGAAAATGCGCTTGATCAAAAAAGCAAAAGAAGAATTTCCCAGTGCTGATGGTGTGATCCTTCACTTTGTGCAGGGAGGAAAGGACTATGCGGATGCTATTAAGTTTAAGGAATAAGGCTCGTATATATGATTTTAAATCAGCGTTTTACACTTAATGTTATCCTGTTTTTAAATTATATTATAATAGAAATAAATGTTAAATGATATCTACCAATTTAATTCATGATTTAAAAAATTGTTTATGTGATGCTGTTGAAGTATGGGTAGAGGTAGTTCTTATG
>JABFSO010000302.1 GCA_013140555.1 Cyclobacteriaceae bacterium | reverse complement strand
CACCAATGGCGTTCTGTTTTTGCGCGTAGAGATTATTGCACGCACAAATCCTTTGAGCTTCATGATGTCTTCGTATCTCTTATCCCATCCCCGAAAAGGGATTGAATCATAAAAATCGCTGAGTTGTCCTTTACCCATCTTCGGATAGTTCTCGCTTCCTTTAAATTCTTCTATTTCCTTCTCCGTCACCGCAGCCGGATGTTGTGGATTTTCAACTGGATTTTCAAAGCCAACCGCATCCACATACACCAGATTTTTCACGCGTGTTGGAAACTGCGCAGCATAAGAAGAGATGGCTCGCCCTCCGTCAGAAAGTCCTACCAAAGTTATTGGCTTGGTAATCTTCAACGAGTCCAACAACTCATGAAGTTGGTTTGTAAACAGCGCAACATCGTAAACAGCCTCTGGGTTATCCGAGAAACCCCGTCCGAAATTATCATATCGCAGTGTAGAGTAACCTCGCTTACTCGCAGCATAAAAGGTAGAATCCCAAATGTAAGATGGAACCGAAAACCCATGCACTAGTACCAGCACCGTATCCGCTTGCGGGTTGTTCCAATCGTAATAAGTAAACCCTTGACTTAGTTTTATAAACTGACCTGTTGTAATCGTAGATCGGAATACACTGTCTTTGGTGGTGGTTTCAAAATCGGTAATAGTTTTTTTGGATTGACAACCAGCCAACACTAAGCAGGCTGCTAAAAGTGAAATGGAAAGATTTCGCATAATTTAATGGAAAGTCGAAAGCTACTATTCCAATCAGGCAACATCAAGTCACTCGATCGATTTTAACAAGTTTTTAACCCCATCAAAAGCAGTTTTGGGGGTAAACAATACCACCTTTATGGTTGTTAAAACAACTGGTAAATTCGGTAACTTTGTCCTTTCTCAAGTCGCATGGTGAATACGCAGGTAGAACAACTTAAACTTTATTGCAATAGCCTTATCAGTTACAGCCGCAGAAAAACGCGCGAAGTAACTATTGGCGATGTGCCTCTCGGTGGCAACAACCCCATTCGTGTCCAATCCATGACCACAGTAGATACGATGGACACCATAGGCTCCGTAGAGCAAGTGATTCGCATGGTAGATGCAGGCTGCGAATATGTGCGTATCACCGCACCCAGTTTAAAAGAAGCTCAGAATTTAGAAGCTATAAAAAAAGAATTGCGCTTACGCGGATATACGGTTCCATTAATTGCTGACATCCACTTTACACCGAATGCTGCAGAGCTGGCGGCACGCATCGTAGAAAAAGTACGAATCAACCCGGGCAACTATGCCGACAAAAAGCGCTTCGAAGAAATAGAATACACTGATACTGCCTACCAAGCGGAACTCGATCGCATTCGCGAAAAGTTTACGCCCCTGGTGAAAATCTGTAAAGAGTATGGCACTGCCATGCGCATCGGTACTAACCATGGCTCTCTTTCCGATCGGATCATGAGCCGCTATGGAGATACTCCGCTTGGCATGGTCGAGTCGGCATTGGAATTTTTACGCGTCTGCGAAGACTTGAACTATTACAACATTGTGCTTTCAATGAAGTCAAGCAACCCACAAGTGATGGTGCAAGCCTATCGGTTGTTGGTTCAAAAATTAAACGAAGAAAAGTTTCAGCCCTACCCACTACACTTAGGCGTAACCGAAGCCGGGGATGGTGAGGATGGCCGCATCAAATCTTCGGTTGGCATCGGCACATTGTTGGAAGATGGTTTGGGTGACACTGTGCGAGTATCACTCACCGAAGAACCCGAAGCGGAGGTGCCCGTGGCTCAAGAGTTGGTGGATCGCTACGCAACACGCAAGACTTCGATAACCATTCCTGAGATTACGAAGTATCCGATCAATCCGTTTGAGTACAAAAGAAGAGAAACACACGAAGTCGGTAACATCGGTGGCCACCAGGTGCCACGCGTAGTAGCCGACTTTTCGGGAAAACAAAAAATTACACCCGCTTCTTTATTCTCATTGGGCTATCACTATTCCGTACCATTGGATAAGTGGAACATTGCAGACATAGCTTGTGATTATATTTTCGCCAACGAGACAATCATTGATTTTGAAATTCCGGGAACCCTCGGCATCATTTATTCGCACTCAACCTGGTTGACGCAGAAGAAAAAAGACCGCACCTATCCGTTTATCAAAGCGCAAGACTATTTGAGAGGTGTAGAGTTATCAGGTAGCATCAATTTTGTCTATGCATGCCTGAAGGACCTCAATACCAATTTGATTCAACGACTGAAAGACGATACTTCAGCCGTTCTATTAATTGATACCTACCATGATCATGGCATGGCCGAGCAGCGCAGACTTTTTGTAGACTTACTTTCGAATGGTTGCAAATCCCCTGTGATCATTGGTCGTGCTTACCGCGATTTAAAACCCGATCAGTTGCAAATTTATGCCGCCACCGATGTGGGAGGTTTGCTCATCGATGGTTTAGGTGATGGTGTTTTTTTAGCTGCCGAAAATTGTGGCTCCGATAAGCTTGTCAACGAAACGGCATTTAATATTTTGCAAGCTACCCGCACCCGCATTTCAAAAACCGAATATATCTCTTGTCCTTCGTGCGGAAGAACGTTGTTTGATTTGCAGGAAACAACCGCAAAGATTCGCTCCCGAACCAGCCATTTGAAAGGAGTGAAGATTGGTATTATGGGTTGCATCGTTAATGGACCCGGAGAAATGGCTGATGCCGATTATGGGTACGTAGGTTCCGGTCCGGGCCGCATCACCCTTTATAAGGGAAAAGAGGTAGTGAAGAAGAATGTGCCCACCGCTCAGGCAGTTGATGAATTAATCAACCTGATTCGCGATGGAGGCGATTGGATAGAAGTGCCGGTTACGACTATTTAGCTTTATAACTTATCAGAGAATATGCAAAACGAAACACAAGAAAAAACAAAAGGAAATTCACTGAAAGAATTCTTTTCATTAGGTGAAGTGGGAGGCTACTTCTTTCGTAGGAATGACCCTAATCGCCCTTCCAACATCAACCTGAAAATGATGCATGGCATTAACAAACTTTCCATTGCCATATTTTTAGCGGCTGTGGTTTATATGGTTGTCAAGCGCTTTATATGAACATCAGCACTTTTCAAAGCAACTGTTTAGCTAAGAAAGGAGTAACCGAAGAGTTTCCATTTGGCGAAACTACCCTCGTTTACAAAGTGATGGGTAAAATGTTTGCCCTCACCAATATCGATGAATTCACTTCCGTCAACTTGAAATGCGATCCGGAAGTAGGCGCAGAATTACGCGAGCAGTATCCGGCAGTATCTCCGGGATACCACATGAATAAGAAGCACTGGATTACAGTTCAAATGGATGGTTCTGTTAGTGATAAAATCCTGCAACAATGGATTGATGCATCCTATCAATTAGTGGTCTCCAGCCTCCCCAAGCGCCAACAAGTAGAATTACAAGCATTGTAATTTTTGTTCATCATTTGATCTGCCCTAAATCGGATAACTGAATCCAATTATTTAGATTTGTTTTCGTTCTATTCTCGAAAAAAGTGACGGAATCGCCTGTTTGCAAGTTTATCCTTCGAAAATGCATTGAAAAAGTCAAGGATTGTGTATCATGCAAAACTAACCAACTACTTAATCGTAAATACGGCTACTTCTTAAAATCGATTTGATTTATTTTAATACCTTATTCAAGTGAAATTGTCTGAGATGAAGAAAGTTTTCTGTTTGATTGTATGCCTCGGCCTTGGGTCGGTATCGCTGCACGCACAAAATGCCAGTGATTCTTTAATGGTTATTTTAGAATCAGAAATGCAACGAGAATGGGAAGAGTTGCAAAAAGCAAAACAACCTCCCTATTTTTTGTCGTACCGTGTAACCGATAGCCGTGGCTTTCGGTTGCGTGGTTCGCTAGGTAGTTTGGTAGATGAAAGCAAAGATCGATCGCGCATCCTGCTCACATCGGTGCGTGTAGGCGATTACGCATTCGATGACTCACATCCAATGGATATGGAAAATGGTTTTTTTCCGATTGGCGATATGGGAGGGGAGCGGGTCTCGCAATTCCTGCCATTAGATAACAAACCATTGCCGATCAAAATACGAATGTGGCAACAAACCCAATCTGCTTACAGGTCAGCGTTGGCATCTTTTCAAGCTCTACAAAATTCTACTGTCAAAGATGAATCAAAGAAGGTAGCCGATTTCTCAAAGGAAGTGCCTTCGGTTTTTATCGATCAGCCCCTTCCTTCCGTTGATCAATTTATCCAGATCGAAAGCTGGAAAATAAAAGTAAAATCACTCAGCGCAGCATTTCTCAAATTAAAAGGTGTGGTCGATGGAGATGTTAGCATTCATATTGACTTAGATCGAAAGTACTATTTGTCAACCGAAGGTTCTCGCATCGCCCAAAATCGCACTGCCGCCTATCTCACCATTTCCGCATCCATTCGTGCCGATGATGGCGATGTGTTGCCACTGCATATTTCCTATTATGCAACTACTCCTGATCAACTTCCGGGCGAAGAAGTGCTTCGCAAAGACATTGACAAACTGATGAACAAACTCATGATGTTAAGCAAGGCACCAGTAGCCGAACCTTATACCGGACCAGCCATTTTATACGCTCATGCCGCAGGAGTTTTCTTCCACGAAATATTTGGTCACCGTGTGGAAGGGCAGCGTTTGAAAAGTAACTTCGATGGTCAGACATTTAAAGATAAAGTGAATGAATTGGTCTTGCCGAAAACACTCAATGTCATTTTTGACCCGACACTTCAAAAATTCAATGACCAGGCATTAAATGGTTATTATCAATTTGATGATGAAGGCGTAAAGGCACGCAAGGTTACGGTGGTTGAAAATGGAATACTGAAAACATTTTTAATGTCACGAACTCCGATTGAGAAATTTCCTCAGTCAAACGGGCATGGCAGGGCAGAAGCAAGCTCAGATGTAGTTACACGACAATCCAATTTAATTATCGAAAACAAAAAGGTGGTTGATATGGCTAATCTGCGCAAGATGCTCATATCCGAATGTAAAAAACAGAACAAAAAATATGGCTACCTATTCATGGATGTAGTTGGTGGATTTACCAATACAGGTCGTGTAATGCCCAACGCATTTAATATTTTCCCAACAGAAGTTTACCGAATCTATGTAGATGGCCGGCCGGATGAATTGGTACGCGGAGTAGATTTGATAGGCACACCATTGGCCATGTTCGCAGAAATTCAAGCGGCTGATGACAAAAGCGAAGTCTTTACCGGATTTTGTGGAGCCGAGTCGGGCAGTGTGCCTGTGACAGCTATCTCGCCATCGCTCTATGTGAAACGTATTGAAACGCAAAAGAAAATGGTGGCACAAGTCGAGAATACGATTTTAGAAAAACCAGTTGATAACCATTGATCTCTCATTGTCATGATAAAAAATAGTGCACTTATTTTACTGGCTGTTATTTGTTCCTCAACCGCATTTGGTCAATCGGAAGATGTGATCTTAAAGGCAATGCAAGACGAACTGGATCGAAATCATAAAGAATTAACCTTAAAGAATTTTGATCGCCCGTTTTTTATTATGTATGGTTTAACCGATGTTAAAACCATGCGAGTATCTGCTTCAATGGGCGCACTTACCAATTCGTCTGAAGACAGAGACCGGATGAAAACGACTACTAGATTACTCGTTGGCGATTACGATTTTAATGATGAAAGTTTGGACGATAATCATACTACCGGCCCTTCAGCCATGGAGATAAGTCTTCCGTTGGATGATGATTATTGGGGTATCCGAAGATCGTTTTGGGCTTCGACAGATAATGTGTATCGAAGCGCAGCGCGGCATTTTGAAAAGAACAAGCAAACGCTAAAAGAAACTGGAAAAACGCTCAGTGAAATTCCACACCGCAGGTTTGCGAAAGTGGCACCTGTTAAAATAATTCAATCCCTTACTCCGGCAACTTACTCACTTCCGGCTTGGGAGCAACGAGTACGAAAGATGTCCGGTGTCATCGCAAATGCTCCCAACATTACCAATTCATTTGTTTTTGTAACTTATTCCGAAGGGCATAAATATTTGGTTAACACCGAAGGACTAGTTTCTAAGATTCCATTTTCAAATGCCACACTGATGATGGGCGTGCAGTTAAAAAACAGCGATGGTAAATTTTCGTTCGATCGCGAAACTTATGAAGCAAAAACCTTGGATCAGCTGCCTTCTGATGACGTGCTGCTAAAAGATATTCAAAAGCTCATTCAACGGGTTGAAGCCAATCAAAAGCTAGCAGAGTTGGAAGAAGAATACACAGGTCCTGTTTTGCTGGAGGGAAAAGCAGTAGCCGAAGCACTGGCTGGATCTATTTTACGAAGCCGCGAAGGAATATTTGCCAGTGATAATATTGCCAAATTGAAAGGGCTTCAGTTTGATGAAGAAACCAAATCTGCGGACGCAAAAATCGGCAAACCAATTATCAATACGCAAATAACCATTAAGGCCAAACCCAAGCTTACTTCATTTCAGGGAATTGAGTTAACCGGAAACTTTATTTTAGATAATGAAGGAGTAGTGCCACCCGATGAAGTGACGATTATCGAAAATGGAATTTTGCGAAACTTATTAAACAATCGCACACTCACCAGCGCCACACAAATTGCCAATGGATTCAGCTCCGGTCCGGGAGTGCTTGAAGTGACCGTTGTTCAAAAAGACACCGATCAAGTACTGAAGAACAAACTCATTCAACAAGCTAAAAAAGAAGGTTTATCTTTTGCATTGATATTTCGCGAAAGCGGTTCCCGTATGGGCTTTGCGAATGCATATAAAGTTTACGTGGAAGATGGACGGGAAGAACTAATCAAAAATGTTTCCCTTCGCGAATTGAGTTTCAAAATGTGGAAACGCATTTTGGGAGCTTCCGAAAAGTATGCTGCGTTTAACATCGATGATGTGACCTTTGAAAGAAGCTTTTTGCAGACTACTGTTTCAATGATTGTTCCTCAATCCATATTGCTCGAAGAATTGGAGGTTAAACCAATAAGAATGCCTTCTTTAAAGGAAGAGGAGTACATCAGCAAGCCAACAAATTGACCTTTTTCAGCAGCGAATAAGGATAGGTCACCTTGCGAATTTAACGGGTAATGAAAACTGAAATATTCTGAATACCTGATAATCAGTGTTTTATATTATGGTTACATTTCATAATATCTTCGGATTACTTCGGTTAATTATTTAGTTTTGTTGATTAGGAATACCCTTTTTGGATGGTTCGGGCATTAATCGTAAGTGTTTTGGCTTGTTTGCTGCTATTTAGCTGTAATACGCAGCAGAAAATATGCCCTGCCTATCAAAGTGCCTTCATTCATGATAAGACGGCTCAAAAGGAAACGTTCCTCCATTACAATACCAATAAAAATCAGCCGCGCGAGGTTCTTGCTTCGAATAGCAAAACACTCAATCTGCCCGCCAATGATTCCACATGGGCTAACAGCGTAGTAATTCAAGGGCCGGCCTTACCTAAGGAAAAACGAAATAAACGTACCCGCTACCTTTTATTACCTGAAAAAACCTATAGAAAGGCGCTTAAATCGCTTCAAACAGTGGAGATGAAGCCGGTGTATCCTAAAAAACAACCGGACTCTGTGGATATTAAAAAAGCTTTGGATAGTGCCGCTCGGAGCATCACCGATACCTTGACTGTTTCTGGAACTTCCACGGAAGAAAAGAAAGAAGTCAAGGACAGTACTTATGTTATTTCCATCGAGAAAGAAAAATTCAACGTAGAGCAGGACAACTACATGTGGTACTTCCGCAATGTACTTGTGCTCCCCGATGTGCACATTGCCATGGAAGGTGCCGCAGCCGAAGGAAAAGCACCAGAA
>JABFSO010000233.1 GCA_013140555.1 Cyclobacteriaceae bacterium | reverse complement strand
CCTGCTCACTCCCATGCACCAGCGAGTCAAAGTGACACTAAAGCCAAAACAATCCTATCCGGAGACAAAAACATCCGTGTACCATTTAGAAGGCAAGCGCTACGAGTATTTGGGCGGCCAATGGGTGAATGGCAAGATTGAATTTGAAACGCATGAGCTCGGTGAATTTACGTTAGCCACCGACTCGATTCCTCCATCGATCCGCAGAATTTACTGCACGAAAAATTCAGCCCGCTTTCGAATTGGCGATAACCTTTCCGGAATTTCAAGCTTTGAAGCAAACATTAATGGCGAATGGCTGTTAATGATTTACGATTACAAAACGGGTATCATTCAGTCTGAACGGCAGGATAAAACTAAATTGCTGAAAGGCAAATTTGAATTAAAGGTAACCGATCGGGCAGGCAACCAGCGCGTTTATCAGCAAGTGATACTTTGAGTAGTTAGAAGTAGACAATAACAAAATCAAATATTCTTATGGCACTTTCAGTAGGAACCAAAGCACCGGCATTCAAAGCTAAAGATCAGGATGGCAACCTTGTTTCACTTGCTGATTTGAAAGGAAAAAAAGTAGTTCTTTACTTTTATCCCAAAGACATGACTCCCGGCTGTACAGCCGAAGCGTGTAGTTTGCGTGACAATTACAAAGCATTGCAAAAAGCCGGTTATGAAATATTCGGAATAAGCTCGGATGATGAAAAGATGCACAAAAAGTTCATCGCAAAAGAAAAGCTTCCCTGCAGCTTATTGGCTGATACAGATAAAACTGTTCATCATCTTTTTGGCACATGGGTAGAGAAATCGATGTATGGTAGAAAATACATGGGTACCGCTCGAGTTACTTACATCATCGATGAGAATGGAGTAATCAGTGAGGTGATCGAAAAAGTAGACACCAAAAATCATGCAGAGCAAATCTTAGGTGGTGCTAAAGTAGAATCAAAGCCTGCGAAAGTGGCACCTGCAAAGGCAGCTAAAAAAGTAGCCAAGAAGGCCGTGAAGAAAGTAGCCAAGCCAGCAAAGAAAGCGAAAAAGAAATAAGTCAGTACTGATTGCTGCGCAGCATCACCAGTGTGCAAGCTTCAATCGCCTCGACTCCCGATTCTTCAGCCAGCTTTTCAAATTCGGAGTTCTCAGTTCCCGGATTGAAAATGATTCGTTTGGGTTGTAAACTCAATAGGTAATCATAATAAGGTGCCTGGTGTTGTGGGCCAATATACATGGTGATTGTATCCACATCATGAATGGCCGGATGATCATTGATGTTCAGAATCGGTTGCCCCATCACCTCTCCTGTTTTAATACCTATGGGCACAATTGGGTGTTGATACGAAGTCAACATCTCTGACGCCAAAAATGCATACCGAGTTGCATTGGGAGTCGCTCCGACCACTACTGTTTTTTTGCTCATAACGAATGCAATATAGCGAAGGAGTAATGCGATGAGTAGTGCTCTAATCAATTTTTGATAGAATTGTCGTGATCCAAGCATTATTAAACTTTCGTGATTGGTAGGATGATGAATGACAATTGATTAAATAGAATATGCGATGCGTTCTCGAACTTCATCTGATTATACCTACCGCAACCATGTGCAGTTGATTCAAGGTGGGAAGGATTTCTTCTCACTATTGTCGAAGTCGATTGATGAAGCTCAATTCTCCATCTATTTCCAAATTTACATTTTCGATGAAGATGAAACCGGCAAATCGGTTGCTGCATCCCTTTGCGCGGCAGCCAAGCGCGGTGTGCATGTGAATTTGCTGGTCGATGGCTACGCTTCTAAAAATCTATCCGATTCATTCATTCAATCTTTGAAAGAAGCGGGTGTTCAGTTTCGGTGGTTCAATTCATTCATCAAAAATAATAGCAATTACCTTGGCAGAAGACTTCACCACAAAGTGATCGTATTCGATGAACAACGCGCTTTTGTGTGCGGGCTGAATATCAGCAATCGATATAATGATACAGCAGAAGGTAAGGCATGGCTAGATTGGGCAGCGTATACCGAAGGCGAAGTAGCATCTATCCTCACCAAAATTTGTCAGCGAAGAATTAAACTATCTACAAACAATTCAGAGATCAAAACAACCACCACCACTGGCGCATCTGCCGTAAAAGTAAATGTGAATGATTGGGTGAACCTTCAATCTGCCATCACCCGAAGTTACCGACAAATGATGCAACAAGCCGCCACTCATGTGATCATCATGTCGCCTTACTTTTTACCGGGAACGACCTTTCGCAAGCTGATGCGCAAAGCAGCCAAGCGCGGTGTTACCATTCAACTGATCTTAACCGGCATTTCCGATATACCACTCGCCAAATATGCAGAACGCCATCTTTATCATTGGATGTTGAAACACTCCATTCAGATTTTTGAATACAAACGAACGGTGCTTCACGGCAAACTAGCTACTTGCGATGAAGAATGGACAACAGTCGGTTCGTATAACATCAATAATTTAAGTGCGTATGCAAGCATTGAATTGAATTTGGAAATCAAAGACAAATCTTTTGCTATTAAAACAAAAAAAAGATTGGAGCAGATTATGGAAGAGGATTGCACGCCTATTACATTGAAAGATTATCAACATGAAATAAACATCGGTAAGCGATTTCTTCAGTACATCTCCTATCTGATTTTACGATTCATGCTTCTGATTTTCACTTTGCGCAAAGCACAGCAAGAGTAGTTAAGTGCCTTTGATTCGTTGCACGAGTGCCTGCAAATTTGATCGATTCAATTGGGCCCATCTTCCACGTTGCAGTCGACCTGCGTTCTTAGCAGGTTGTTGCAGGTAATAATGGAATGTAAATGCTGATTGATTGTGTTGCCAACCAGCCTCCCGACCAAATCGTATATCATTAAAAACAAGTTCGCCTTCCATACGGCAGATGGTGTAATAACCTTGCGAAAATTGAATGAGATTGGCTAACTCCGTTCGATCAGTTAAATCAATCGTTCTATTTTCGTTTCGTGGGAAAAAATAGAATTGAATAAAGGGTTCCCTATCAAAAACAGAACTATAACCGATGTAGTATCCCGAATCAACTTCTACTACGCAATACCACAAGAAGATATTGAACTCCGTAGGTGTAGAAAAAAAGCGCTGGCATGAAATGTTTTGTGAGATCAGTGTAGATTCTAATCGCTTGTTGATGATTCTGAGATTTAAAAAAGACGCACACATATAAAGAAAGCACACAATCAGACTTCCAGCTGCCCACTTGAATCGATGACGATAGGTGTGTCGATGTAAAACCAGCATGAGGAATGCACCGACCAAGATCAGTAACAAAAAGGGGTCAATAACAAAGAGCGAATGAAGTGAAATACGCACATGTGAAAACGGTTCCAGCCAACCCACTCCATACACATTCAATGAATCGAGAAGTAGGTGAACCAATAACTCTAATGCTACAAAGCCTGTCCAGCGGATAAAAGACAAATCGAAATCTCGAAACCACTTTCGGGCCGCGATTGCCAAGACGAGGCTAAGAATTATTAAGAATAAAAATGAATGCGTAAAACCCCGATGTGCTAACAGACTAGCCGAAGGTGATACGAACAACGAACTGACAAAATCAATATCCGGTATACTCTGAAAAACAGCGCCAATCAAAAGAACTTTTTTACCCAATGATTTGCCTGCATACAATTCCCCAATAATCGCTCCAATGGCAATGTGCGTGAGGGAATCCATCTGATGGAAGTATGTGTTGGTTAAATGACTTGCTTTCCTATTTGAATATTACTTGGTTACGAAAGTCCAAACTGCGCAGTCCGCATGATTCACGACATCTTCGGCAATACTTTGTAAAAAGAAATGCGCCAGACCTTTACGCCCATGCGTACCCATCGCGATCATATCCGCCTTTATTTCGTGCGTAAATTCAGTTATACCACTCTCTACCGTAAAGTCATTTCGCGTGTTGATGGTAAAATTCTCCAACTTATAATATTCAGCATATTCGCTAATGCCGAGTTCTTCATCGGTAGTTCGTTTCATGTTTCCCGGAGTATTGACTACCAACAGATGTAACTTTGCAGAAAAGAACTCCTGAAGTTTATTTACCTGCTTCACCAACTTACCTTCGGTCAACGATAAATGAGTTGGGAAAACAATGTGTTTGATCATTTTTACTTTTGTCGATTTATGAATGGCGATCACTGGAACGGGTGCGTTGCGCACGATTTTATCTGTATGAGACCCGATGAAAAGCTCACGAACACCACTGGCACCGTGTGTACCCATCACAATTAAATCCACCTTTTTCTCTTCGGCAATTCTTATAATCGAGTGTTGAATGGAACCTAATTCGACCAGCGTAGTTGTCTTTACATTCTTATCGACTGCATGTTTTCTGATTTTGTCAAAGTGCTTTTCGGCTGTTTTCTTGAGCTCATTGAAGAAAGACATTTCATAGTCCATCACCGGCATCATGGTATCATGCATTTTGGGCAACTCCACTACATTGAGTAAGATAACTTGACCTTCGCTTTGACTGGCCATATCAATGGCAAACTTAAACGCCTCAATGGAAGGAACTGAAAAGTCACAAGGAACTAGTATTTTTTTCATAAGAATATATTTTAAAGTTTCGCCTACTTGTGAAAAACCAAAATAGGATAATCAGCAGTAGCCGTGAGTTTGTTAATGACACTTTTTTGAAAGAGGGTTGTAATAAAAGAATGGTGAATTGAACAAAGGGCTAAAACATCCACTTTTGAATTAGTCACATAATCGTGGATGGCTTGACCTACATCATCCGAATAAACCGTATCAAAAAGAAGATCGATTGAATTGTTACGTAACTTAGTTCGTTCTACCACTTGTTTCGAACTCAATTCTGCTTCACGAGTGTAATGATCTTTGATTTGCACTACAATAACCTTGCTCTTGGTTATTGTGATCCAGTCGGTCATTTGAATCATCGGCACCTCCAGTTCGCCTTCGTAATCAAATGCATAAGCCGACAAAGCAATATCCTGATAAAGATATCTGGTGGGAACTAACAAAACAGGAACAGATGATTTTTTCGCTACTTCATACGAACGACTTCCGAAGAAAAACTGATAGTAGTCGTCTGCACCATTAGTACCCATTAAAATTAAATCATAGCCTATACCCCGATTCGCTATGAGTGTTTCCATATTTTGATTCGAAGCTTCTACCTCATAGGTACAAGATATCTTATATACTTCCATCACCTGATAACTCAACGAATCCAACTTCTCTCGAACCAGTTCGGTGGCCAGATATGAGCCTTTGATAACCTCATCCGGTGGCAATGAAAAAACAGATTGGACATTGAAAAGCGTTAGTTCAGCACTTAGCTTTTGGCAAAGCTTAGCTGCATAGGCAATTGCATTGTTAGCCGTTTCAGAAAAATCGGTAGGGCACAAAATCTTCTTCATCTTAACTAAATTCAAATTTTATGAAGCGCATTTCATTACCTGTTTGAATAGAATACGCTGGTGGATATAAAATTGGAAATAGTTACAGGGATCTGCCTTACATAAGGAGATGAGAATGTTACATTTTTAACGGATTTAGAACTAAAAAAATAGAATATTGGTCAACGCCAGAATCTCAACGAGCCACCAACTCTTTCACTGCCTCACGGATCTTTCTAAACTGAAATACATAACCGGCTTCTTCCAATCTCCTCGGTATGACGCGTCTGCTTTTGAGGATGAGTTCCGTTTCTGTCCGAATCAAGCTCGCACCTATTTCCAACAACCACTTTGGAATAGGCAACCCAAAGGGTATGCGCAAGGCGTTTCTCAATTCACGCATCACTTCGGCATTAGGAATCGGTACTGGTGATGTTAAATTGTACACACCAATTGTTTCCGGATGACTGATAAAAAATTCGACAACCCCACAAAAATCGCTGGTATGTAACCAACTGAAGTACTGATTGCCTCTACCATGTTTTCCACCAGCGCCCAAGCGCGCAAGCATGGCTAAAGGTTTGAGAGGTCCCCCTTCTTTACCTAATACGATGCCGGTTCGTAAAACAATTTTTCTGGTATGTGGTAGATCATAATGATGAAAAGCGGCTTCCCACTTCAGACAAACATCTACCGAAAAACCAGAACCGATTTCTCCTGTATATTCATCCATTTCCTGATCTAATGAATGCCGATATATCGTAGCTGAAGCTGCATTCATCCAAACTTTAGGTGGTGATGAACATTGCTTGATGGCTTTGCCAAGCGCGTGCGTAGCATCTAGTCTTGTTGAATAAATCAATGATTTGTTTTTCTCTGTGTATCGGCAGTCAACCGATTTTCCATTCAGGTTGATTAGAACATCGGCACCGTTCAGGCAATTCGACCACTCTCCTACTGATGCGGCATCCCAATGAACAAAATGTACTCCATGCTTTGTTTGGGAAACACCACGGGTCAATATTGTTATGTTCCAATTCTTTTTTTGGAATACTTCCACCAGACTTCTTCCTAAAAAACCGGTTCCACCGGCAATCACCATTTTCTTCATGAGCAGATCATTTAGTAATCCAAAAAATCCCTCCAACAATGAGCATTCGATACAACACCCATGAGTATGATACCATTGAAGCAATACCCAAGGTTTTTACGCGTGCGCCATGTTCATAAAACATCCAAGCTACCACGATGAAAAAATATAGGAGAAAGAAAATGGAAGATTGATAAAACAATCCAATGAGCAGTGAAGGAATCAACAAAAATGCTCCCATCAACGAAACCGTCATCATGTTTCCGAGATAATGAATCAGACGTTTAGGGCGAATAACTAAAACAATTGCACCTTGAAACAGAATCTGTCCGCCACAGATTAAAAACTCTCTTCCGAATTCAGTGCTGGGAACGATCGGATGAAGCAAAGCTGAATAGGATGTTAAAACGACTGAAGTGATCAGCCAAGCGAATGCAATGTACAACCACCGGTAGGTGTAGTTCATGGGAGGTGCACATAGGTGTTCTTCCTCAAACGCTTTTCCGGGTGCAATCACTTTTCGATTGTATGAAATAAAGAAATAGAGTTTTTGAATAAACCATCGTATTGACTGATTACCCATTATCGTATTGATTACCGGGAATCGATGCCCTAGAATAGTTGATAATGAATCGATACCATAATGTACGGTATGATTTGTCCTGTCTACCAATGCAATTTCTGTTTTGGCTCTGCTCCAATCAACGTTGGAGAACTGATTAACCGTATGTTCATTATATGGTGCACGGCCATCTTGTTCCAACATCCCTGATTGCACGAAATAGCCTGTGTAAACTTTGCAAAGAGGGCATTGCGCGTCATAAATAATCGTATGGTTTGTGAGTGTTTTCATATTCTATGTTTCAATTATTTCAAATATTTATGAAAGTTATAATCAAAAAAATATTAAATCTTCATTAGTAGTTTATAAAACCAAGTCTGATCCGATTTGCTGAACTTCTCGATCATACCATCCACTTTTGAAGAAAAATCATATAGATCAGATGTTAACTTTTTAAACTCTGCCACGGACTTCTTGTTGTCACCAGTCACATTTTGTAACTCGCCTAAAACTTGAATGATCGGTTCAATTTCTCTTCTTCTACGTTCGCGAGATACTTGTTTAGCCAGCTCCCACACATCTTTTCCTGCAGAGAAAAACTCCTTCCTTTCTCCTACTTTATGTTCCTTTTTTACAATTCCCCAATCCATGAGTGCTCTCAAATTCATATTGACATTTCCACGCGACATCTGAAGTTCTTCCATAATTTCCTCAGCCGACATTGGTTCAGTAGCTACCAACAACAACGCATGAATTTGAGCCATCGCCTTATTGATTCCCCAATTGGAACCTAGGGTTCCCCAGGC
>JABFSO010000341.1 GCA_013140555.1 Cyclobacteriaceae bacterium | reverse complement strand
ACCATTAATCCCCGCCACAATCAGTCGTTTTTGTTCCATACCGAAACCGGTGCTGAAAAAGTGGATGCCCTGCGAAAAATGTGGGATTATGTACAGAATTATAAGGAGAAAGAAAATTCGTACACCATTCAATGGGTGACCAAGAGTGATAGCGAATTGCACACTTCGTATTTCCGGGCGGGCAATATTTTGGAGGCGTTGGAGAAGCTTTATTATGGTCGTGATAGGAACACAATTACTGTTTTTAGTGTTGTATTAAATCCGGTGTCATAATAGTCGTTTAAATAGATAGAAAAGAGAGTATGATTAGCGTTACAGAAAAAGCCAAGGAGAGACTCGTAAACCTCCGTGTAGAGGAAGGTAAGACTCAAGATCATAATATTCGTGTTTCCGTGAAGGGTGGAGGCTGCTCTGGCCTGATGTACGATTTGGGTTTTGATGCGGAAATCAAACCTGCCGATCAGGTGTTTGAGGATAAAGGAATCAAAATATTAGTAGATAAAAAGAGCTTGCTTTACTTGCTCGGCACCACACTCGATTTTTCTGATGGCTTGAATGGCAAAGGCTTTCAATTCATCAATCCTAATGCTTCGCGTACCTGTGGTTGTGGGGAGAGTTTTTCGGTTTAGACTTTAATTAGACTCAAATCGAGAATAAAACCATCCAATAACCCTTCTCCTTTTATTTCTTTATCGAAACCGGTAATCTTTTCAACACTTCCGTCAGGTCGATAGATATGCGTGATCTTCTTTGAAGGATCAAGTAACCAACCAAGGGTTGCTCCATTAGCGATCCAGATTTTCATCTTTTTTTGAAGTTCTTCCAAATGATCCGTTTTGGACATAATTTCGATAACAAATTCCGGACAGAGTGGTGCAAATCTGTATTGGTCTCCCTCTGATAAAGACTCCCATTTTTCTGAAGAAACCCAAGAAGCATCTGGTGATAAAACGGACCGATCGGGTAGTGTAAAGCCTGTAGAAGAATCAAAAACCTCTCCTTTTTCTTCTTCGAAATTCCAGTTTGACAATTGTCTTAGTATTTCAGTGTTGATTTTTCCTGAAAAGACATTGGTTGGCGACATAAGTACGATTTCCAGTTTACTATTTCTTTCAATGCGCAGGTCTTTGTTTTCCTGGCAAAACCAAAGAAACTCTTCATCGCTCATGGCGTTGGTGATGCGATCTTTTAAGATGATAGTTTCCATGTGGGAATTGTATTCTTAAAGTTAATCAAAAATCAGTTACAGCGCGGCAATGCACTTCAATTCAATCGCAATGGGGGTAGGAAGTGCGTTCACTTCCACGGTAGTGCGACAAGGTTGGTTCTCGGTAAAATATTGAGCATAGATTTTATTAAACGTCTTGAAATCATCTTTCATGTTGGTAAGAAAAACGGTAACATCCACCAAGTCTTTCCACTGCGCGCCAGATGATTCTAATATCAATTTTACATTTTGAAATACAGCGTGGCACTGCTTCTCAATATCATACGCGACAATTTCACCTTGTTCGTTCAATGTTACACCCGGAATATCTTTCGAACCACGTTGGCGCGGACCTACTCCTGAAAGAAACAATAAGTTGCCCACTCTGCGAGCGTGCGGATATGCTCCCACGGGTTCGGGTGCTTGTTGTGATGAGATGATTTGATTTCCCATATTAGTCAATTCCAAAAACATAACTCGCCCATAGACTTTGCCAATCGGCACCGGCAGTTTCTGAAGGAATCATTTTTACGGTGCTCACCATCCATTCACCTTTGGCGTTGATAGGAAATGTCAACGTACCATCATTTTCTGTGTATAGATTTTGGAGAAAAGTAGTGGTGCCAATTTTTGTCCACACTTTTACCAACTGGTGTGGACTTGGTTTGCCGTCAAACAAGACGGTGCACGTAAGGTAATCGCCTACTTTCAAGCTGTAAGGATTTTTCAATAGAATAATCTCGTTTCGAAAGCCGATCTTTTTCTTGTAGGTGTCATCGGTTTTATCGCCCACTTGAACGAGAAGTTTTGCAAATCGCTTATAAAATTCTTTGGAAGGAAGATTCGTAGTATTGTTTTCTTTGCGGAGGGCAATAACATTTTCCAGCCCATCTTCTTCAAGGTAGCTATTGAATTTAGCAGCATCCAATTCGATGAAGGCATTGTTGCTTTCCAACGTGACTAAATGGGTACCCGGCTCAGTTAACTTCAGTTGCAGTTTTTCTTTTTCTTGTGGTTTGAGTTGGGCGCGCACATCTTTCACTTTTGTCAACTGGTGAAGATCCAGTTTCTCTACTTTATGCCGATTCAGATCCCAATTTTCTCCTTCAAAGTTTTCTCCAACCATCAATTTCAATGGCATGTTTTCGCCAACGGCAAACCGATATTTTTTTGGCTGCATCCAAAACTCGTGGGACGAGCAAAGTATCCCAAGCGCAATTAAAACAACAGCTAGCGAAAGTTTTTCTCCTATCTTCATTTCTTTTGATTCATTAAGGTTTCAATTTCATCCGCTTCAATCGGAATGTTCTTCATAAGGTCTAAATTGCTCTTCGCGCCAATGACCACATTGTTTTCAATCCGTATTCCCAGTCCTTCTTCTTTAATGTAAATGCCCGGCTCAATCGTCCACACTTGGCCTGCTCTGACTTTCGCATGCATATTTCCTACATCGTGTACATCTAAGCCCAACATGTGCGAGGTGCCATGCATAAAATATTTTTGAAAAGCTGGTTTTTCCTTCGGCTGATTTTTTACATCCGTCTTTGAAATCAGGCGTAAGCCAATCAATTCACTTTCAATCAGCTTTTGAATTTCTTTGTGATAATCAAAATAAGCGATTCCCGGTCGTAGCATTTGTTTGGCAGCACGCATTACTCGCAGCACTGCATTGTAAACATCGAGTTGCCGTTTGGTATAGCGTCCGTTTACCGGAATGGAGCGAGTGAGGTCGGCATTATAGTTAGCATATTCAGCGCCCACATCCAGCAATAAAATATCACCGTCTTTACAAGCTTTGTCGTTTTCAATGTAATGCAACACGCATGAATTTACCCCCGAGGCAATGATAGGCGTGTAGGCAAACCCACGCGAACCATTTCGTAAAAATTCATGCGAATATTCGGCTTCAATTTCATATTCTTTTACGCCCGGCTTTACAAACTTTAGCACTCTGCGGAAAGCACTTTCAGTAATGTTGCATGCTTGTTGCATCAAATCAATTTCTTCGTTTGATTTTACACTTCGCAATTGTGCCATCAATGGAGCCACTCGTTGATATTCGTGAAGCGGATAATTCTTTTTACACCACTCAATAAACCGCGCATCGCGGGTTTCTACTTTTATCTCCGAGCGATAATGTTCATTGGTATTGAGATACACATTTTCCACACCGCCCATGGTCATCATGTGATGAAAGAGTCTACTAAATTCAGTCGTCCATACTACGGTTTGCACTCCGGTCATCTCACGCGCTTCTTCCTTGGTCAGTTTATGTCCTTCCCATGTAGCTATTTGTTCATTCGTCTCCTGTAGAAACAATACCTCGCGGTATTTTTTGTCTGGAAAATCCGGACAGATTACAAGAATGCTGTTCTCCTGATCCACTCCGCTCAAATAGAAAAGGTCGTTGTTTTGCCGAAAGGGGAGGTGTCCATCCGCATTGGTCGGCATCAGGTCGTTGGAATTGAATAGAGCCAGCGAATGTGGCTTCAAAGCCTTCGTCAATTTTTTTCGGTTGGTAATAAAGAGTTGGGAATCAATTTTTCGGTAGCGCATTTCTGTTTCAAGATTCAGTTCGGATATAAAAGTAAATTAAAATTTGATCGGAGCCGATATTCCGGGCATGGGAGAAAGCACACGTTAAAGACAGAACCCCAAAACCCTTTTTATTTGATTTTTAAACCCTACGGATTCTATGCCTAATGCCTTGGGTTAGTTACCTTTGCCGTTTAAAATATTGAACTAAATGACGGGAATGGAGAATATCCGCAATTTTTGCATTATTGCGCACATCGATCACGGCAAAAGCACCCTGGCAGACAGGCTTTTAGAGTTTACTGGTACTCTTACCAACCGCCAAATGCAGGCGCAGGTGTTAGATAACATGGATTTAGAGCGCGAAAAGGGCATTACCATTAAGGCGCATGCCATTCAAATGAACTACAAGTTTGAAGGCGTAGAATATACCCTGAACTTGATTGACACGCCCGGCCACGTAGATTTTTCATACGAAGTGTCTCGGTCCATTGCCGCTTGCGAAGGAGCACTGCTGATAGTGGATGCTGCTCAGGGCATTCAGGCTCAAACGATTTCTAATTTGTACCTCGCGCTGGAACATAACTTGGAGATCATCCCAATCTTAAATAAAATCGACTTACCAGCGGCCATGCCAGAGGAGGTGACAGATCAGATTGTGGATTTGATTGGCTGTGAAAGAGAGGTTGTTTTGAAGGCAAGCGCCAAAGAAGGCAAAGGAATTCAGGAGATATTGGAAGCGGTTATTAAGCGAGTGCCTCATCCAAAAGGCGATCCAAAAGCGCCTCTTCAAGCCATGATTTTTGATTTAGTTTTTAACTCTTTCAGAGGTATTGAAGTCTATTATCGTGTGTTTAATGGCACCATGCGCAAAAACGATCAACTTCGTTTTGTTAACGCAGGAAAAGAATATGGTGCCGATGAAATTGGTGTGTTGAAATTGGATAAGCACCCACGTCAGGAAATAAGTGCTGGCAATGTGGGCTATCTCATTTCGGGCATCAAGGTGGCGAAAGAGGTGAAAGTGGGAGATACCATCACGCTGGTCGCAAATCCGGGCGAAGCATTGCAAGGCTATGAAGATGTAAAGCCAATGGTGTTTGCCGGTATCTATCCGGTGGATACAATTGAGTTTGAAGAGCTCCGTAGTTCAATGGAGAAATTGCAATTGAATGACGCTTCGTTGGTGTGGGAACCGGAAACTTCTGCCGCTCTGGGATTTGGATTCCGCTGCGGATTTCTCGGAATGTTGCACATGGAAATCATTCAGGAGCGATTGGAGCGCGAGTTCAACATGACGGTCATTACAACCGTTCCTTCCGTGCAATTCAAAGCCATGCTTACCAATGGCAAAATGATTGAAATCAACGCGCCTTCTGAAATGCCTGATCCTACTACGATGGATTACATTGAGGAACCGTACATAGCAGCACAGATTATTAGTAAATCGGAGTTTATCGGTGCGATCATTGGATTGTGCATGGATAAACGAGGCATCATCAAAAACCAAGTTTACTTAACGACCGATCGCGTTGAGCTTACTTTTGAAATGCCATTATCTGAAATTGTATTCGACTTCTTCGATAAGTTAAAATCGATTTCGAGAGGATATGCATCACTTGATTATCAACTCATTGGTTTCCGCGAAAGCGACATGGTGAAATTGGATGTGATGTTGAACGGAGATAAAGTAGATGCTTTGTCGGCCATTGTGCACCGCGCTAAATCCTACGAATGGGGAAGAAAGTTGTGCGAAAAATTGAAAGAGTTGATTCCACGCCAAATGTTCGAGATTGCCATTCAAGCGAGTATCGGACAGAAAATCATTGCGCGTGAAACGGTGAGCGCCATTCGTAAAAACGTGTTGGCAAAATGTTATGGTGGTGATATTTCGCGTAAAAGAAAACTACTCGAGAAACAGAAGAAGGGTAAGAAGCGTATGCGCCAGGTAGGTAACGTGGAGATTCCGCAGGAGGCATTTATGGCTGTGCTGAAGATTGAATAACACAATTTGAGAATTTGATGATTCGATAATTTGATGATTTGTTAAAACAGAATTGTTAGAAAAGATTAAGGTTTCAATGACAGAGCCAACACCATACACCCTCATTGATGGCCGAAAGGTATCATCAGACATTAAGTTAGAGCTTGCTGCGAAAGTAGCGGAGCGAAAAAAACTGGGAAAGAAAATTCCCCACTTGGCCATTATTTTGGTGGGCGATGATGGTGCCAGCCAAACGTATGTGGATCACAAAGTGAAGGCGTGCAAAGAAGTTGGCTTTCACTATACCATGATGCGCTTTGCTGATACCATTAGCGAAGATAAACTGATGAAACACATCGATCATGTAAACAATGATGAAGATGTAGACGGGTTTATAGTTCAGCTTCCATTGCCTCCGCACATTTCGGTGGAGAATATCACCGAGAAAATCAGATCGGACAAAGATGTGGATGGATTCACTAATCATAATTTTGGAAGTATCATTTCTAAAAATCCATTGTTGATGCCAGCCACTCCATTCGGAGTAATGGAACTTTTGCGCAGGTACAATATTGAAACCGAAGGAAAGAATTGTGTAGTAGTCGGAGCAAGCCGATTGGTAGGCGCACCGTTGAGTATGATGTTAGTGGAGCAGGGAAGAGCCACCGTAACCATTTGCCATAAGTACACGAAAGATTTAGCCGCGATTACACGTCAGGCTGATATCTTGATGGTAGGTGTAGGAAAGCCCGGACTAATCACGGCAGATATGGTGAAGGACGGTGCAGTGGTAATTGATATTGGTACTACACGAGTGGAAGGACCACAATTTAAAAATGGTTTTTCGCTAAAAGGAGATGTAGAATTTAAAGAGGTAGCAGCAAAAACTTCATACATCACACCTGTACCCGGTGGCGTTGGCCCTATGACAATTGCTTCGCTTTTGATGAACACCATGAGAGCAGCTGAAAATTTGAATCCATAATTTTCGTAAAACACTTAGGTTCAAAATATGGAGATGATTGATCAGGAGAAGGAGACAATTATTTTGAATGAGCAATTGCCCGTAATGGAAGATTTTTATACCATTCAGGGTGAAGGATTTTACCAAGGTAATGCAGCTTATTTTATTCGGTTAGGAGGTTGTGAGGTGCGTTGCGTTTGGTGCGATGTAAAAGATAGTTGGGATTTAAACGCTCATCCGAAACAAGCAATCACATCACTGGTTCACAAGGCCAAAGAAAGCGGTACCGACATAGTAGTTATTACAGGAGGAGAACCTTCTATGCACAACCTTGACACGCTCACGCAGTCATTAAAAAAAGCCGGGCTTCGAACACACATCGAAACATCAGGAGCGTATCCGCTAACAGGAACGTGGGATTGGGTTTGTTTTTCTCCAAAGAAATTTAAAGCACCTCATGAGGCTGTGCCAGCTTTGGCCAACGAGTTGAAAGTGGTGATTTTTCACAAAACAGATTTTGAGTGGGCTGAAGAGTTTGCTGCTAAAGTACCGAAACACTGCCATTTGTATTTGCAACCAGAATGGTCGAAGGAAGATGATATGCTTCCGCAGATTATAGAGTATGTCAAAAAGCATCCACGATGGAAGATTTCATTGCAGGTACATAAGTACATGAATATCCCCTGATTAATGCAATTGAATGATTTTGTAAAAACTTTGAACGAATGGGGACGACAACAAGTCCCTTTTTTGTTTTTGGTTGACTATGAGATGAAGAAACCGCAAGCGTGGAAGGTAAGTGAAGTAGATCGTGCGGAGTTGCTTTATGATTTTCACGGTGTTACAAATGCGAAGTCTTGCATGAAGGTTGGCACATTCGATTTTCGAATCGCGCAACCTGAGATTGAATCATACGAAAAAAAATTTCAGGCTGTTATTCAATCTTTGAATCGTGGAGATACATTTTTGGCCAACCTGACTGACCGAACTGCGATTGAAATAAATGCATCACTGAAAGAAATTTTTTATGCAAGTCAGGCTCGCTATAAAATCTGGTATCGCGATGAATTTGTGGTTTTCTCACCCGAGATATTTATTCAGATTCGCGATCAGTCCATTTATTCTTTCCCCATGAAAGGAACGATTGATGCTTCGATACCCAACGCAGCACAAGTT
>JABFSO010000480.1 GCA_013140555.1 Cyclobacteriaceae bacterium | reverse complement strand
GTCGAAAGTATATGTGGATAATAAGTTATTGTCAGGGTATGTAAATGGACCAACCCTTGGAACGGTGACACTCTATGATGGAGCAAAAGCATATTTGGAAAACGGAGGGGTCAAATTAACCGGAGTTCAAGGTAGTCATAAGGTTAGAGTTGAGTTCGCATTGCCTCCGACAGATTTACACCAGAAGGCAATTTGCGAATTGACACAGCCTGACAATTGCCCTACGAATCGCTATTTTATTTTGACACCGAATAGCTGTGGGGATTTTGATAAAAGTATAGCTACTTATTTATGGAGTGAGTTGTCTCCGGCTATCAAGGCAAACTCTGAACCTTGCCCTTCTGGAACCAATTGCAACACCACATTTCAACAAAACTGATTATGCGAGCCATACATAAATTACAAAGCATTGTAATGGTTACTATGCTTTTACTGTCAACTACAATCTATTCGCAGACCTGTACGATTATCAACGATAATAATAGTCTATGTAGCGGTGGTACTTACGGGTTTTACACCGAAATGCCCGGTGAGACTTTTACCTGGACCTTCGATAATGTTGTTATTTCGGGGCAAATAAATTCGGTTGCTTCCATCACTCTTCCTAACAGCGGCAATCACACCATTACAGTAAGCACGGGATCCGGTTTGCAGGACGGATTTCCGGCTGATGGGAACTGTACGTTTGCATCCCTTCAGATTTCAGTGAATGCTACAACGGCATTGCCAGAAATTGTTGCCACTCCTGCCGGTCTCTGCGATAGCGGAAATACCACTTTGACACTGTCGTACGCTTTGCCTGCGGGCCATCAAGCCGGTTTGCAATGGTCTTCTACCGCCCAGCCATCTCATACGGGAGCGGGAACTTCCTTGTCCGTGAATAACCTGACGGAAACAACTTCCTTCATACTTTCCAACCCAAACGGATGCTTTACTTCATCAAACGTGACAGTTCCGGTTTATAAAACCATCTTGAACCCCGTGCAGGCAAATGTTGTTTCCACAGGCTATCGACAAACACAAATCACTACCGGCATTGCCACCAATCATTATTGGCAAATGGGTACGAGCCTCGAGGATGTGAATGGAACCCCTGATGCGGAAAGACCACACCCTAATGGTTCAGCAATTTTCACTGCGACCCAAGATGGTTTCTATTTTGTGCGCTCCTATATCTCCTATTTAGGATGTTGGACCGCCCCATCGGCTGCGGTGCAGGTAACAGTTAGTAAAATGCCACCATTGGCTGACATTGGTGAAATTAAACGGTATGGATATAACGAACTTAACCTGATTAATGAAAATGCAAATGTCCTTACCGATTTAGCTACTTACTACATCACTGGCACTCCGGACAAGGCTTTTGCCAGCGGACGAATTGCCGTATTTGAAGAAGGATCCATTACGATTAAAGGAAAAGACAATGCCACCGGAACGTGGGGTAACCCAATCACCTATCAAAATGTGTTGCGCAGCGATGATGATTTAAATTGGGTACACACCAAAACTTTCGATGGCACGTCCGAAACCAATCCGGTTTCGGAGAGCAAGAGTTTCTTTGATCAGCGCGGGCAGGCATTGCAATCGCAAACTAAAAGCTTTCATGAAGGGCAACCGGTGGTGTTTGCTTCGCTTTCATTGAAAGATAAATATGATCGTACAGTAGGCGGAACACTTTCTGCTCCCATTCTACAAAACAATTTTAAGTACAACAGCGGGTTGGCTATTACCACCGAAGGCAAGCCACTAAGCTATACCGATTTTGAAAAAACAAACCCCACGCCTTTGGCAACAGATCAAAAAGGAACCCTGGGTAACTATTACAGTGCCAATAACAAATGGAATCAAACGGATGTGCCCAAAGCATTGCGCTTGTATTCACGCACCGATTTTTACGAAGACGGAACGGGCGAGGAGCGGAGAGCCGCTCAGCCGGGGGATACCCATTTCATTGGTTCTGGTAGAGAAGTTTTGAAAGGGACTTTTCCGGTAGGAAATAGCGATACCAATGAGTTAACTGATTATCTGAAGAAAAGAGCCATCGTATTCAGTGTTCCGGAATTGACGAAGATCGAAGGAGTTCAGACGGTAGCACGTGATGAAAATGAATGATACGTGGTCAGCATCTCGGACAAATCCGGTAAAGCTCTGATGACTGCGAGAAAGGGATCATCCACTACTACTAACTATTCATTCCCATCTTCAATTACATCCGATAAGATGGCGTATTTCTATGTGTTAGGTGAAGTTGGTTCAACGTCACAAACAGTGATAATCAGTGGATCGACAGACTACGTTTTGGAAAATACCATTACGAATACATCAATAACTAAAGTGGCTAATCACACTTATCCTTTGGATGCCGGCTTTTATCGTGTGATCCCCGCACCCGAAACAGGCACTGTCACCGTTTCTCTTACACATTACTTCACAGATATTGCCTATCAGTTTTACAACGATGCGGGGCGATTGGTGTCAAGCGTTTCCCCCAATGGGTACCAGCAGTGGCAAGCAGCAATAGCCACAGGGGTTCCATTTGATCCCAACAATCCAAATGATCCTAACAACGTAAAGTCAAAAGCAATCGCTGCCTACCCTACGATCGACAAAAGCACCCACACCTACAATCACCAAGGCTGGCTTTTGAGCATAACCGAGAAAGATGCAGGTACCACAAACTACAGCTACAGGAAAGATGGTAAGATTCGCTTTTCGCAAAATGCGCAACAACTCAGCAACGAGACGCAACCGGTGGGCGGATCAGGCCCCAAGGGCCGATTTTCCTACACCAACTATGATGACTTAGGCAGGCCAGTTGAATCCGGTGAATACGTTGGTACAGCGTTGACATTTGCTGCATTAAACCCCAATGATCCGCAAACGGACTACGACCTTGCCGACAAAAAAGATTGGGTGCGGACATACTATGATTATGCGGCTAATCCGGCTCCAGTGGATGGCTATACCCAAGGCTATGTGCGTGGTGCTGTTTCTTGGACAGAAAATGCCAACACAAGAACATGGTATAGCTACGATGAGATGGGGCGTGTAGTTTGGATGGCCCAGAAGCCAACGATCGACCATTTTCCATACACGTTTGTAACTAACTACGAATATGATTTTGTTGGCAATGTTTTAAAAACCTATACCCGCGCTCGTACCGGAGACACCACACCGACATGGCAAGATGCGTTTTACCATCATTACGAATATGATCCCAATAAGCGCTTGCAAAAGGTGTACACCAGTAAAGACGGAATCAAGACCACGTTGCAAGCAGAGTACATCTATTACCTGCACGGCCCACTCAAGCGGGTAGTGCTGGCATCCAATTTACAGGGCATTGACTTTGTGTATAACATCCACGGTTGGTTGACGCAAATCAATCACCCCAATACCAATCAAGACCCAGGCCATGACGGAACGAATGGAATCCGCAAAGATGTTTTCGGATTAATTTTGGAATACTACGAACGCAGCATTGTGCCGCAAGCAGCCTTGTTTGACCCCAAGCAATACCACAATTTGCCACAGCTGGAAGGAGATAAGCAATCGATCCTCACAGCACAAACCGATCCATTCGCGATGTATCGCCAGCAGTTACATAGCAACATCGAGCAATTGAAGCAGTGGAGTGGCGAACAAAAATCGTTTACACCAGCAGGCGGAGGAAATTAAAATCAGAAAACACAAATGACACGTGTGATGAGAACAAGACTTTATCCATTCATAGCTTTTGTAATTGGAGCCTTCCTTTTACTCACTTCCTCTTCCCTCCAAGCCCAAACCAACCTGGTTCCGGACAACGTAGAACTAGCCGCCTTAAAAGCGTTGTATGATGAGATGGGAGGGGCAGGTTGGGTGAATAAACTCAATTGGCCCTCAGCCGCTAACTGGCCCGCTACCGCTACCGCGGCTCAGATGGACGCATGGGCAGGGATAGACGTGGCAAATGGAGATATTACTAAAATTATCTTGCCACAAAGGAATATGATTGGAATAATTCCTGCCAAGCTGGGCGACCTAAAAGCACTGACAGTTTTGGATTTGAATACCAACCCGGGCATCACGGGCAGCATGCCTGCCTCGCTGTGGACGATTACCACCTTACAAGAATTAAAGCTATACAGTTGCAATATCAGCGGTTCGATTGCTCCCGAGCTGTTTAATCTTCCGAACCTGAAGATATTGAACTTAAACGTTAATAAACTGAGCGGCACGCTTCCATCGAATATGGGTAGCGCTATTGCGCTGACTTCACTGGGTATTTCATCCAACGCAAATATAACAGGTCCTTTGCCAACCAGCATTGGAAGTTTGGTGAACTTAACCTTGCTTCAAATTGAGAACACACAAGTATCGGGAAGTATCCCCACCACGATAGGTAATTTAGAAAACCTGACCTATCTCAAATTAAACAGTAATAAATTGACTGGAAGCATTCCCACCGAAATAGGGAATCTCAAAAAATTGGTGACGGGGTTATACTTAAACAATAATTTACTTACCGGTTCCATTCCATCAACCATTGGCGAATTGAAGTTGCTCAAATTGCTGGATATTTCGACTAATCAATTGACCGGCAGTATTCCTTCCACCATTGGAAATTTAACACAACTTACCTCGCTGGTGGCTGCCTACAATCAATTGACCGGCAGCATTCCATCGACCATTGGTAGCTTGAACAAGTTGACTACATTGGATATTTCGTACAACAAGCTGACAGGAGAAATTCCAACCACCATCGGCTTATTAACCAGCCTTACCACCCTGTATTTACAGGCAAATACAACCCTTACCGGTTCTATACCTGCGCAGATTGGAAGTTTAAAAAACCTGACTGCCTTGTATTTGCAAGGCAATCAACTGTATGGGCCTATTCCCTACGAGATCGGGAATCTAGATAAGCTGACTGTACTCTATTTACATTTAAATTCTTTATCCGGATCGATTCCTGCTTCGCTCGGCAAACTGACCAACCTGACGAATTTGTATTTGTACAGCAATCAGCTTTCCGGAGAATTGCCGGCCAGCTTGGGTAAGCTGATTAAGCTTAAGCAATTCTGGGCTAGTAGTAATCAATTAAGTGGCACGTTGCCGAGCCAATTATCCGGCTGGACATTGTTGACAACTTTTAACATTGGCTACAACCAATTTAGTGGAGAAATACCCGAGAGCTTATTTTCAGCTTGGACACAACTGGCCACACTTTCCATTGAGTGGAATGCATTTTCAGGAGCATTTCCGTCCACCATCTCTTCGTGTACGTTGCTGACTACGTTGAATGCCCATTACAACGGATTCACTTCGTTGCCGGCATCCATGCTTACACTGCCCGCCATCACCACCCTGATGGCGAACAATAACAAACTCACGGCCATTCCCAATTTTGCGGGGCAGGTGAACAAGGTCCACCTGACGATGAATGTTCGCAACAACTACTTGGATTTTTCGCACTTGGAAGGCATGGTAGGGCAGGGGATCAAATCGGCAACCCTCGTTCCGTTGAACAACATCAATGACTTATCTTCCACCGGCTACAAGCCAGGAAGTCCGTTGATTGTTCCGGCACGACCTACCGGCATTAACTCCACCGTTACGTGGGAGAAACAAGCCGCGAATGGCACGTGGAGCAGTGTAAACGCGCTGAATCAGGATGCCACCCAGAAAACGTTTTTACGAAACGTACCAGTTGCCAATGACAACGGTTATTACCGTTGGAAGATGACCAATACTTTATTTTCCGGCACCACGCTTTTCTCGGAGCCGATTTATGTGGGAGAGTTATCTACGTTGGAAGAATCCAAAACACTATACAACGGCTTAATTACAGCTGCCAGTTGGCGGACGGAAACACCGCTCAGCTCCCTCTCTTTTGGAGAGGGTCGGGGTGAGGTGACCGGAATGTATTTATACGACTACGATGAAAAATACCAACTGAAAGAAGCAGTATTTGCCAATCCCGATTTCACGGCAGGCACTTATACGCTGGCCGGTAATAATTACCGCCTGGCAGGCATGGAGTACGACCCGAATGGCAATATTCAAAAGCTAAAACGCTACAAGGGCAACGGGCAAATCCAACACGATTTTGGATATACGTACATCCCTAACACGAATCAACTTACCGGAGTGAGTACGTATGCCGGATACGAATACAATAAAATTGGCCAGACCACCAAAGTTGACAAGGTGGCCAACCATGAGAAAGATCAATATATTGATTACGATGTGACGGGCAAAGTAGTAGCGGTGTTTGAAGATTTGAACAAGACGAAAGTTACTACGCGCTACACGTATGATGATCGGGGGTTCCGCTTGACGAAGGCCGACTTCGACAGCAAGGGGAAATTGACAAAGACATATTGGTATATCCGCGATGCGAGTGGCAATGTGTTGAGCATCTATGAACAAACAGGTGTTGATGATAAGCTGTTCACGGACTTCAAACAAACTGAAGTACCAATTTACGGTGCCGGAAAAATTGGTACCTACTATACAGCAAACTCTATTGCAGCTGATCAGGCACAAGTGGAAGCCGAGACTACGGCTTATGAAATTACCGACCATTTAGGCAACGTGCGTGCCGTGGTGCGGGTGAAGCCCAACGAGTATACGGCCACGATGGAAGACGATGGCACGACTGCTTACACCAACCCGCGTGTGCGCGAAAATGTGTACTTCCAAAATATATTTGAAACGGAGAAGCGCGATGCGCAGATGAACCATACTCCTGATGATGGAGACGCGAATACGCCAGCACCCAACACCAGCTCGTACTTGTATTGGATCAATGGCCAAGCCGGCATTACGCCTGATAAGAAATCCGTAGGCCCTGCTACGGCACTGTTGGTAAACCCCGGAGACAAACTGGATGTAAGTGCGTGGGCGCGTTACAAGATTAAAACTAGCTATTCTAAAACTCCTCTCAATAGCATTATTGCAACCGTTTTGGCTTCCAACTTTGCATTGAGCAACGGAATGGAAACAGTAGCTCAGGCAACCACAAAGTTTAATGAAGCATTATTAGTTAATCTACTTTCACCGGCTTCCGATGAGCCGGATCGACCCTATGCCTATATAAACTACATTATATTCGATAGCAATAATGTGCCTATCACACGCGATGCGAAGCGGGTGCCTTTGAGTGCTGGATTTGACGAAGCTCAAAGAGGAAACGGGTATAGCCAAGACAATCTGGTTAAGTTTGATTCTCCTATTTTAATCCAGCAACCCGGCTTTATCTACATCTGGGTGAGCAACGAGACCGAGAACACCGAAGTGTGGTTTGACGATGTGAGCGTGATGCACTACAAAGGGGTAGTAACCCAAGCCACCGATTATGGTGCGTGGGGTGAAGTGATGCGCGAGCAGCGGTTGGATCTGGCCTCTGGCGAGTTGGCTACACCGTTGTTGAAGGATAACATTCAAGCCAATTATCAGTTGGATGGAAATGCCCAAGATGCCGGACCGAATGCTCTGAATGGCACGGTGACGGGCGCTACCCCAACCACCGATAAAGATAATCAGCCGGGCAAGGCATACAGCTTCAGCGGCACCAGTCGCATTGATTTGCCGGGCACAGCACAGAAGCTCTCTTTCATTCAAAACTCAGGCGTATTTACATTCAGTGTGTTCATGAAAGTGGGTAACGTAGATCCTGCCACCATCTATTGCCCGGTTGGTAATGCAGTTTCCTCGGTGCAAAAGGGCTTCTTTTTGAGCTATGGCACACTAAGTGCCGGTTCGCCTAGACAGGTAGGATTTAGTATTATGCGGGGAGTATCCGGCAGCAGTGTATATGCGAAGAGTACGACTAACAGCATCATCGATACAGGCTGGCACCACATAGCGGTAGTAGGCGATGGCACTACTG
>JABFSO010000010.1 GCA_013140555.1 Cyclobacteriaceae bacterium | reverse complement strand
CGGTTTTGGTTCCTCCTACTTTCGTGATGTGTAACACCTCACCGGCTGGGTGAGTGCAGAACTTTGTGATCCCGACAAGGGAATCACTCAACCCCAGATAAAACAAAAGTTCCGTCTGAGACGGAACTAATGATATGATTCGCTTGGGTGGATAGTTGCATGAAACTGATCTTCCGAGTTGATCAACAAAAGATCTGACTTGCACCTTTTAGAGAACAATTGCCATGCTGCTCAGTTGACTCGCCACCTTCAATGTGGAGGCGGTAACTGAAGTTTGATTTAATTCAAATTTAAGTTTCCCATCAATCACTTTAAAATTAATGCAACTTCCTTTCTTGCCAAGATTAAAACTGTCTGTAATGGTCAAAATAGGCTTACCAGCAACTGCATTTTTTACGTTTTCAAATTGGTTGCTTTTATTTTTACCAATGTAAACAACGGCACAAGAAGCGGCCTCCTCTGATCCTGTCAGTTTACGGATAGAGTACTTTTTGGCTCCTTTGGGCTTACCATCATAGTAGCTCTTGAGTGTATTGTAAACATCATCCTCTCCAATTATACCAACAACAAATTCGCCCGGTTCGCTATCATTCGGCCATTGAATGTACTTGATGAAATTGTAAATCATTTGCGCATGAATTTCATGCATCGGTTTTTCTGTTTGGGCATAACCTGAGAATCCACCAAACAGGATGAGGACTAGAACGGG
Source organism: Cyclobacteriaceae bacterium (assembly GCA_013140555.1). Taxonomy (GTDB): domain Bacteria; phylum Bacteroidota; class Bacteroidia; order Cytophagales; family Cyclobacteriaceae; genus ELB16-189. The sequence continues at coordinate 7,192 of JABFSO010000010.1, read as the reverse complement.
GAGTATTCTTTTCATAATGATCTAATTTACAAAACACAAATGTAATTTAAACTAAATCTTAACAAAGAATGGCTGCTTTAAATTAAAATAGCCATGGAAGTTAAGGCACTTGAAACCTTTAAATTGGCAGTTTCGATAGCTTTCTGATTCAATTCTATTCGTAGTTTGTCATCAACGGTTTTGAAATTGATGCAACTTCCTTTGCCTCCTAAGCCATGACGATCGGTAACTACCAATGTTCCTTTGCCTTTTACTTTGTTGTTGATGGCTTCAAATTCACCGCTTTTGCTTTTGTCGATATAGACTACAGCACAATCAGTAACTTCTGAGGCATTGGCAAATTTCTTAATAACATATGTTTTGTGACCTTTGGTTTTACCAGTATACCAGGTTGATAGGGTTTTGTAAACATCTTCGTTTCCTACTACACCAATCACAAATTCTCCAGGCTGATCTTGATCAGGCCATTGAACATATTTAGTGAAGTTGAACACCATCATGGTATGTATTTCATGCAAAGGGCGATCCTGAGCTAATGCGAATTGGCTTATTAAGGCAAATACAACCACGGGAATAATTGGGAGCTTCATAACTTGTTAATTTTTGGGGGTAAGGGGTTTGATTTATGATACAAAAGTAAACCCTTCCGAATTATCGAAAGGGTCTCTCTTTTTTGAATCCTATCGGATGTAATATTTTCCGCCCGAAAACTACTTGAGGGGACTGGAATGGCGAAAACAAACGATAAACTGAAGTTTTTGAACTATCTATTTGATGTACCTATAGTCGTGGCCAGGCTTTAATTGCAGTAAAACTTCATAAATCAGGTTAATAACATTCTCCACATCTTCTTTGTGAACGGTTTCCACCGTGGTATGCATATACTTGAGCGGTAGTGAAATAAGAGCCGAGGCTACTCCTTCTGCCGAATAGGCAAAAGAATCAGTATCAGTACCTGTTGAACGAGAAACGGCTTGCCGTTGGAAAGGTATCTTCTTCTTTTCGGCCGTTTGGGTAATCACCTTCAGAACGTTGTTTTGCACAGCAGGTCCAATACAAACTACCGGCCCCAAACCACACTTCAAATTGCCGCTTTCCTTCTTATTATACATGGGCGACTGTGTATCGTGCGTTACATCGGTGCAAATCGCCAAATCGGGCTTAATTCTGCGGCTGATCATCTCCGCTCCGCGTAATCCAATTTCTTCTTGCACCGAGTTCACCACATAAAGTCCAAAGGGCAGCTTCTTTTTGTTCTCGCTCAGCCTGCGAGTAACTTCGGCAATCATAAATCCTCCCATACGGTTATCGAGGGCGCGGCCTACCAAGTAATTTTTGTTCATTTCCATCAGGTCGGCCTCGAAGGTGATCACCGTTCCTACGTGAATACCCATCGACTCAACTTCTTTTTTAGAAGCCGCTCCGCAGTCGATAAAGATGTTCTTTAAGCTAGGTGCTTCTTCTTTACCTGCATCACGCACATGGATGGCCGGCCAGCCGAATACGCCTTTTACAATTCCCTTTTCAGTATGGATGTTCACCCGCATGCTCGGGGCAATCTGATGGTCGGAGCCACCATTTCTACGCACGTAGATATAACCGTCATCGGTAATGTAGTTGACAAACCAACTGATCTCATCGGCATGGGCCTCGATCACAACTTTATAAGCAGCTTTCGGATTGACAATACCTACTGCCGTGCCGTACACGTCAATCATATAATCGTTGATATATGGCTTAATGTAATCCAGCCAGATTTGCTGTCCGGAAGATTCAAAGCCGGTAGGCGATGCATTATTTAAATACTCGTAGAGGAATTTTTTACTTTGTTTGTCCATGGTGTATAAGTGTTACTGATGAAAATCGAATTGTCGTATCAAAGATAAATAAATAGGGTTCAACTTATCATTCACAATAGAGCAAGCTGATAACTCGTACTTCTCCCCCCACCCTCTTCTTTCACCAACATACCTTTATCTATTAGGTTTTGTATATCCCGTAAGGCCGTATCTGGAGAGGTTTTCGTCATCTTGGCCCATTTGGAAGAAGTTAGTTTGCCCTCAAATCCATCCATCAGTTTATTCAACATGGTGCGCTGTCGTTCATTCAACACTACCGCGCGGTGCTTCTCCCAAAACGCAGCTTTATTCAACACGCCTCCAATGTTTTCAGTGGATGCATCCAACGCACGATCATAGCAATTCAAAAACCACAACAACCACTGCGTGATATCCAGTGTGCCTTGTTGCGTTTTTTCCAGATGATCGTAATAGGCATTTCGTTCTTTCAATATCTGCGCGGACATACTGTAAAATCGCTGGTTGGTTTGGTCCGACCGAGAAAGTTGCAAATCGGCTATGGCGCGCGCTATGCGGCCGTTGCCTTCATCAAATGGATGGATGGTGAGAAACCACAAATGAGCGATAGCCGCCTTCAATATAGAGTCGAGGGGTAAGGGTTGATTGAACCACTCCAGAAAAACAGTCATTTCAAGTTCCAATCGTTCAGCCACAGGTGCTTCAAAATGCACACGCTCTTTGCCCAACGCACCAGAAACTACTTGCATGGGGTCGCCTTCTGCATCGCGCCAGGCTGCTACTTGTATGACATGCATACCGCTTCGGCCGGTTGGAAAAAGTGCCCCATGCCAAGCAAACAATCGGTCTTTCGTAAGTGGCTGCTCGTATTTCTGCGTGGCATCCAACATCATCTCCACCACGCCATCTACATTTCGTGCCACATGCACCAATCCCGCTACTTCCAGTCCGAGTTTGCGTGCGATAGACGAACGAACCTGATCCATGGGCAACCTCTCGCCTTCAATCTCGCTGGACTTCATCACATCCAATATCAGGTTGCCAAATGAAGCCTCAGATCGCAATTGAAAACCCAGTCCTTCCAACTTCCCTAATAGCCTCCCCTGCTTATGGCGCACATCCGCTAACGGATGCACCATAGCCTGGTGATCCCAGGTAAAATCTGGCCAATTTTTATCTAAATGGATGTATTTAGGCATTCTCCGCAAAATATGCGGTAAATATACTCGACCATGCGGAGTTTATCAAATTATTCTACGCATATTTTGCGGAGAATAAGCTTATTATTCTCCGCAGTCGTTTATAGCGGAATATTGCCGTGCTTCTTTTTGGGTAAAACGGCCACCTTATTTTCCAGCATTTGAAATGCCCGTATCAGCTTTTCGCGGGTTTGCTCTGGATAGATTACTTCATCTACATACCCACGATGCGCAGCACGGTAAGGGTTGGCAAATTTGCGGGTATACTCATCTACCTTCTCCGCCAGTTTCGCCTCAGGATCTGCTGCCTCTGAAATCTCTTTTTTGAAGATAATCTCAGCAGCGCCTTTGGCACCCATCACTGCAATTTCAGCTGTAGGCCAGGCATAGTTTAAGTCGGCACCAATGTGTTTGCTATTCATTACGTCATACGCTCCACCATAGGCTTTGCGGGTGATAACCGTAACGCGTGGGACAGTCGCCTCGCTAAAAGCATAGAGCAACTTGGCGCCATTGGTAATGATTGCATTCCACTCCTGATCCGTGCCGGGTAAAAATCCGGGCACATCCTCTAAAACCAACAACGGTATGTTGAAAGAATCGCAGAAGCGAACAAAGCGTGCGGCTTTTACGCTTGAATCAATGTCTAAAACTCCGGCTAGTGACGCGGGCTGATTGCCCACAATGCCAATACTTCGACCCGCCAATCGCGCAAAGCCAACGACTATATTCTCTGCAAAGTTTTTGTGTACTTCAAAGAAAGAATCGACATCCACAATTCCCTGAATCACTTCGCGCATATCGTACGGTTGATTGGGATTGGCCGGAATGATGCTATTCAAAACGGGGCGTTTCTCATCTTTTAAGTCATATGGCAAACGAGGTGCATCATCCTCGCAGTTTTGTGGAATATAGCTAAAAAGCTGTTTGATCTGTTGAATACACTCCACCTCATTCGCGCAAGCAAAATGTGTAACACCACTTTTTGTACTGTGTGCCGAGGCACCGCCTAACTCTTCGGCTGTTACATTTTCGTGTGTTACCGTTTTCACCACGTTAGGGCCGGTTACAAACATGAAAGAGGTTTTTTCGACCATGAAGATAAAATCTGTCATGGCAGGAGAATACACGGCACCGCCTGCACATGGGCCCATGATCGCAGAGATTTGGGGCACCACTCCGGAGGCCATTACATTGCGATAAAAAATGTCGGCATATCCGCCCAGCGACACAACCCCTTCCTGAATACGGGCGCCTCCTGAATCATTGAGTCCGATGACAGGCGTACCATTTTTCATAGCAAGCTCCATCACCTTCACAATTTTTTCAGCATGTGTCTCAGAAAGCGATCCACCAAAGACAGTAAAGTCTTGTGAAAAGACATAGACTAATCTTCCATCTATTGTGCCGTAGCCCGTTACGACACCATCGCCTAAGTAATGTTCTTTATCTAAACCAAAGTCTTTGCTGCGGTGCAATACAAACTTTCCTAATTCCTCAAATGATCCCTCGTCCAGCAACAAAAGCACACGTTCGCGTGCTGATAGTTTTCCTTTTGCATGTTGTTGTTCGATTCGCTTCTCACCGCCTCCCAATAACGCTTCGGCATTTTTTCGAGTTAGCTCACTAAATTTATCGGAAAGAGGTTGATCAGCCATAGTGTAAATTGATTTGCGTTAAGCGTCCGAAATATAGCTAATGGGTTGCTAAATTTGTGTATCGATTTTACGATTGCCCACCAACCCTAAACATGCCAAACATGAATGAACGAATTGCGATTGTGGACATGGGCACCAATACTTTTTTGCTGCTGATCGCGGAAAAGAACGGGCGTGAATTAAAAAGCATTTACCAAGATCGGGTTGCCACAAAAATTGGGAAAGGCGGCATTAATGGTGGGTTCATTACCGATGAGGCGATTGATCGCGCTATGACAGCTTTGAAGCAATTTGACCAGAAGGCAAAAGAGATGGATGTGACTAAAGCAGTTGCCATCGGCACCAGTGCCATTCGAAATGCCAGCAATCAGCAAGCGTTGATAAATCGCATTCAAGAAGAAACATCCTTTCTTCCAAAAGTAATTTCCGGTGAGGAAGAAGCAGATTTGATTTATCGAGGGGTGCGCCAGGCAATCGTTATTCCACCTTCCAAGGCATTGATCGTAGATATCGGAGGGGGAAGCGTTGAGTTTATTATAGCCGATGCGCAAGAAGCATTTTGGAAACAAAGTTTTGAAATTGGTGGCCAGCGATTGATCGAACGCTTTCATCATCACGATCCCATTTTGCCGGAAGAAATCGAAAGCATTCAACACTATGTGAACGAAAAACTGGCTCCCCTTTTTGAAGCTCTCGCAAAATGGAAACCTGAAGTGTTGATCGGAGTTTCAGGTTCGTTTGATACGCTCAGCGAAATATATTGTAGACAAAATTCAATTCCCTTCAATAACGAACCTGAAACACCACTTTCTATTGAAGCCTTCCACTCAATCAGTCGAAGCCTGTATTCAAAAACACGAGATGAGCGTATGCAAATTCCGGGGATGATTGAATTACGTGTAGATATGATTGTGGTGGGATGTTGTCTCATTCAATGTCTGTTAGATCGCTACTCATTCGCGCGAGTAACTGTTTCTTCGTACTCGTTAAAAGAAGGCGTATTAGCTACATTGTAAAGTTTAACAAGTCTTTAACATTTTATTAAGAGGTTTTTAAAATTCATAATCAAAAAGAGTTCGACATTTGAAAAACAAAATCAATAAAAATGAAAAGTAAAAAGTGGATGCTGGGTTTAGGATTGGCTGTCGCTATTGGAATTGCCTTTGTAGGATGCGGAAAGAAAAATCAGGAGGTGGCAACAGAAAGTGGTGCTGCTGTGAATACGCTGGATGGTTCGGGTGACACATATCTTGTAGACACAGTAGCCAGTGTGATTGAATGGATCGGTGGCACACCTACCAATTATAAACACACCGGTAACTTACGTTTGAAAGATGGGAAGTTTACTGCTAATGAAAATCGGCTGACGAGCGGGAAATTTACCATCGCTATTAACTCTATCAATAACTTAGATCAAACCGGAAAAGACAAATCGAATCTAGAAGAGCATTTAAAGAATTCCGACTTCTTTGAAGTGGAGAAATTCCCTTTCGGGCAATTTGAGATCACGCAAACTAAATCTGATTCATTAGGTCAAATGGTAATTGGCAACCTTACTTTAAAGGGAAAAACCAATATTATTGAAATTCCGGTAAAGCTTCTGATCGATGAAAATAGAATTTCCGCAGAAACACCTGAGTTTGTCATTGATCGAACTAAGTGGGGAATCGTGTATCAATCGGGCATCATTGGTACCTTGAAGGATGATCTGATTAATGATGAGGTTATCATCAAATTAAAAATTGTTGCCAATAAACAAGTGCAATGATTTAAAACCAAGCGGTGACGCTTGCTACTAATTGGAAACTATAATTGGATGGCAAGTCGTTAGGATCAAAGTATAATTTATCCGGTGAAATAAACTGACGGCCTTCCAGACGCAACAATGCGTTGTGGTTGGCTTTATAGTTGAGACACAGTCCACTGCTAAACGAACGAAATTTGGAAACGCCTGTAATGGGTATCTGATTGACACCTTCGTCTTCATAATATTCTACACGACCTGATAGGGAAAGGAGTTGCGTGAAGTGATAGCGCCCGATAAAGTTTATTTGCCACCATTTCAAAGTCGAAGAGTTAGCTCGCTCTTGTAAGCCGATATAGGCACAAGCGGTGGCATCAAATTTTTCGTTCGCTTTATAAATCCAATAAAGATCGGTATAATATCGATTCCGGAAATCGGGTGCTTGCACAGTTTTATTCGTGCCAATGTAGGTATCCCAGTTAAACAACATTTTATTATTCGGTCGGAATTCTACTTGCGTTCCAAGTGCTTTGTTCTTCTCACTACTTTGAATAACCTGCCAGCCATTTAATAAAAAAAGGTAAGTAGACCACTTCGCATTCAATGGAAGACTCAGTTTAACCCCTGACAAATAATAAGGAACATTCTCGGGTGCGAATGAGCGGGTATACATCAAATGATCTTTGGAGATAGCACTCTCATTTGTGTAGGGCGAACCAAACACTCCAAAATCCAACCATATATTTCTTTTTGCAGAAAGGCGAAGGCCTGCAT
>JABFSO010000454.1 GCA_013140555.1 Cyclobacteriaceae bacterium | reverse complement strand
GCGTCTCCAGCCTGCCACTCAACCAAGTTAAACTCACCGTCCATACCAATAAGCAAATCTCCCCTTTTAACCACGAAAGAGTCATCATAGTCACCATCATAATAAGTATCGGTCTTACCCTCTTTGAGATTTCTAATCCGTATCAAAGGAAATCCATTTGAATCATTAAATAGCTTGGAATCAAAAGGATATCCAGTGAGTGCAGTTGCAATTTCTTCAATCGAAGTCATATCAAATCTTTTTCTTGATATTCTTCATATACTCCACAATCTCCTCTTCCAACATCATCACTTTATCCATAAGCACTTCGGGCTTTTCATAGTTCACGGCTTTGTGCTCTACCGGTTTGTAGCGCGAGATGCTTAGATCGTATTTGTTGGCGCGGATGTCTTTGGTGTTTACCCACACTACTTTCTTGCTCTTGCTTTTCTGTTTGGTCTTGCGTGCCGTCCACTCTTTCAACACATCGGGTATGTCGTTGTCGGCAATCTTCTGGCGTTTGTCGTCTAGCGAGAAGCCATCGGCCTGCATGTCGTAAAACCATACATCATACTCTTTCTCCGGCACAGCTTTGGTAAAGAGCAGCACGGCTGTGCTCACCCCTGCATACGGTTTGAACACACCCGAGGGCATGGACACAATGCCATCGAGCGTACATTTGTCCACGAGAATTTTGCGCACATCCTGGTGGGCGTTGCTGGTGCCAAACAAAACGCCATCGGGTACAATCACGGCAGCGCGGCCACCGCTTTCGAGCAAACCGTAAATGAGTTCGATAAAAAGGAGCTCAGTCTTTTTGGTTTTCACGCCAAAGCGCGGGTTGATGTCGCTCTCGTCTATGCTGCCTTTGAAGGGCGGGTTGGCGAGAATCACATCGTAGCATTGCCGCTCGTTAAACTGTTTGCTCAGCGCATCGGCATAGCGGAAGTTGGGGTTGTCTACTCCGTGCAGCATCAGGTTCATGGCACCCATGCGCACCATGGTGGCATCGAAGTCATAGCCGGAGAGCGCCTGGCTCTTTAAAAACTTGTGCAGCTTCGGATCAATCTTGTCGCCAATCAGGTTGTGGGCTTTGCCTTCCTCATCGTAGGTGAGAATGTCTTTGGAGGTGTTGGTCTCCAGCATGTGTTCATAGGCAGCCACCAGAAAACCGGCCGTGCCTGCTGCGGGATCGCAGACGCGCTCACGCGGTTGTGGGTCCATCAGCTTCGCCAACATGCGGATGATGTGGCGCGGAGTGCGGAACTGGCCGTTCTTGCCGGCTGTGCTCAGTTGACCTAATAAATATTCGTAGAGATCGCCCTGCACATCGATGTTCTGTTCGCTGATGTGCATATCGTCAATGATCTTCACCGCTTCTTGTAAGAGCGAAGCCTTGGGGATGCTGAACATGGCATCTTCCATGTGTTGGGTGAACGAGCTGGTTTCGCTGCCGAGGTTGCGCAGAAATTCAAAAACCACATCGCGCACGTGGCGCAGCATCTCATCACCCGACAGCTGACTCCAGTAACTCCAGCGGCATTTTTCTTTGTCGATCTTGCGACCACCCACATCCATTTTGCCGCTGAACAATGATTTGAATTCAGCCTTCGCTGAAGCTTCGGCTGACGAGCTTGCTTTCCTTCTTTTCACAGCTGCCGCTTTGGCATTATCAATATCTTCCAATCGCTTAAGGAAGATAAGGTAACTCATCTGCTCGATGGCGGTGAGGGGATTGCTGATGCCACCGGACCAGAATCTGGACCAGAGAGAATCGACTTTTGACTTGAGACTAGCATCAGTAAGCATAGATAAATTTATTTTTATATTCTTCGCTCACGCTTCGGCTGGCAAGCCAAAAACGTGACCAGAGAGAATCGACTTGGGATTTTGGAGAGGTGGAGGTGAGCATTTTTATTTTTTTTCTTCCTACAATAATTTTAAATCCCAATATTGAAATATAATAATGAGTATTTCCCTTTTGTAGTTGGTGTTACCTTCCCTTTTTTTTCTTTTCTATTTTGATTTTCTTACCCCAATCATCAAATATTCTTGTAATTGTGTTACCAGATAAATTCAATTGGTTTGAAATATCATTGATACTAAGATTTTCATTTTTGCTTAGTAAACCAGAGATAGAAGTCCGAACCCAATTTCTTTCCGCTTCGGAATTTGTTTCAGAACTTTTAATAAAGCTTATAAGATTCGGTTCTAAATAACCATTAATGTTAAGTGAAAATTTATCAATCTTCGGTTCTAACTCTTTAGGTTCTTTTTCTACTCCTCCTTCGTTCATATCTATCAAAAATCGGGATTCAGAATGAATGTCGAATGCAATTTCATTCATATTTTTCTCTGACGCCAAACTGCTTTTTGGCCTTTTATAAACAGGAATTGGCTTGAACGTGTTAAAAGGAGAGTCATAGTAAAGTGTTTCCGAAATAAAATCATTAATACTGTTTTTTGGAATTAGCGCTCGGTTTTTGAGAGACGCGTTTTTAATTGCTTCAAGACCTATTCGCAACATAGGTGTTCCCTTAATGGCTGTCTTTCTATAATTTGTTTTGTCAAAATGTTCAGCCGCAAGAATGCTTAATGCTCTTAGGTCGGGGGATTCATCATTGTCCTTTAGTATAACACGCTGCATATTTTGAGTTATGATTCTAAATAGATCGTCACTTTTTGTTTGACGGCTTTTAAAATAAACATACGAACAAATTAGCCCTAGCATTGGTGACCTATACTTTCCGTAAGCAGCTATTTCAATAAGTTCTTCATCAACAGAGTAATCTCCATTTTGAAGTTTGTCTAACAAAATGTCAATATATTTATTCGCCTCAGCTTTTGGATTGAACTCCCTCTTAGCAGACATAAAAATCCTTGTAGTTCCAAAAAGCGGAACTTCACCCAATGTCATAAAAAATTGAGTGTGCCAATTATTAAAAACATAGATGGGAATTTGCCTTGGTTCACTTCCACGATAGATCAAATAATAGATTCCATGCGGCAACTGGGCATTAAACGCTAACCAACCGTCATTTTCATTTACCTGAAGTCCACTTTTTGAATCAAATGAAAGCAAGAGTTCTCCATATTCGTTTACTATTTCAAAGTACTTATAAAAGGATTTAGCCCATTTACTTCTTAAGCTATTATATTTATCAATTGAAGGAAAACGCAGGAAAATGAACAGAGAAGAATTAAGCTTCTTGGTTTGAACTTGATTGTAAATAAAAGTATTCCTTTTACTTAACTTTATTGCAGGATGGGTGTAGTACTCATGCGAAGAAAGATAGGTTTCAGTTCTGGCACCACTCAATAAAGCAGAAGAAAACTGTTGTGGCGGTTGAATTATATCTGATAGAGGAGCTTGAGACAAATCACTTGTTATCCAATAGGCTTTGTTTGTGTTAACTGTTATTACCTTGTCGGTGATTCCAGCGTTCATTTCAACCCTTAATGTGTAAAGCCCTTTTTTTAATTGATACTTGTATTGATCTCTTGATTTTTCAATTGGCGAAATAATTCTGTTAGTTGAATCAAAAAGAAAAATGCTTACGAGATATTTATACTCATTCGCAACCATTGCTCTGAGTATAAATTTTGTTGGTGAGTCAGAAGTTGACATGAGTATTGTTTTGAGTTGGTGAAACCGGGAACGATATAGTGTCTCCTGTAATTGTATCACTTAACATATAAAGTCCTTTTGATAGTTGCTTTGAAAAGCTTTTGTTTTTACTGCCATCAAATGTTTCAAGAACATTTAAATTTCCATCGCTTAACTCTATAAGGTTATTTCTTGTAGCGCTAAATGTGAAAGTCACATTGGTATTACTTATTGGGACTGTAACTAATGAAAAGTTATTTGCAAAAGAGTGCGAAATATCGGGTATTTGCTTATACCCCTGAATAATCGCTATCTCAGGAGTTTTCTTGTATAGATAGTCCCGCAAATCGTCTGCACCTATTGACCCGTTATTAGCTGCCGCACCTTTTAGTCCATCAAGTAATACAGATGTAAATGCCCCTCTCATTTCCGAATGAATTGATTCAACTTCAAAAGATTGATCTTGATATTGAGTTGCGTAAGCCACGAACATTTTAGTTTGCCCAGCTCCTTGACCAGGGATGGGGCTTCTAAATGTTGGTGGCTGAGGAGTTATGCTAATTTTGGTATTGCGGCAACAATCGGCAATGAAAATAATTTCCTCAAAGTAGCCATATTGTTTTATGTAATCTTTATACAATTCAGAAGATAATGCAGATTGTCTTCTCTCTTCCGACCATTTAGCAAGGCAAAGAGCGGTGTCAACTGTACTGTTAATAATGCCGAGTCCATGACCAGCGAAATAAAAATATAATCGTCTTGCAAAACCACCTTTTGAAAGTATTAATGCTCGAATTCCAAGAAAGGCCTCATCAATTTCGTCTTGCACAGGCTTTAGTGGGGCTGGAGTTGAGATAATTTTTTTGATGTTAGCCGCTGGCACATTTCCTCCAGTAGGACTTGAAACCCAAGCTTCAACTTGATTTGCGTCATTGACAGCACCTTGCAGAGTTTTTAAACCTAATTGATTAGGTGGGGTGTAGTCGTTAATACCAATAATTATTGCAAAATCTTCTTTCATTTATTTGAGCATATGTTTTATACTTTCAATTGTTCCACCAGATTCATCGTCATCGTCAAAACGACCATGCGATAACGATTGCGTTCTTAACCCGATCTGTGCATTACTACCTGTTTGGGAAAACGCCACTCTGTTCTTACCGGCTTCGTAGATAAATTTATTTGTTTCTATGATTTCCCGCACGTGATCGTAAGGCGGTGAAGCTTTAATGTGTCTTTCTAGTCCTAAAATATATGAGTCATAATCTTTCCCCTCATCTTCTAAAACGCCTGATATTAAATACAATAATGAATGAGTATAAAGATAAGGAACAAGTATATCGTGCTTCTCATTTTCATCAGTCATTGTAAACATTCTAAAACTTTTAAATCTATTTTGGTGTGAAACCATTTCATTCCTGAATAGATCAATTCTGCAAGCCGGAGCCATAAAAATGATGTTTTCAAAAACTAGTTGCGGATAGGTCTCAGCGCTCATTTTAAGTAAATTACAGATTGCAATAGAGCCTGCGCTATGCCCCACTAGATTAACTTGTATCTCAGGATACTTTTTGTGATAACTAACCAATTTATCAAACAAATATCTGCCTGCAAATTGATTAACTCCTGATAGGCCGGAATTATCACTCCACATATCATTTGATTTTGTTTTCATATTGTTCCATACCCAGGCGCCCAACTCAGCAATATATAGTTCCCTCAATAGCTCTTCGATGATTGTTGGATAGAAATCATGATCTCGTTTAATGACAAATCTTTTTATTACCCGAAATGCAATTTTTGCAACACTCTTAATTAGTAAAGCAGTATCAATTATTCCTCTTGACTGTCCAACAGATGTATTTGAAATAGTAATTTTTGACTCAGCAAGAATCGATATAAGCTCAAAATCGGCTTCAATTTCAAACTTAAATTCACCTTCTAAATCTTCTGGTTTTGAAGGAAGGCTTAAAGTTGCATCTGCTCCTCGTCCTTTTGATTCAAGAATGTTTTGTGTGTAGTTTTCAAAAGGAATCCTTTTGCTTAATTCAATATCTACTTGGACATCCGACAATGAAACTCCAGCACCTCTGCCTTCCGCAATATCAAAACCTAATTTTGAAGCAAGTTTCTTCGTCAAAATTTTTATCAATTTTTCAAAGAGTTTTGTTTCAGAAATTTTTCCAAGGTTTGAAGAAACGGTTTCCATTAAACCTGTTTCCCAAACAAAACATATTGGTCGTTGGTTGATGCTACTTAAATGCTTTTCCATTTTAATGGCAGTTTCCGTACCAACCTTTTCGTTTACAAGTCCACCATGAAAATAGAGTGTAATTCGCCTGATATTTTCTGCGTCAAACTTTTGAAACATTTCATCAATATCAACTGGAGTTGATTGATAGGAGCCTGAAGGTTTGAAAGTTCCTTGAGGTCCAATATTCACGACATAATCTTTTACATCCATGACAAATTAAGTTTAATATTAAGCTGCTAATTTTCTTGTCAACTCAATCAATTCCTCTACTTCCTCTTGCGTAAAATATTTCTCCACCGCATTACTACCAAAATTCGTAAATGGAGCTTCATACAAATCCGCTTCTTCCAATCTACGCTTTTGTAAGAAAACATTTTGCACGGTGCGCAAGAAACGAGTTTGGTCGGCATTGTAGTTATGCTCGAGGATAAATGCGTCAAATGCTTTGCGCACTATTTGTTCGTAACTAGGTAGAGCTTCCAAGTTGAGCACATGTTTTAGGAAGTCGGTAAGGCTACCTACCCGCACACCAAATGCCTTCAGCATGTTGTCGTCATTCAGATTGAGTGCATCGCTGTTCAATTCGGTTTCTAAGGTTTGTTCCAGTTGCAGTAAATCTTCCATCTTTACGGCTTCGCCTTGTTGCAGTCGTTTGATGGTAGGGTGTTGTGCGGCCAGTTGTTCTATCTTTTCTTCAATTCTCTTACGGTATTCTTCTACCATTATTTTTTGCCCGTCCTTGCGCACCACCACCCACTTGCGCGATTCAATCACATCGTCTAACCCAAGCTCAACAACCATCGAAGGTTTCTCACGCTTGTACTTCATCAGTGGCGCCAGTGCTGCACGTGCTGCTTCAATTTTAGGTAGGGAAGTTTCTTCCCAAAATTTATTCGCCAGTACGGCCTCTTTTAGCAGCATGTTTTCCTGCACTTGTGCAATGTTCGAGGGCAAAAGGCTTACATCTTCTCGGATCGATGCAATCAATGCGGTTGTATCTTTCTTTTGCAAGAGGGCGAGACTCACGCGCTCCATCTTGCTGGTGAAGAAGGCTTCATCCAGATTTACATCAGTCACAAAACGGAGTAAGGGTGCTACTTTCATTCGCAGCAGTTCAATTTTTTGCGGAGTGAGGTATTGCCAGAAATCATCTGTCCACACTTCACGGATGTCTTTCAGATTTTTCTTCACTGTAAAAGAATCCATGGGGATGCGTGCAATGGCATCGCGGCAGTTTTGAATAATGGCTTGAAAGTCGGCTGCAGTTTGATCGTGAATTAATAGTTCGAGTTTAGCTAACCGTGTATTAAAAATCGTTACCAACACAGGTATTTGGCGAGCGCCATTTTCTTCTTTGGGCATCATGTTGAAGTGCTCAAAGTTTTCCCAGAAGTCTACAATCAGAAAATTGTCTTTCTTTTTGTCGGGTAACCAATCTAGATGCGTACAGGCTTCCAGCGGGCGGGTGCCGCGGCCAATCATCTGCCAGAATTTGATTTGCGAGCCCACGGGTTTCATAAACGCTAGGTTCATGATTTCGGGAACATCCACACCTGTATCGAGCATATCTACCGAGATGGCAATGCGTGGCAAATCTTCTTTCTTAAATTTAGTTAGCAAGTCTTTGGATCGCTCTACACCGGAAGTAATTACGCGCGCCATCTGGCCCCGGTGTTCGGGATACATTTCATTAAAGGCTTCTTCGAGTCGCAACGCATGTTTTTGGGTGATGGCAAATACAATGGTTTTGGCCGGCAACTGCCCGGAGGCATCGCGGTGCAACATGCCCATGAGTTCGTCCCACTGCTTAAAGAGGGTATCCTGATTAGTTACTTTTCTTTCGAGATCTGTGCCTTCAAAGTTGATCGATTCCGGATCGATACCGCGTTCGCGCAGGCGCTCCTGATCTTCTTCACTGAGGTCGATGCCTCTGATACCCTTGCGTTGAAATTTGGTTTGTGCCGCATACACATTGTAATCGGCCAGATATCCTTCTTTTACGGCCTGATCGTAGGTGTATAAAAAGGAAGGTGCAGTGCCATCGGTTTCAAAAAACTTGAAGGTATCGCGATCGATAAAATGGGCGGGTGTGGCGGTGAGACCGATTTGCACGGCATCGAAGTATGCCAGCACATCGGTAAACTTGTTGTAAATGCTGCGATGACATTCGTCTGTCACAATCAAATCAAACTCAGCGGGTGAAAACTGGTTGTAACAAATCTCGAGTGTTTGCAATGTACTCACATATACGCGGGCTGTCTTGTCAATTTCATAACTGCGAATGCGCGTGCGCGCTTCGTTGGGAAGAAAAACTTTGAAGCCATCGGTGAGAGCCTGATCTACCAGGCTATCGCGATCTGCCAGGAATAATACTTTTTGAGCTTGCCGTGCGCGAAGGAATACATCAATGAGAGCCATGGTGGTACGCGTTTTTCCGGTGCCTGTGGCCATCACCAAAAGTGCCTTGCGTTTTTTTCTTTTCTCAATGGTCTCACCGATTCTTCGAATGGCTTCTGTTTGATACGATCGGTTTACGATCTTTTCATTGATTTTAATTTCATTGAGTGGTAGTTTGTTTAGCTTGAGATGCAGGAGACGCTCTAAATCAGCGCGTGTGAAGAACCCGGCCACCAATCGTTCCGGATATTGTTCGGTGTCCCAAAAGAAAATATCTTCACCGTTAGCCATGAAGGCGAACGGCCGAAAGCTTTGCTTTTTTTCGATGCGTGTTACATATTGAAGCACCTGCTCCTTCCCTACACGGGCATCGCGTTTGGTTTTCTTAGCTTCAATGACAGCGAGCACCTCTCCATTGGTTCGGTACAAACAATAATCGGTAATGCCATTTTGGGGTGATGCATCATATCCGTCCACGGGAACCTCAAACCATACTTGTGTGCGGTCGGATAGATTCCAGCCCGCTTTGGCCAACACCGGATCGATGAGGTTGTAGCGGGTTTGCGCTTCGTTGAACTGACTGGGGCTATCGTTCATAGAGGGATGAAAGTGATTTAGGTAGTCCGATTAAAGATAGTGAGTTTTGCTGAATACCATTTTTTTGATAGCCCAAAAACGATTAATAAAATTGACTCAATATAGAATACTGCTAAAGGGCAAACCAATGGTTACCCCAATAGTCATTTTTTCTTCTAGTGATTTGTTTGGCTTGACTTCATTTTTAAAATCAAAGACTCTTACAAAGGGTTGAATATTAATGGGTTTTTCTTTACCAGCGATTTTAACAGGAAGACCTATTTCATAACTCTTTGGTCTATAAATATCACTTTCAACATCTTCATATACTATCGATAGCCCAACAATGTCTGTCCAAGGCGTAAAGTATATTAACTGTAACCGATACTTAATCGTGTTGAAGTTATTATATACACCATAGTAGCCGGCATCGTTGTTTACGAGCATAAGAAATTGAAGCGAATCAGTCCCTCCAAGCTTTTTAAATGAATCGTAGTCGAGCTTTTTTAATGTGTCTGCTTTTACGGAATTAAAACCAGCAAAATTTACGCTGGCATTACCAAACAGCTTGCCGAATCGACTTTCAAAAATGAATGACCATTGCAGGCCGATTCTATACGGCCAGGACTTCATTGCGCTTTTTTTGCTATTGAGGGTAGGAAATACATTATAAGTTGTAGGCGTAATAGGTATATAGGCATTGACTGATAGCCAATGATCGAATAATAAATTATAGGTCTTTTTAAGTTCTAAGAATTCAGATTCGCGTGAGGCATAAATGTCTTTGTACTTGGCAATTGTTTTTCCATAGTATTCATTTCGGGCTTCCTGTAAAAGCTCAGTATCTGATACATAAGCGTGTATAGAGTCTTTAAATCTTTTTTCATCTGCTTTTATTTTTGCTTCTAGCCAACAGAGCAAAATATTACGCTTTTCAATTACAATAGGCTTTTGTCTTTTTGCTACAAATTCTTTTTGTGTCTGTTTACCTTCATAGAACTTTACAAAACCTTTGCCCAGCAGGGTAAATTTTGCGGTTATACCTAAATCTTCTGAGAAGTCGCCATCACCAAAAATAGTTGAGAGTTTGCTTTTTGTGTTTACTTCGGCTCCTATTGTATAAATGGCCCTTACGAAGCCATCACTTTTATCAACTTTGTTAGTAAAGTTATACCCAAATGAAAGTCGAGAATCACCGGCATCTACAATGGCATAATTCTTATAGAGAGAGAGGTCATTGGTTCCTGACAGATAGCTGTTTATCTTCTTTGCAAAGAAAATGTTGAAAGCACGGTTAGAGATTATTTGTTTTTTGGCTGTGTCTGCTTTGATCTTCACACTATCTAATTGATTAATCAAAGTTTGTATGCGCGGATCGGAATCTTGTGCAGCAGAAGCAAGCGATAGAGTTAATAAGAGAAGCGTAAATGTTACTTTCATGTGTTACGAGATAAAAATTAGAAGTGATTTATGTTTAGAAAGTTCAATACATTTATTAAAATAATTACTTGTGTTGCCATCAAAATACCTACCTATAATTCTCCCTTATAAAATACAGCGCATTGCTATACATAACCTGATACACCACATTGTGTGCATCCAGGTTCAAGTGGCCTTTCGGTATTTTACTGGAGCTGGAGCTCCAATAGTCTTGCACGTGTAGGAGTAGTGCATCGGCCAGCCGCTGGTAGTCGGTGGCGGTGCGGAATTGGTTGAGGGGATTGATCACACCATCCAGGTCGCTGCCGAGGCAAATGATCTTCCACGGATTTTGTTGCGGGTCGAGCGTGTAGCACTGCTCGGCCACGCACAAAATGTTTTTCCAAAAGCACTCGGCCCACACGTATTCTTTCTGGCGCTTGCTGCGGAAAATATTTTTAAACCAATTCACAAAACGATGGCCAATGGAATTGTAACCCAAAATGCGTTGATCTAACTCAATGCCAATCAGTCCACCGGAAGTAAAAATCTCGCGGATGTCGTCATCGTCCATGTTGATCTTCTCGCCATAATATTTTTGCACGCCCGTGTGGCTGCAGATGATGGGCGCCTCGGGATAGTGTAATTTGCGGTACGCATAAAATTCTTTTCGCGTAGCCTTGGCCATGTGTTTGATGTCAATTAAAATTCTTCGGCCATTCAGCGGACTGTATAACAAGTCGATCAGTTGGTATCCGCGCGAAGTGATGTACATGTCGCCCGCTACGGTCTGATCCATCTTATACCTTTGGTCGAGCAGTTTCGCTACGATGTCGTACAAACTTTTGGCGTGCGAGGCAAGGCCGTTGTAGAAGTGATGATTGAGTGTGATGAAGAAGGGAGGATGCTGCCATTGTTTGACGCGCGCTACATTGGCAGCGAGGTTTTGCCAAGCGGCATTGTCTTCCACATTGTTGCCATCGCAAAATACATGCGCACCTTCGATGGACGTGATGATGAGCAAGGTGTTTTTGGCTTCGTCTGTCAACTCATCCGCATGACCGATGAGTTGGTACTTGCGTGTGCCGTTGACCGGCTGCTGGTTGTGCAGCGCCAATAGAAAATTGTATTCTTTTTGTAAGTCTTGGAAATAATTGAAGGAAGGCTCTTTAATGTGTTCAATTCGTTTTCGTCCGAAGAGTGAAATTAAATTCACCAGCCAATTGGCAACCAGCGGTGACACATGCGGTTTCACAAAACTCACTTCAATCGGGTACAGCGACACAATGGCTACGTTGGCTCCGCCTTTCGCGAGCGAAGTAAAATCCGATTGACGAAAGCGTGGAAAGCCGATGGTATTTTCAAGCAGTTGATCGCCCACCGAAGGTGGATCGTTGTACCAGATGCACGCTTCGCTGGCCGCATCTTTCAAATCTTCATTCGGATAGAAGCTGTGTCCGTATGGCTTGAGGGTAGAGTGAACGTGTATGTCAATGATGGGGAAGGGCATGGGGGTTAATTATATTGGTGGTATTTGGTTTTTCAGTTGTATCAGATTAAATATTTTCACGCAATGATTGGCGCAGATAATACCTTCTCCATCTCTGTCAATTCCGATAGCATACCTTCTTACGGTTTATGTTATTCTCATCATTTTTACAATCACCTCCCAATAACTATCACCATTTCTTTTCCTTGTTCATTTTTGTATTGAATGCTGGCGGTGCGATCTACAAAAGGTTTTAAAGTAGGGTAGCCATCTAGCACGAGCGCGAGCAATGTGCCCAGTGTTTTGATATGATGCGGAAACCGCCAGAAATCTTCAATGTTGTCAAATGCCGAAGGGATCACTTTGTTATGCGCCAGCGATGAGCGCGAATCGTTGCCCGATGCCAAGAGAGAAAACCCATCGCCTAACTTTTGCGCAGCCAAATAGGTGTTTTTGTTTACGTTAATTGTCGAGCCGAACGAGTACGGTTTAAATACACCTTCTTTATAATTCAATTCTGCTTCGGCCAATTCTTTATCACTCGAGCGCAGCGTACGATACGCTTCATCTGCATAGAGCTGCGTAGTAGGATGCGGATCGTCAAGCTCGGAGAGGTACGACTTCCACAAAGCTGCATACACCTGCGTCCGCAGCGCGATGTCTTTCCGTGTTTTGTAGTCGCCCCACCGTGGCATGGATTTGCCAAGGGCCAACGCAATAATATCTTGTCGCTTGCTGCTTTTTGCCAGCGCAGGTAAAATCATTTCGAAAGCTTCGGACTTCACTTTTATTTCGCAAGAGAGTTTTATGTCTCTCCGCGTTTTTAACTCGTCTGCCAGGCGTTGTGCTTCGCTCTCTATTTTTTCTATAGGAATAATTCCCCAAATGGCAACCAGATCGGTGAAGTGCGCACACTCATTGAAATTGAGTTTGTTCTCTTTCCATTCGTAGCCCACGTAAAATCCGTAGTCAAATTCGTTGGCAAACGGAACTTTGTTTTGTGAGAAGGCACTCATTTGTGCGTTTAAGTCAATCTTCCAGTTGACACCATCTCCGAACGCCTCTTCGCCATAGTACCGATTCCCTTGGTAGCTGATTTTCTTGTAGCCGAATTGATCTTCTTGCTCTTCTGTTTCGACAGCAATTTTTTTGCTGCTGCCGGCAGTCCATTTGCCGATGCCAATGGAAAAACCGGTGGAGCGTATCACTTCGTTCACATCGGTTTTGTTATATTTTACACTGGATAATATTTTTTCACCCGCCTGGTACGATTTGATGAGTTCATCAGCATTCATCTTTAGAATTGGAACGTGAAAGCGATCGATGCCAGCGTCATTGGTTTCGGCTTCCAATAAAGTAGCGCGTGTGCTGATGCGGTTATAGTCGTAGGTAAATGCAACGGATACTTTGATGGTTGCCCATTCTTCAATCTTTTCGCCAATTTTCTTTTTTAGGTTTTCATATTCTTTCTTGAGTTTCTTGACCAAGTCAAATTTTTCTTCTACCCAGCCTAAATTTTCTCCTATTGCTTGCAGCGCTTTTTTCTCTGTATCCGTGATGGCGTCTTCCGCTTTCGCTACTAAAGCTTCAATTTCGTTTTCAGCCATGCCAAAATATCCTTCGATCAAATGGCCTACGGCTTTGGCGATATCTGCTTTGTTCTCAAATTCGGCACCTACTTTGGCGCCCACTGAGCCTACCTGATTGGTGCAAATACTTTTCGAGATGTAAATGCCGTATTGGCCTTTTTGTTTGCATATAATTTTGGCAGTGAAATCATCGGTAACGGTAATCTTATAGGAAGCAAATGCTTCGGCTCCTACTTCTATTTTGAATAATTGATTTTGATTGATCAACTCACCCAGCGCAGAAAGACTGCCTGAAAATGTATCCGACCATTTTAGTTTGACGGACGCTTCCAGCTTTCCCTTAAGAGTGAATGTAACGGCTTCATCAGCTTCCAGTGACTTGATCTGATCGCGATCAAAAATAGATTTGAAGTGTGTAACATCATGAGCAATGGCAGCTTTTACGGTTTCGGTGAGGCCATGTTTGCTATAGCTTGTGGAGATCACAGAACCTTTTCCACCAAAGTTGAATCCGAGTTGCTCTACTTCTATTCCGGATTCTGTTTTGATTCCTGCCAACGCAGAATATTTCAGCCAGGCACTGCCGGGAGTAAAAGCGATGAGGGAGCTGGGACCGAGCACATCGTCCGGATTCTTGGGGTCAAAGTCATTGGCGTCATTGAACAGAAACGCTTCGGGCTTGGCTTCTATGCCAAAGGCAAACTGCACTTTGTCTTCACCAGAAGGAACATCGATTAACTTCTGTTCAAACTTGTATTCACCCAGTTTGGTGGGAAGCGTTTTGTCGCCCAGATGTTTTAATAAGTTTTTTGGATCCATGTTCCTTTTTATTTTTTATACTCTTCTGTTTTAAGCTTATTGAGATATGCCTCAGAGAAATCGACTTTGAATTCAATCCATAGAGGAAGGTGGTCGGACATCTGGAAGGTTTTCCATTGCTTGTAAGTCAGTTTTGATTTCTTCTGCTCGCTTTCAAAGGCAGCTTCATCTTCTTTTCGAAAAATGTATTTGAAAAAGTCGAATACGCCTACGCTGTTGGAGCTATTGTGAAACTCCATGTAGCCGGGTTGATCGATGTAGGCAATTTGGTCATACGGCATCGTGCCATCGGCATTGGTATTCGCAGCACCTAATGCGAGTAGTGTAGGTGGTATTTTGAATCCGCCTTTAACAAGCGCCTGGAATGTAGCGTCATTTGTATCACGGCCTGTGATGTTGAAGTCACCAAGAATAATGTGATTCTCCTTTTCTTTGAGTGTGCGCTTTTTAAGAAAGGAAGCGACATTGCTGATTTCCTTTACGCGTCTTTTGTATTCTGGGGACGACTTGCTTTCCTTACCGTAATAGATATGCACGGTAGTAATGTAAAACTTGAACCATCCGGATTGAAACGCCACAATGAAAGGTGTGCGCGCGATTTGCTTTGAGGACTCTCCCTTTGCATCCGGGAGCACAATTTCACCTACTACTTTTCTGAAGATTACTTTTCGCGAATCAAAGACAAAGGCCAGTCGCTCGCCATTGCCCGATGCTCCTTCGGTGATGTCTGTAACGAGGTAATCCCATTCCGGTCCCAAAATCTTGACGAGATCTTTCAGATCTTTCAAGTCTTCGCCCACTTCCTGTATCGCTACTAAATCGTACGAAGAGATAATCTCGGCCATGTAAAAAAGCGTTTCGCGCAATCGAACAGCTTTATCGTTTTTGCCCAACTCCCGAATATTCCACGTGGCGATCAAAAGATTTTCTTCCAGATTTTTCTTTGGCACTTGCTCCGTAAGGGCTTGCTTGAGGCGTTGGATGTTTTCAATGATGCGAACACGTTCGCTTTTTGTTTGGTAGTCGCGTAGAGATGGGTAGTATGCCATGGGTATTAATATCTTTCGCCTACTCTTCTGCGGATTTTCGGCTTACTCCGTCTATTATTTTAAACCGTTCTTTAACTCTTCTTGAATCACCTCATCTACCCGTGCATCCATCAAATCTTTGCGGTATTGACTGATTACCCAATTCATTGGATAGCTTTCATTTTTTTTGGTGCGATAGAGATTTATTTCTTTGTTGGCAGTGGTGCAGTTGCAAAATCGTGTCATGAAAGTTTCCAGTCGTTTGTCGTTTACCGTTGTTTGCGAGCCGTAGGTATTGAACACCGTTAACAGTGGTGCTGCCAAATCGTTGGTAAGCGGGTGAATTGGATTGAGATTGCCATCGCTATCCGGAGTGTTGGTAAGATGAATCAGGTAGAACCTCATTCTTTTCAAATCCTTTGAAAGACTATTTGTAGTATCGTTTTGAATTTTCTCGATTCGTTGCATCATCTCATGGATAATGCCACCACCACTGTTATCGAAATAGCCACCATCCACAAAAGAATGATTTGGCTCTTTTTCTTTTGCTTCATATGATATACCTCCTGCAGGCGATACGTATGGGAAGCGTGCACCCAATACAGCAGCCGTGCTTAGCTGTATGTTTCCCTTACCTTGGGCGTACGTTGAATCGATTAAGCTGAGCACGTCCAGACGATTGCTTACACTATCGAGTCTTATCGAACTCACCACAGCCGGAGTGCCTTCTTGCACTCGAGTGGTATTGATAAAAAGTATGGGCAGGCGGCCGCTCTGGTCGAAGGCTTCATCTACCTCTTTTTTAAATACATCGCTCGCACCGGTAGACCAGTAATCCATGCTGTTGCTAAGGGCAGTAGCGCGGTCGCGCAAGCCGGGTATAAAATGGCCTGCTAAATCAGAGCCGAGATAATGCGCAATGGTATAGGTAAGAAAATCGTGGCCTAAGAATTCACGAGCGTGTTGGAGGATGTTAGGATCGTGCTGCTCTTTTTTCAGCAAACTGTAGAACACTGCATTGCCCACGCTGCCACCGGAAGCACCCGAGAGTGCCAGTAAATGATCGTTGAATGTTTCATTGGTAGCCGAATCGCTCAATGACTGTTGTTGAATGGCGGCTAAGACGCTGGCTGCCCAATAGCCTGAACGCGAAGCGCCTCCATCTGCCAGCACCAGATAAACACGATAGGGGTTTAACGAATCATTGTTTATCATTTTTGCTTTTCGATGTTGTATCCATTTTGCGAGGTAGGCTTCTAAGGAAGGCCGTTGTTGATGCACAAATGGTTTCTTAGCTTTGGTAAGCTTTACTGAATAAGGATCAAATAAATTCCCTACAACAATGGCGATTACCAGTAATACAAAGAAGAGGTTGAATTTTACTCGCATCGAGAGGTATGTGATGATGGTGGCTAATCCGGCTAAAATTCCAAAGGCCAATAGCACCACAGGCAATGGTCCTAATTGAGACGCTACCCAAACACTGTTAAGCACCACAAAATACAAGGCGATGGCTAGGCCCGAAATTATATTGAAGATGAGGAAGGTGTTTTTTTCTTGCGCTTTAAGCCATGCTGGTACTTTTATTACTTTAATGGAGCCAATGGATACATAGTCGATGGCATCATCTGGATAACCGTGCCCGGCATTTTGATCTATTTTAACTCTGCGTAGAATGAAAAAATAAAGCACTAGGATTTGCAAGCCAAATAAAAGAAGTGCCATCCATGGCAAATGATATTCATGTGCCTCTCCATCTTGATTTCGGAGATAAAGAAATACCAGATACCCGGTATATAAGGCAGCAATGAAAAGCGCTGCTATGGTAGCCACTTTATCTTTTGTTTTAATTGCCTTTTGTAAGATAAAATAATAGGCATTTTGAAGAAAGACAAATGCCCATAACAAATAACTGTTATCACTGCCTACTGTAGGCAAAGCAATAATGGCCGTTTGTACAACAACAAATGTGTTGTAGGCTAATAGTCGGGGGAATAATGATAAGTAATCGAGTGGCCAGTTAACGTCATTAAATCTTTTCTCATAGCCAATCAATCGACTGCAGTACCAAACAAAGAAGGCCCATAGAATTACTCCAACCGCAGTGAAGAGTACGGGTAACTTGGCTTCGCCTACCAACATTACCACATCTTGACCTTGTGTGAGTTTTGTGAGAAGAAAATAGCCAATGAAGATGGTGATTACACCTGGGGCGTAAAACCATACTGAAAGCAAGGTATAGCGAATATGTTTGAATAGTGACATGACAAAAAAGTTAGGGTTTGAAATTGGAGTCTAAGACTTGGGTGCTTAATGTTTTAAGCGCATCGATATTAAAACCAAGTTTTACACCATTAAGGTTAGCTATCTGAGCATCAAAAGCCTCAATTGTTTTGTTTAATGTGGATGTTGTATCGCATGGTTGGGAAGCTTTTTGCAGAATGTAATTGTTGGTTGATAATTCTGTTCTGATCTTTTGTTCAAGATCAATACATTTTATATACATGTTTAAATTGTCATTCGCATTCTGTTCTTGTTTGAATACATTTGAAAGCCCAACAAAAAATGAACCAATCGCAATTGAACAAATAAGAATGTTAAGAAGATATGGATTCGCCTGTGCAAAACCGGATTTGGTAATAAAAGCTAAACTGGCACTGCCGAGAATGAAAAAGAATGTTGCGGCAGAGTTACATACAAAAGATTGCACCATGAACTCTTTTGTAACGGTTAGATGATGGTGCGCTTTTAACGCAACATCTGTGAGTTGTTGATGAATACGAGCTACTTTACAATTAGCTACTGGAGGAAGTAGTAAGGAGATATAATGTATTTTTCGTTCTCCTTGAATGATTGTTTTTTCAATTAATATCTCCCTAAAATCAGTTTTCACTTTAAGTATGCTGTCTGGAAAAATAGCTGCATATTTTAAAGCACGCGTCATCTTTTGGTTTGCTTTTATATAACCTTGATTATAGGTAAACGATTGAACGACCACCGCAACGAATAACAAGAATATTACAACCATTAAGTGCTTCACAGATTTGATGCGCGAGAGTGCTCGAAGTGTATGGATTATTTTCATGAGTTTTTTTAATTTCGGCTATATTCATTTTTTATCATAACAATTTTCTCTGCTTATGCGAATACTTACTTGCTCACTTTTTTCAACGCTTCTTTGGTGGTGAGCTTCTGTGTTTCTAATGCCACTTGTAACCGTTCAAAAAATTCGTGGCGCTTGCGGGGGGTGTGCTTCATCTCGTGGCATACTTCTTCTATCGCGCGCTCTACCAGGCTTTTTCTGAATTGCGGAAATACAGCCTGCACATTTTCAGTTATCCATTTGAATTCGTGTGGTTCATGACAGGCCACATACTCTCTTTTAAAAGTGTTTTTATGTTGCTCTTCCAGTGTCTTCCAATTAAAGAGTGATTGATTTTCTATTTGTTTCATCTGTACTACTTCCATATCTATTAATACTGTTTATCTGCGTGTGTCTCCTTTTAAATATTTTCCTGAAATGCTGAAATAGGCATCGGATGTTATCTTGCCTGCTTTACCATCAATGCGCACATGCAGCCCTACCCGATTTAATAATTTTTGTAACTGCTCCGCATTGATCGCAACGGTGTTGGGAGCGTAATTCACAGTGGCGCCTATTACTTTGATTTGTGTGATCATGTCCAGTTCTCCGACTACGGCAATTTGCTTTTCACTCATCCTTCGCAATAGCACGGCAGCTCCGCATTGCCTTGAAACAGCTTTGTCATCGTAAGCGCCATCCGCCACATATTTTCCTTTTGTGTAGTGGTTGGAGTAACTCCAGAGGTAAGGAGATTGAATCCCTTTTGGACGATAGCCAAATCCGTTGTACCGCTCAAATTGAAATAGAATACCCGGCAAACTCCAGTCGGTCCACTTCTCTAGTGATTTCAACTTGAGGGCATCAATCGCGCTGGCTTCCCATGTAAATGGAGGACTGCCCGTCTTGGGATCACCCGCAGGTACTCGTACCGTGCGGGCCGTGAGCGGATCGCCATTATGAAGATGGGTGGTAAACTTACTGTTGCATTCCATGCAATGAATGATTCCGGTGAAGTACCACGGCACGCCAATGGAACGTGTAATGGATTCGTAGCGCGACTTGCCAGCAACAATTTTATTTAGCAAGCCATCGATTTCATTGTATTTAGCCTCTTTGATCTGACAGGTATCAAACAGCTGTTGATATTCCTGTGCTAGTTGTGGGGTATAATTTGGCATAGTTTTTTGATTTCAAAACATTTTATTCAATTACGCGCAGTGTCCAGAAGTCGTCAGCCAGATCTTCATCCAATAAGTAATTATAGGGCATGGTGAAATATCCTTGCTTGCCCCACTTAGTCCCGTAGCTGTTGCGCACAATAAATCGTTTCGCGCTGTCGCTATAGCCTACCGCCAGCACCGCGTGGCCGCCATCGTCTTTTTCAGTTTTCTTGGGCATGTTTAGTTTGCCGCTGCGCTTTACTTCTTTGCTGTTGAAAGAATTGAATACAGTAAAGCCAAATACAAATGGATAGCCTTCGGCTAGGCAACTTTTCATTTGAGTGAGCGAGCGCTTCACACGTTGATACGATAACACCTGATGACTCAATGCTCTGGCATAACAGGCAGTGGTGGGCTTGCTGGCAAATAGTGCAAAGTTGTAGGGCCACATATCCTCCGGACAAACACCTTGCTTATTCACACTCTTAATGCCGTTGCGAATCATGGCGCCACTATCACTTTTGATGTTGCCTTCCATGGCCCGTTCGTTGTAGTAAATGAACAAGCGCGAAGGCATAAACACCTCTTCCCGATTTTGGCGAAGCAACTCAAATTGATAGGCTGCACCAATGGCATGAGCGGTGCAACTGTTCAGATCGCCTTGGTTATAAACAGGAGGACAAAGTTTAGTCAGGTTTACGCTGGAAGGGAGCTTGCGCAAAACTTTATTTGGCGCGTCATAACGCTGATCGCGGTGGTCAGGTAAATCGGGTACCCAACCACGGGGAGTGGTGTGTAACATAGTATATTCAGTATGCCTTTACGAATTCTATCAGCCGACCTCTTACACTAATCTCACCCTAGCTTCGGCTGCTATATATTTTTGCTTTTAGCCAAACGAGAAGCCAGCACCACATCCTCAAAATCTACTTTTGTATGCTTGAGCGAGTTGAATAAAAAGCGAACTTCTTCTTCATGAATATTTTCGTCTGCTTCTGAAAGCCGGTATAATTGAACCAGTGCACACAGCCTGTCTTGATCACTCACACTGTTGAGTAATTCAACGCCTTCTCTGAAAACCTGCAATTCATTTTTGCCTACAATTGAATAGCAGAATTCATTAAACAAGTCGGGTGATATATTTTCTTCGCGTTTGATTTCTTCTAATACCATTTGTTCGCGCTGATGAATGATGCCATCGGCAGCCATTAGCACGTGTACAAAATGGAGTAAACCAAGTTGATAAGCTGAGTTAACAGGGGGGGCTATTGTACTCATTCTATATTTAGGTTTTTCATTTCTTCAATCTCTGTCATGGTTAGCAGGTTCACATTCAGCATTTGGTAAATGCGAGCGTGCTCTTCACTTTCGGTGCCATCGGCCAGAAGTATGACAGGTGTTAATTTGTTGAGTCCGAAGTTTCGTAGCGATCGAACCATTTCGATACCGGTAACCACCGGCAAGTCTTTGCCGCATAAGATCAAATCAAATGCTTCAATACGCGCTGCCAACAGAGCATCTAGTCCGTTGTTGTAAATTTCTACATGCCACTTCGCCAACTGCTGTGTGATGCTGTCGAGAACTGCTTCTTGCCGGTGAACTACCAATACCTTCATCTGTACGTGATTAAAAAACCCTAAACCGTACCGAAGATGCAGACTATTAAAAAAAGGAATTTTGATTTTTGAAGAGCTGAAAAAACGCTCGCTCTGAAAAGCGCGAATTTGAAGCGTTTAAGCGGTTTTGAAAAAATGCTTGTAGCGAAAAAACGACAAGTTTGTAGCGAAAAAACGACAAGCGGGTTTTACAAAATTAGCCCGGTTTCGAGGGCAAAGCGCAGCAACCCAATGGTATTTTTGATGCCAAGCTTGGCCATAATCCGAGTCTTATAGGTTTGCACAGAACTAGGCGCCACACCCAGATTGAGCGCCATATCTTTCACACTCATTTCCTGACAGATCATGCGTAGCACTTCTTGTTCACGATCAGTGAGGTCGGCCAGTTTTGCAAAAGCAGGTTTCTCCATTTTCTTGCCATTCTGATGAATGCCTTTGCGCAGCACGCTGTTCAATAATTCGTTGTGGTAAAAATCATTGTCCACCACATGCTGAATGGCTAACTCCAATTCTTCAGGACCGGTATTTTTTAAGAGAAAAGAATGCACACCCATTTCCATCAAGTAGAGCATGTACTTTTCACTATCGTGCATGGTGAGAATGATGATCTTGATGTCGGGATATTTCTTTAGAACAGCTTCGGCACAATCAACGCCATTCATTACAGGCATCTCCAAATCGAGTAGCAATACTTGTGGAAGTTGCGCCTGTTGTTTTAAAAATTGAAGACAGGCTTGTCCGTTTTCAGCTTCCGTTACCTCATTAACCCGCTTAAAGGTTTTGAGCAACCGCATCATGGCCTTGCGGAAAATTTGGTGATCATCAACAACACAAACATCAATTTTAGCCATGGAGAAGAGGGAGGGTTACGGATATAACGGTGCCGGATGGTGAATTTTTTTCAAAGGTAAGCTGTGCGTACAATAAATCAGCACGACTTTTTAAACTAAGTAAACCTAGGCCACTGCCTATGGGGGAGTAGTTGACGCTGGTGGGTAATTCAAACCCAACCCCGTTATCCTTTACTTGCAACATCAGCTTGTCGGTATGCCATTGCAATTTCACATCAATGGAGGAAGCTTTGGCGTGTTTCAAAGCATTGTTCACCATCTCTTGCGTCATCCGATAGAGCAGCACTTCGTTTCGTTTAGTTAGAGATATAGCAACACCTTCTAATTCGAAATGCACAGGTAACCCTCTTTTGTGAAGGCGCATGCAAAGTTCATCAATGGTTTCTGTGAGGCCAAAGCGCTCCAGGCTGGAGGGCATCAAATCCCAGGAAATTCTGCGTACCGACTCGGTAATTTCCGAAACCATTTGTTGTACTTCTTGACGGTCTTCTTCGGGCGCCTGATGAATTACCGCCAAGGTAGTGGTGCGAAGCGCTTGTAGCATCAGTCCAACATCATCGTGTAGATCTTTTGACACGCGGGCGCGCTCCCGCTCCTGCGATTCTAGTTGGGCTTCGAGCAACTTACGTTGGTATTCGGCCTCCATGGATTGCCTGCGGAGCTGTTCATTGAGCATCCGTTTTTGATAAAAAGCAACAAAGATGATGATGGCTCCAGCCATGAATAGCATGGCCAATGAGCCAACGGCAAAAATTAGATAGGCTTGGGTTTCCGTAGGTCCTGCCATAAGGCAACAGCAAAGAGTAAGTTTTTAACTATATTCAAAAAATTGTGGACACTCCAATAAATAGTTTGATTATCGTGAAAAGCGGAAATAAGATAATTGCGCATAGCGAATAAAAAAAGACTACCCGCGAAGTAGATTAATACACCAGTATTGATCCAAAACATGGGTAGCCTTTGAATCTGATCGGTTGGTAAATCGCGCATTAGCAAATAAAAATACCGCACCGCAAAAACGATAAAAACAAAAGACGTTAGTGTAATACTATAAGCGTTAAGTTGCTTTGATGAGAAAAGCAATAACTCCGCAACGAAGAAAAGTAAATATGCTAATCCTAATATTAGATAGACTATTCTGTTTTTGTCATTTTTCCAAATAATGTAATAGACATACAACAGGGTGATGAACTCAAATAATCGATAGATATTATTCGATGTATTTGCATAGCGAGGATACATTGTTGAAAATGTATCGAAACAAAAAGCTATAAGGCAAAAAGCACATATTACTTTAAGGCCAATGATTCGAACATTATATCCTTTTATTCCAATAAAAAATCGAACCAATGCAGATAAAATTGAGATCCATGCAACTATCCAGAATAGTCTATAGTCCGCTGCCATGCTTTTAGCCTTTTGGTGGGCAATTAGGTGGGCATGGAGTTGATCCATCAGCTACAGTATTTCCGCCACCATCACCCATCAATCCTTTTTTACGATTGGTTTTGGTGCTAGGCCATAGGTTGTTTCCTTTTTCATCGGCTCCAACTAAAATCAACTGCTTCTGTCCTTCGTCATCGAGCGCATAATAAATTCGAATACCCACACAGTCTGGTTGGCGCAATATTTTTTCAATGATCTCGCGACCAAAGAAATGGGCCTTTGTTACGTGGTGATCTTCGTGTTGCTGAATCCACTTCTTCACTACTTTTTCATCCATTGCACTCCCTTCATTCCCGCGGAAGCGCAATAACTTTTTCTTTTTTTTAGCCATGGTATAAACGTTTTTGGGGTTAACAATGACCAATAGTAATGATTTTTGGAAATATTTTATTCGCCTTCTTGCGAATAAACTTGCACGAACCTCAGAAATTCGATGAATCGTGAATGTGGGCAGTAATTCTAATTTGAACGCGAGCCGATCAATTATGCTTCGTTTGCCTTACTGGTTTTGCGATAAATGTATGAATGATAGATGTGCCTGCGGGCAAACCGATCGGGTGTATCGGAGTTAACCAACTTTTGATAAATGTTTTTGGGTAGCCCGAAGTATTCGTAACAACTGCCATCCACAAAATTCACTTGCAAGGTTTGCGATTTGTATTGAAAGTCGGCAATGCGCGAGGTAGTAATCACATTGGTATATTGCTCCAACTGCAACTCATGGGTTTCTGGCGCTACGCTCACCAGTAGGTGATACGCTTCTATAAAATTTTTGCTTTTCTCTTCGGCTTCCAATTTCCCTTGAGGATTATCATGAAACTTATCCGGATGCCAATCTTTCATGAATGTGCGATAGATCGATTTTAGTTCTTTCAGGTCAATATCTTTATCTACACCCAGCAGTTTGCGGGCTTCTACAATTTTTTTCATTCTTAATTTTAAATTAAATCGTTTGGCTTAGATTATTAGACTTTACGAGGAGGCAATTCGAAAGCCGTGGCTTGATGTGTAAATTTCTCTTTATGCGAGCCATCGCAAAAAGGTTTGTTGGCAGAAAGGCCACACCGGCAAAGACCAATGACTGTTCTGCCCTGTAGGCCATAGGCATTGCCCTGGCTATCTACAATTTCAAAATCGCCCTCTACTTTAATAGAACCGTTGTTGTTGATGATAATCTTTGTTGCGCTCATAGGTTGGATAATTCGGGCGCAAGCTACATTGTAATTTCCCCTGCACCAAAAAAAGTTCGTGCGAAAGAAATAACCCCTGTGCGTCATTTGCTATTGGTGCACAGAGGGATAGAAGAATTTAGCGCGAAGCAGTAAACTTTACGATCTTTTGGTTGATAGGCTTAACGGTTTTTAGATAGTTATAAATCGCTACTAAGTCTTCGCGTTTCATCTGCGCATACATTGTCCAGGGCATAACGGTTTGAAATTCTCCTTTTGCAACAGCCGGAGTTACATATGAACTATCGGCATAGGTTTTGAATCGCTGCACAAAAGCTTCTTCGCTCCAATTGCCAATACCTGTTTCAGCATCGGATGTAATGTTAGAGGATGTTACTACCGAGCCATCCGGATATTGAAATGCCCGGCCACCACCAAAGGCAACTTCCGGAATTACTTGCCCCTGATCATTTACTTTGGTATGACACTCCATGCAGGCTGCCGCATTGGTCATATATGCGCCATAGGCAAGCATATCACTGGGAGCAGGCTTTGTTTGGGGTTGTGCTTTGGTAGGAATGGTATTCATGATTACGTTCACCGGAAAATCTGCATTGGAAGAAGGTACTTCATGTTGAAGCGAAGGAATGGTGCGTAAGTAAGCAATGATGGCGTAAATGTCTTCTTTATCCATTTTTCCATAATACAAATAGGGCATCAATGGAAACATCGCTCTTCCTTCTTTGGTAACACCGGTGGTGATTACCCGATACAGCTCACCATCGGTATAGCGGCTGATAGCGGAAGGCGTAATGTTTTTAGAATAAAAAATTCCGGGCAGGCCCATGCTGTGATCAAAGCGCTCGCCTCCCTGACCAAGTGTGCCGGGAGTAAGCGGCCCGGAAAATTTTGACCAATCGCGGGTAGAGTGGCAATCCATACAAACGGCCACCGCATTCGCTAAATATTTTCCGCGCTCAATCTGTTCGGATGTTGCAGGAATGGTAATGTTTTCCGCTTCGCCCACATTGGGCAAGGCGAATTTTACATAGAAGAATAATCCGGCCACGGTCACAATGACAAAGCCAATGGCAAAAAGTACATACGATAAAATTTTTTGCATAGGTAGGTTTTGGGGTTAAGTCTTCAAGATAAAAAATAATTGAAAAATTGCGATAGCTCTTTTTTTTGAAGGCATAAAAAAAACCGAAGGGGTTGCCTTCGGTCTTTTGTTAGCGATGGTAAATCTCTATTTAAATTCTAATTTCGCATCAGCCATGTACAGTACATCCCAATACTGATTTGGAAATGAACTGACACCTCCATACACACCTCTTTTGATCAACACCTTTTTATTGGCAGATGTGATGGGAAAAGTCATCGATGGATTATTCGATGCCTGAAGACGCTCAAATGTTTTGTTTTCTACAGAATAGGTTACACGATAATAGACACCTTTACTAATCGCTACTTTTTGCGCCAATGTTTTGTAATTGAATTTGCGATTGGCAATATCACTCGCGGTTAAATCAATAGACGCAGAAGCAACCAAGGTTCCGGTATTATTCACGCTGTCTACCTGGTACAGTTGCAAGGCAAAAGTTCCGGCTTCCGTTGAAGAGCAACCTAAAGCTGTTACCGAGCCATCGGCTGTGGTTTTAAATTCGTAACCCAGCGAGTAGGAGTCAGATTTGAAAGTGTCGAATGTCAAACCTGTTTTAGATGATAAAAATGTGCTGAGAGGCGATTCAACAATAGTGGGTGTTACGGTTTCGTCTTTGCTACAGCTGATGATAGCGAACGAACAAATGGTGAGGATGATCCAGTTTTTCATGAGGGAGTTTTTTTTGTTTTGTTATGCAAACATACGGCAGCATACTTTTGTGGTTAGACGATTTTGAGCCGAATGCAATGGATAATGAGTAATTAACCGTTTTTATGAGTAACGAACACGAACATTTAAATGGGTAGCGCGTTCGATCAGTATTCTTAGTAAAATTGCACTGACTAAATGGAAGCTATGACCCGATATGCTATTAATGGAATGGGACGAATTGGCCGCACGCTCTTTCGGGTGTTACACCAGCGCGGTCAGCTACATCATTTGATTGCCGTCAACGACTTGATGCCCAAAGAAAATTTAATTTATTTGATTAAGTACGATTCCATCCACGGCACTTTCACCACCGATATTGAACCTACACCCAATGGATTTTTAATTGATGGGCATGAGATCATCTACACCCAGCAACCGGATATTTCTAAACTGAAGTGGCAACAGCTTACTATTGATATAGTGATTGAAGCAACCGGCCTGTTCACACACTCTTCTGAAATGCAGCAACATGTTGAGGTGGGAGCAAAGAAAGTTCTACTCACTACCTATTCGAAAGATTTGCCTTCTACCATTTGGAGTGTGAATGATCAGCAGCCTTCAACATTGGTTTCTCCGGGCGATTGCACCATTAATTGCGTGGCTCCTCTTTTGCATATTGTTCAGCAGGCCATCGGCATTGAGTCAGTGCACATTAACGTCATTCAGGGCTACACTACACGACAACAATTAATCGATGCACCTTATAAAGGATTGCGCAGAGGCAGAGCAGCCGCACATTCAATCATTCCCTTTGAAGTGAACATCCGGCCTGTACTTGAAACGATCTTTCCCGCTTTGAGCGGAAAAATAGAAACCATGTCCACGCGTGTGCCCATTCCTTGTGGGGCGTTGGCAGATATTTCGTTGGTGTTAAAGAATAATTTCAGTGCTGATGCTTTGAACGAACTGATCCTCCACAAAGCAAAAGCTGAAATGAAAAATACAATAGCCATTACGTTTGATCCGATTGTGTCATCGGACGTGCTCAGTAATCCACACTCTTCGTTGGTGGATGGCACGCTCACGAAAGTTACCAATGGCACACACGCCAAACTTCTGGCGTGGTTTGATAATGAGTGGGGCTACTCAAACCGCCTGGCCGATTGGTTGATCAAAATGAGTAGCTAAATTTTGTGGCTCACTTTTTTGTAGTGCTTCCAATTTATCTTTTAATGCAATGCTCATACCTTTGTCGAGCATGTTGGGCAATTCGCGCAAAGCGGCTTGATGCTTTTCTTCAAATGCAGGTTTATCATTTTTCAACCATAGAAAAGCAGCTTCAGTGGCAAACACCATCGCCTTAGGAATTAGCGCAGAAGGCGCAAACTGCTTCCAATAGAATTCAGCTCTTTCAGCATCTTGTTTCATCGCAGCATAAAAGAATGCAGCATCCAGCCATACTGCATTTCGTATTCCCCCCGGCACTTCATCGGCTAGCTTCACATAATTTTGCAAATGCACTTCGGCTTGTTCAATGTTATTGCTGTCTAATTCAACTTGATAGTGATACGAATGAATGTAAACCTCCATAGGTGCTTGCAGTTTTTGAGCAAGTTCTTTGGCTTCCATTATTTCAGCCAATGACAAATCGCGCGGCCGTGTGCCACTCGCGCTGCCAGTGATAATTTTCAACAACAACAAATCAAAACGCGCTACATCACCACCACGCATAAATCGAATTACGCGTGCTCCATCCGAATAAAATCCTCCGGTGTGAAAGGGTAGCGCGGTGAGCCCAAAAATTAAGAGCGATAGAAATGAAGTCATGGAGAGGAGCTCCTTGGTGATGGTAAGCCATCCACTCGTTTCGGCCCATATCCCAGCAATGATATAGAGTAAGAATGTGAATCCACTAAAAATCAAACTTGCAATAGGTCCACCAGCCGCATAAATTGAAAATCGATTGCTTAGATTTTCTGAATCCTTCGGAAGACAAATAGCCATTCCACCTGAGACGTTCACATTGGTATTCCACTTAAATACGATACGACCATTCTGCTTTTCCCACAGAAAGGGTCCGATCACAAACATCCTAAATTCGAACCCCATTAAAATTCCGGCAGCCACATGTCCGCCTTCGTGAAACCCTACTACTATAAAATAAACTGGAATCAGTGATACAAGTAGAATAGCCACATGTAAGCCCGGCATTGTTTTGGAGGCGCTCATTCCAAACTGAGCACCTAAGAAGCCGATTACACCCCCGGCAATCATTAAGATTATTACCGTTGCGAAACTGCGGATCGTCTTTTTTTGTATAGCCATTTTGCCAGATTCAATTGCCTATATGTCGGACAACGAAGGCAATAATTACAGGCTACAGAAATTATTTTTCCGAATATGTTTGCGTAACTGCCGGGCCAAGCGGCATGCCACCTAATAGATGCATATGTAGGTGAAACACCGTTTGATTGGCGTTTTCATTGGTGTTGATTACCAAGCGGTAGCCGGTTTTATCGACTTGATATTGTTTGGCTAACTTTTTGGCCGCCAGCATCATGCTGCTGAGCATGGCCGCATCGGTATCTTCAACCTCATTGATGGAGTAAACTCTTTTCTTAGGCACGATGAGTAAATGGACAGGCGCTTGTTTGCGAATGGGCACAAAGGCTACCACATAATCATCCTGATAAACAATTTCTCGATTGTCTTGCCGGCTAATGATGGCCTCGAAAGGTGAAGGAACCTTTAACTTTTCGCTTTTCTGTTTTTCGTAATCGGATGTTTGAGCGTTGACAGTAACCACGCCACAAACCATTAGTAGGAGTACAATTGTCTTTTTCATTGGATAAAGATAGAAAACGGAACCGATCTACATTGCAAGATCTGTTAGTACCTTTGAAAATGCGGAAAGAATTGGAAAAGCTCGAAGGCGTACGTAAGAAATACAAGGCGCAGTTTGAGCGTATCGGCAAAAAAATCAATTATAAAGGATACAGCGAGGAAACCATTCTATTAAAGAATGTAGTGGATATAGAAACCACTACTCGGGTGGCCGATCATATCTGGTTTAGCTATACCCAAGGTTTTGTAAAGGCACAGCTACATCCTGGAGATAACATTGAATTTGAAGCCCGCAGTAAAGCGTATACCAAAGGCTATGTGAATAAGGCCTTGAAGATTTCAGATAAGCGGAGTGATTATAAGTTGAGCAACCCGACTAAAATCCGCAAGTTATCATAGCCCTCATGAGAAAATATTTATGGAGAGGTTCGATTACAACAGAGCCTTGTTTATTATTTTGCTACCAAATGTTTAATCTATGATGCGCAGTTGTGTTTTGTGTATTCTCTGTCTTCTAACCTTGCAATCCATCGCTCAAAAGATTCCGCTGGTTAGATCGGGAGAAGTTTTGGCGAAAGGAAATGAATTGTATGATTCTGCCAAATATGAAGAAGCCATTCAGGAGTATAAAAAGATCCCGAAGCGGGATACGAATTATGTGACCATGTTGTATAGAATGGGCTTGGCGTATTCTGCCCATAAGAAATATGACAGCGCATTAAATCTGTTTAAACAAGTATTATCTCACCCCATCGATTTCCGCGCACGTGTGATTCGCGCACAAGCAAATTGTATTACCAACAGTGGCCAATTTGACCAGGGTATTGCTGCTTTTGATGAAGCCTTACGCCAATATCCGGTTGATCAGGGACTGCTCACAAGTAGGGCTGCTCAATACTATGATGAGAAGAAATACGAGAAGGCAAAGCAGATTTATTTTCAGATTTTATCCATGAACCCATTTAACATGAATGCACATTTGAATTTAGCATTACTTTCTATGGGGCAAGGCCGCAAGGCACATGCCATGCTTTCGATGGGTATGTATTTAGCGATCCAAACAAAAGATAACTCGCGACTGGTTTTCATCAATAAATTCCTTGATAATCAATTGCAGGATGAAGGCACCATCCCGGCTTTTGGTGTGAATGCCAGCGATAAATTAGATCAGATTATTCGCGCGAAGATTTCTCTGGATAAAAAATTCAAATCACAAATTCCGATTGAAGCGGCTGTTGTAAAACAATATGAACTGCTATTTGATCAATTGGCGATGTTAGATGCAAATAACAACGATGAGTGGGTGAACTTTTACCTACCCATCTATAAAGCCATTAAAGATCAGCAACAGGTGCAACCTTTCATTTATCATCTCCTCACTTCTTCGAGTAACGAAATTGCTACCAAGTGGCGTAATAAAAATGAAAAACTGCTAACCGAACTTTACCAAAATGTAAATAAAGCTATTTCGGCCAAAACCCAGAAAATGGCAGCTCCCAAATTCAATGTAAACACACCACTAACGTTGTGGCGAGATGATTCCGGCTTCATTGATGCATTGGGCGAAAAGAAAAATGATATACGGGTGGGACAGTGGATTTTTTTTCATAACAACAGTGAACTGCAGGCAGAAGGAACATATAATGATAAAGGAGAGAAGATTGGCACTTGGAAATATTATTATGATTTGGGAACAATAAAGAGTATCGAGAACTATGATACGGGCGAAGTCACCGTTTATTCTACCGAAGGAAACAAAAGCGAGTATTTCTTTCTGAAAGATGATGAAATACATGGAGAGGTAATTTTATACTACCCGTGTGGTGTGATACGTGAAAAATCGACCTATGATAAAGGCAAGCGCAATGGTCCTACACAAATTTTTTATGCTTCTGGAAAGATCCATCAAAAGTATGCATATAAAGACGGCAAGTTTCACGGCCCCGTTGATACCTATTATGAAGACGGAAAACAACATTACCAAATGACCTACTCAGACGGAAAGCTTAACGGTAGTTATGTGGAGTATCATCGTAATGGAAAAAAATCAACAGAAGGTAATTACGTGAATGGCAATGAAACCGGAACATGGAAATATTACCACACTAACGGAAAAATGAAGCGTAGCGGCTCCTATTCGCCTGAAGGTGTGGGTATAGGTGAGTGGTTGTACTATAATGTGTTGGGCCAATTAACTGAAAGTAGGATTTTTGATGAAGAGGGAAGATACACGGGTGAAAATACAATTTTCAATGATGGCGTAAAACAGTATGCCATTGCCTATAAAAAAGGAGTAGCTGTCAAAACAACTTCTTATGCGAAAGACGGGAAAGTAATTTTTGCTTCAGGCGCCAATGATGGAAACTATTCTGCGAAGTATTATTTTGCCACAGGTCAGCTCATGTCGGAAGGCGGCTACAAAAAAGGAAACAACCACGGTGAGTGGAAATATTATAATCGCTATGGCAAGTTAACAGAGCGAGCTTTTTTTGAAGATGCCAAATTGCAAGGAATAGTGAGAGATTACTATTCTACCGGTGAAATCAAAATTGAAAAAGAATATAAAGACGGAGAATTGCATGGCTATTATATGAAGTATTATCAGAATGGAAAGAAAATGCAAGAAGGCTGGTATCAAAATGGAGAACAAGAGCAGCAATGGTTGAGTTATTATCCGGATGGCACAATTCAGAGCGATTACTATTATCGGAATGGAAAGCTTATGAGTGATAACTTAGACTATGCAATGGATGGTAAAGTAGACTTAGTTTCCATTTACGATGAAAACGGAATAGCAGATGTGAACCGATTTTTGAAAGATGGAACTGTTGAATCTACCCGGAAAACAGAAGGAGCTGCCATTACCATTGAAGATTTATTTTCTTCCGGAAAGGTAAAATCAAAGTATACCATTTCTTGCGGAAGTTATATTAACGACTTCACCCGATATTTTCCGGACGGTTCTTTGATGTATAAAAACACATACACGAATGACAAACGCAATGGTAAGTATGTATACGTTGGAATTAATGGACAACAATCCACTGATGGATATTACGAGAATGACTTAGCCGAAGGGACATGGCGCTACTATTATTATAATGGAAAACTTTCTAGCGAAGGAAACTATCGAGACGGTTCAATGGATAGCATTTGGACCTATTACCATGAGAATGGAAAACTGGAATCAGTCGGAGTTTTTCTTGATGATGAGCGACAAGGCATAACGCGCTACTATTCGCCCGAGGGCAACCCTTTGTTTGAAAAGAAACTGGATGAGGGTGTCATGTTGGCCTACCGATCAATTGTTGAAAATGAGAATGCGGAGTGGAAGCCATTTACCGGCAGTGCAAAGCTTGAGTTTAAAAACAAGAATGGTGTTGTGCAGTGGATGGAAGAATGGAAGGATGGCGTTCGACAAGGAAAGCAAAAGTTGTTTTATGAAAATGGAACTTTGTTTTCTGAGTATAGTTATGAAAAAGGGAATTTTCAGGGGCCAACTACAATCTATTACCCCAGTGGAAAAGTTTGGATGAAGAGGTTCTACGAATGGGATGAATTGGAAGGAAAGTCAGAAGTCTACGCTGAAGACGGATCATTGATTCAAGTGGTTGACTTTCATTTTGGAATTCGAAATGGAAAAGCAACTTTATTTGAGAAAGGGGTAAAGAAGAAAGAGTATAACTTCAGAGATGGCATAATAGAAGAATAATGATGAAAAAATTAATATTGAGTTCAATCTTTTGCATAGTAGCGTTTGGGCTATGCGCGCAAGACGATGCAGATTGGGAAGCATTGAAGAAAAAATTTCCAGACGATGCGGCTATTTATCTAAATCGCACCTACGCGATCAATTTGTATTTTGAAAAAGATTCGCTGCGTATGTACACCGAAACATCCAGCGACATGCTTTCATTAAAGGAGCAAACCGACTTATTCTCCGACAGACGAGTTTATGGATCGCACTTTTTAGAAGTTACAGATTTGAAGGCAAAAACCTGGGTGTGGGAAAAAAATAAATACAAGGCCATACCGGTTACCAGCTTTAAGAAGAACAGTGATCAGGATCGTGGTATATTTTATGACGATTCTTATTACTATACTTTTGACTATCCGGCTGCCGCTATACGCAATCGCACCACACTACAGTATCGCGAAATCATGAAGGATATTCGCTTCATGCATGGTTTTACGTTTACATCGTATTTACCACAAGTGCGAACAACCTTCATCATCAAGGCCCCAAAAGAGGTGGATCTTTTCTTTCAAGTGTTGAATGATAGTACAGGACAAGTAAAATTTTCTAAAACGGAGAAAGGCAAGAATGTGCAGTATGAGTGGACCGCTGAAAACAC
This sequence comes from Cyclobacteriaceae bacterium, assembly GCA_013140555.1. Classification (GTDB taxonomy): domain Bacteria; phylum Bacteroidota; class Bacteroidia; order Cytophagales; family Cyclobacteriaceae; genus ELB16-189. The sequence goes on along the minus strand of JABFSO010000454.1, from coordinate 3,050 downwards.
GCCAGCTTTGAAAGCAGAGGATAACAGCCCACCCGTCAGTTATTACACTCCACATATCGTTTGCTACATTAAATCATACACATACAATTCCACGAAACGAGAAGTGTTAAATGATATCAGCAGCTTGAGTAAATGGTACTTCGGCCATGTAAGCAATGTAAATGCAAACCCCTCCGAACAATTGCAAGCACAAGTGGAGCAATTGAAAGCGAAGAGCAAAACGGAAGAAGAGTTGGTGAAGAATATTTTTTATTGGGTGCAGGATAACGTCAAGTACATTGCATTTGAGCAAGGTATGCGTGGATTTATTCCAAATAGCGGTTCTTATACGTGCGACAAACGCTATGGCGATTGCAAAGACATGGCCAATCTGATTGTCGATATGAGTAAGATGGCAGGGTTGCCCGTGTACCATACTTGGATTGGCACGCGTGATATTCCCTACAAGTATTCTCAATTTCCAACACCCATTGTAGACAATCACATGATTGCCACCTACATTTCCCCAGATGGAAAGTACACATTTTTAGATGCCACCAGCAACTACACACCAATGGGCTATCCCTCTTCCATGATTCAGGGAAAAGAAGCATTTATTGTAAAGTCCGAAAAAGATTACCTCATTCGAAATGTGCCAGAGATTGAAACAAATCGCAGTTTGATGGTCGATTCAGTTTCCATTCGTTTAGATAATAAAGAAGTAGTGGGCACCGGCACCGTGGTGCTAAATGGCTACACCAAAATATATGGCGGTTATGAATTGGATCGTGCACATGAAAAAGATATAAAAGAAAGTGTAACACGAATTACCAACAAGGGAAATAATAAGTATCTGGTTGGAAAATATCAATTGGCCAATCAGTTACTGCGCGATCAGCCTACCCTGATTCAATACGATTTTAAAATCAGTAATTATTACCAACAGGTTGGAAATGAGATTTACTTTAACCTCCATTTAAACAAGGAGTATTTCAACAGCAACATTAATAAGAGCACCAGAAAAACGCCTCGCGAGAATACGTATAAATACCTGAAGCGAGATGTGGTAGAATTGGAAATACCAGCAGGTTATGAAGTTGAGTACATTCCGGAGAATGCAAATGTAAAAGGGAAGTATCTTTCACTTTCCGCTTCTTATAAGGTGAAGGATAACAAAATTCACTTCGTCAAAGAAATTGGAGTCAACTACCTGTTGCTCCAGACTAATCAATTTGACACGTGGAATGACGAAGTAAAAAAGATTTCAGAAGTTTATAAGCAATCTATCATATTTAAAAAGAAGTAACATGATGCGATTTTGGTTTTCACTTGGTTTTGTTTTAGCTGCTTTGACGAGCCACTCCTCCGGTTTTCAGGGATACGAATGGGAGAAAGAACGTGCTCGTTATAAATTAACTCCAACGGAGAGTGAAGCAACGCAACTTGTATTGAAACATCATGTGCAATATGATTATGGTTTTGAGAACGATCAGTTTTTGATGCAAACAGTGGTTCATCGGATCATTTATGTAAACAACAGTGAAGCAATTCAAAAATACAATCGAATTGTTGTTCCTATGCGGAGTACATTGGCATTGGTAGATTTGAAGGCAAGAGCTATTTCAAAAGATGGGAAAGTAATTTACTTTGATAAGAACAACTTAAAAGAGTTGAAGGACGAAACAACAGACAACTCTTACCGAATTTTTGCCATGGAAGGTGTAGAGTTGGGAAGCGAAATAGAATACTATTACGTGCGGAAAATGCAGGCCAACCTTTTTGAACGCGTCAACATGCAGCTGGATGCGGATATTAAGTTGGCTACTTTCAAATTGACATCCCCCAAACATCTGGAGTTTGCTTTCAAAATATATAATGGTATAGCAAATGAAAAGAAAGATAGCAACGATGAATTAAATACATACTTGTTTGAAGAAGCAAATGTGCCGGGTCTTAAAGAAGAACCATTTGCGTTGTTGGAAGTAAATCGTAAGCGAATTGAATTTAAGTTAGCGTATAATAAGGAGAGGAACAATGCGCGGCTTTATACGTGGGATGATGCTGCCAAAACTTTTTATGAAACGGTATCCACCTTGAACAAAGATGAAGAGAAGGCGCTGAGTAAATTTGTTGGAACGCTAAAAGATAATCGCTCAGCATCAACGGCAACTCGTATTCGTCAAGTTGAAGATGTTTTAAAGTCGACAATAGTTATTAATACGGAGTCAAGAGATGACGGCCTGAAGGATCTGCAAACAGTATTGAAAACCAAAGTGGCGTCTACAGTTGGTATGGTACGCTTGTTTTACGGAATCTATTCGAAACTTCAAATCCCTTGCGATATTGTGCTTACCTGCAACCGCGAAGCAGCCCGATTTGATGGTTCCTTTGATACTTGGAATTACCTCGATGACTTTCAATTATATTTTCCTTCTACCGGTGGTTTCCTCGCTCCTTATGATGACAAGACGCGTTATCCCATGTTGCCTCCACAGTTTATGGGTAATAAAGGTTTGTTCATTGAACCGTTGGAAATTGGAGGAATTAAATCCGGTTTGGGCGCAGTAAAGGATATTCCGGCAGCATCGTACTTAATGAATACCGACAACCTGAATATTCAGGTGACATTTGATCAGGATATCTCGAAAAATACAATCGCGATGAAGCGTACATTCAGTGGATACAATGCATCGTTCATTACACCTTATTTTCATTTGATCAATAAGGAGCAATTGCATTCAATAGTAGAGGAATTAACTAAGCAAACAGCTCCTGATCCTGAGATCAAGCGCTGGGAAGCGAAACCACTCGGTAAAGACAGTACACAAAAATTTTTAATTGATGTAGATTTTGTTTCCTCCCACTTTCTGGAAATGGCAGGCTCTAAGATTTTATTTAAAGCCGGATTGCTCATTGGGCCGCAATCAGAATTATATCAAGATGATAAACGGACGCTGGATGTAGAGAATGATTTCAATCGAGGTTATGACAGGGTAATTGTTATCCAAATTCCGGAAGGCTATCAATTAAAAAACCCCGAAGCTTTACAGTTTAATGTAACGTATAAGGAG